>NZ_JAHLPS010000123.1 GCF_018918055.1 Caproiciproducens sp. MSJ-32
AACAGGTAAATCTTATAGAGTTAAAGATAAAATATTCACTAATAATTCCAAAAAATAATTAGTCAAAAGTGTTAAAAGTTATATTTGCAAATTTGTTAAAAATAATATTGACATTAACATATATGTGATTTTACAATAGAAAATCACATATATAATCAACATTACAAAAAATGTAAGTGAGGTTATTATTTATATTATAAATGAAAAGGAGGAGTAAATATATGTATGAGTAAAAAGAGTGAAAATTATAGTGGTATTTATAAAGATATGGTGGAAGTATTGGGAGAGGAGATTACATTAAAGATATATGAGAATTACAGAGGTCAGCAAGTAACTTTTCCAATGAGATTATATTCTAAAAGTTACATATTAGAATACTTAAATAAAAACTATAATGGTAAAAACTTAAAAGAGTTGTCAAGGAAATTAGGATATACGTGTAATTGGCTACAACAAGTTATAAGTAAGGAAATAATTAGAGAAAAAAATAAGGAAAAAGTGGAGGTATAAATTATGTATTGTAAAGAATGTGGAAATAAATTTAAGAATGAAAAAGCTGTTGTATGTGTTCATTGTGGAACAAATAAAGGACAAGGTAATAATTACTGTAGTGAATGTGGTACAGAAGTTAAGAATAAAGAAGGAGCAGAAGTATGTTTAAATTGTGGATGTAAATTAAAGAATTCAAAAATAAACATATCTAATAGTTTAAAAGGAAGTAATGGGACAGGTAAACCAATAGGAAATTCTAAAGTAGTAGCTGGTATTTCAGCAATATTGTTAGGAGCTATAGGAATTCATAATTTTTATTTAGGCTATAAAGAAAAAGGATTTATCCAAGTAGCAATATTTTTAATAGCAATAATATTCTTTGAGCCTTTAGTTTTAGTTAATAACGTATGGTCAATAGTAGATGCTGTAAATATTTTTAGAGGAAAAATGAAAACTGCAACAGGTGAGGAATTAGTCTAATTATAAATAAATTTTCACTAGATATTTATTAAATTTTTAATAGATATTTAGTGATTTTTTTTTGTAAAATATGATGTAAGGTGTTTTTTTAGGGGGAATATATCGTTGTTACCGTTATATATAATACGATAACAACGATATTTTTAAGTACAATTAGGAAAAACTAAAAAAAATAAAAAATATTTATGCAAAAATGAAGTAATTTAAGTATAAATATGCAAAGGGAAATAAAATACATAAGAGCAAAAATGGCTATAAACCAAGTGGAATCAATGGGTTGGTTGGAATTTGGTTAAGAGTAAGGAAATCTAGGCTTAAAAAGTTGATTAGGTTTTTATGCCAGGAAGTCTTGGGTTGGAAGGCGATGAATGTAACTGAAAAATAGTGAATTAAAATACGTGGAAGCCTTGATATAGCAAAGGTTGAGGGTGTTTACATATTAAAAAATATTGGTATAATACAAAATATAAAGTAAATAAAACAATATAAGCTATGAATAAATATAAATAATAATTCGATTTATTTATAGGAAAAGATAGCAAATTGGTTTATACTATGTAGTTTAGTAAACGTTTACAAAGGCTAGGAGGAAGAAGAATGAGTAATAACAATTTAAAATTAAGAGAAGAAGTAATGAAAGGGTTAAATGTTTTAGAAAAGATGGAAAATCCATTAGAGATTAGAATGCTTAAAACAAAAAAGGGAACTAGAAGTGGATACTACATTGATAAGAACAAGCTTTTAAGTGATATTCAGAAATACGATGGTGTAGATAATATTTTTTTCACACTTAATGTTTTTTCAGATGATTTAATGGCAAGAGCAAAGGATAAGTTGCTAGATTATGCACAACATACTACATCAGATTCAGATATTATAAGAAGAAAATTACTACTTATTGATATTGACCCATGCAGAGCATCAGGAATTTCATCAACTGATGAAGAACTTGAATATGCTAATAAAATTGCTGATGAAGTTAAGTTGTTTTTAGATGATAATGAATTTCCACAACCAGTTAAAGCGTGTAGTGGAAATGGATATCACTTATTATATAAGTTAGATTTACCTAATACTAAGGAAGTAACTGAAAATATAAAAGTTTTTTTACAAGTGCTAGATAATAAATTCAGTACAGAGAAAGCAAAAGTCGATACTACTAATTATAATCCAGCTAGAATAACCAAGCTTTATGGAACTATTGCTTGTAAAGGAGATAGCATTGAAGGAAGACCCCATAGAAGGTCAAGAATTGTAGATGTACCAGAAAAATTTGAAGTAGTAGAGGAAGTTTTAATAAATAAGATAGCAGAGCTTATGCCTAAAAAGGGAAATAAAACTAAAGCTAAAAAGAAAAGTAATACTAGCAAAATTCAAAGTAAAATTGACGTTAAAGAATGGCTAGATACGTATGGAATAGATATAGATAGAATAAAAGATGAGTCAGATAGAACTTGTTATGTATTGAAAAGGTGTCCTTGGAATGAAAAACATACAGATAAATCAGCTTCAATAACTCAATTTCATGAAGGTGGAATAAGTGCTAAGTGCCATCATGATAGCTGTTCCCATGAGAGTTGGAAAACTCTTAGGGAGCGCTATGAAGGTAAAAAAAGTAGAAATAAAAATCTAAAAGAGGAGAAAAAAAGTCAAGCAGATATAATGATTGAAATGGCAATGAATGAAGAAGATGAGTTTTTTCATAATGAATTAAATGAAAAGTATGTAGCCATAAAGAGAGAAGGAAATCCGTTAGTACTTAAAGTTAATGGACAGGACTATAAATCTTTTTTAGTTAAGCGATTTTTCAAAGAAACTAAAAAAGCTCCATCTAAGGATTCAATTAATCAAGCAGTAAGTGTATTAGAAGCTTTAGCTCAATATGATGGAGAAGAGATTAATGTAGCTAAAAGGTGCACGGAAAGAGAAGGAGCTATTTATTATGACCTAGGTGATAAGGAATGGTCATTCATAAAAATTACTACGGAAGGTTGGAAGCTTGATAATAGTGGACAAATATTATTTATAAGACGTAAGACAATGAAACCACAGGTTTTACCAGAAGAGTATGATGACATATCTATAATTAATAAACATTATAGATTTAAGACAGATGAAGATAAAATTTTACATACTGTTAGTACTGTTACCAAATTTTTAAGTATAGGAAATCCTATAATAGTTTATCATGGCGAAAAGGGAGCATCAAAGACAACTACTATGAGAATGGATAGAAGCATAGTTGACCCATCAGCAAGAGATGTAATATCAATGCCTAAGAGTTCAACAGATTTATCATTAGTTTTACATAATAATTACTTACCATGTTTTGATAACATAGATAGTATTTCAGCAGAAAAGAGTGACATATTATGCACAGCTGCTACAGGGGGAGGATTTAGTAGAAGAAAGCTTTATACAGATGATGAGGAGAATATATATGAATATAAAGTACCAGTAATTCTTAATGGAATAAATGTTGTAGCAACAAGACCAGATTTATTAGATAGAAGTTTACTTTTAGGACTTGAAAGAATATCCGAAGATGAAAGAAAGGAAGAAAGTGAAGTATGGGAAGAGTTTAACAGAGATAAACCTAAAATGTTAGGAGCTATATTTAGTACTATATCAAAAGCGTTAACTATTTATCCTAGTGTAAAGTTAAAGAAGCTAGGAAGAATGGCTGACTTTACTAGATGGGGATATGCTATAGCAGAAGCTTGTGGTATTGGTGGAGAAAAGTTTTTAAAAGCCTACCTTAATAACCAACATAAAGCTAATGATGAAGCAGTTAGCTCAAATCCAATTGCAACAGCAATTATTAGATTAATG
The DNA here is from genome assembly GCF_018918055.1 of Caproiciproducens sp. MSJ-32. GTDB lineage: Bacteria > Bacillota > Clostridia > Clostridiales > Clostridiaceae > Clostridium. The sequence goes on from NZ_JAHLPS010000123.1 coordinate 3,805, forward strand.
GAAAATACACAGTATTTTGAAGGGTCAGCATCTAAATTATTAGAAGTTCTAAACTCCATTGCAGAAGATGAAAAGATTGATATTCAATCAAAGCTATGGGCAAAAGAACCTAATGTACTTAGTAGAAGATTAAATGAATTAAAATCTAATCTTCTTATGGAGGGAATAACATTTTCTACAAGCAATACTAGTTTAGGGAGGAAAATTGAAATCCGTAAAAGTCCTAAAGAACTTATTTGTGGACAATCATCAATGGAAGTATCCGATATAGCTAATTTTATACAATCAGAATCAGAAGTAATTGATTTTTAATTTATTAATGACATTATCGTGGTTCAATACTTCGATAATGTCGATAATTTCAAGATAAAAGGAGTTAGTAAAATGAATAATATTAATAGTTGCAAAGAAATAATAGATTTAATTTCAGAAATAATAATTAATTATATTACTAGAGAGTGTGTAAAAGAAGAAAATAATTAAAAAATACAATGTAAATTAATAAGCATATATGGAGGAGAGATTAGAAATGAATAATATTAAAGTAAAATTTGAATGTGACTCAAGTGAATACATGGAGTTAAGAAATAAAAGTGTATGGGTAGCTGTTCATAATAAGTTAGTTATTATGAAAAATAAAAGAAGTAGAAGAAAAGAAGGATGGATAGAAAAGTTAATTACAGAATTGTATTGTTCAACAGGTATCTACCATGTAAGTTTAAATAGGGAAGACAAAGATAAAATAGTAATTAATTTTTTTGATTTTAACTTAATAGGTTCATATGGGTTTAGTCAAGAGGAATGTTGTAATGACATTGGTAATGTAGGAGAAATGTTAAAAAAAGTAATGAGAAAATTTAGGTTGAAAGATTATATATTCATATATAAATTTGAACCATTAGGAGTTGAGAAAGAATTTTTAAAATTATCTGATTTTATATAGATTAATTAACAATGGAAAATATCGAAGTATTGAAATATCGAAATGTAATTACTACGATATTTTCCATAATAAGTTTAGGGTAGTGAAATAGAAAGTTAAGTATATATTATAAATTTGATTAGATATTAGGAGGAGTTCTATGGGATTTAAGAAATTGGTTAATGATATAAAAATTGAAAAAAGGAGGAAAATAATTGCCATATATTGCCGGGTAAGTACCGATGAACAGGCAGAATTTGGATATAGTATAGATGAACAAAAAAGACTTTTAGAAGAATGGTGTAAAGCTAATGATTACATAATCTATAAATGTTATTCTGATAGAGGAATAAGTGGAAAAAACATAAAAGATAGACCCGCATTAAAAGAACTTTTAAGTGATGCTAAAGAAGGAAAGTTCGATATGGTTATATCTTGGAAGATAAACCGTGTAAGTAGAAAGTTAGAAGATGTTTTAAAGATTGTAAGTCTATTAGAGAAAAACAATATAACATTCAAATCTTATTCAGAACCTTTTGAAACAGATACACCAGCAGGAAGAATGCAATTTCAAATGATGGCTTTAATAGGAGAGTTTGAAAGGGGGACTATTGCACAGAATGTTAAGATGGGGATGATTGCAAAGGCGAAATCTGGAAATTGGTGCGGTGGACGAGTCTTAGGATATGACTTAGTACCTAATAACTCACCAGAAGAAGAAAAAAAGGGGAAAAACAAACTAGAAATCAATGAAAAAGAAGCCGAAATAGTAAGATTTATATTTAATGAATATAGTAAAGGAAAGGGATATAAAGCAATAACTAATCAAATAAATAAATTAGGATATAAAACTAAGAAAGGAAATAACTTTTCAGTAGGAAGTATAAGAGATATACTAACTAATCCAGTATATATAGGAGAAATAAGATATAATGTAAGACAAAATTGGAGTGAGAAAAGAAGAAGGAATATAAATCCTAATCCAATAAGAGTTAAAGGAAAACATGAAGCTATTATAGATAGAGAGCTATGGGATAAAGTTCAATTAATTTTAGAAAGTAAGAAAGGAAAGCCCTCAAGAATATATGATGGAGAATATCCATTAACGGGAATACTAAGATGTCCTAAGTGTGGAGCTGGTATGGTGATTTCTAGGACAACCAATACATTAGCAGATGGTACTAAAAAGAGAATAGCTTATTACTGTTGTGGTAATTGGAAGAATAAAGGAACTTCTGTTTGCAATAGTAATACAATAAGAGTAGATAAAGCTAATGAATATGTGTTTAAAAAGATTGAAGAATTAGTGTCTAATGAAGCAATGATTAAAGCAGTTGTTAAAAACATTAATAAGGAAAGAAAAGATAAAGTTAAACCAGCTAAAAGATTGTTAGGTGACATAGATAAAGAGCTTGAAAAACTAGATAAAAGAAAACGAAAAATCTTTGAAGCATATGAGGATGATATCTTAACTAAAGAGGAGTTTCAAATTAGAAAGGATGAACTAAATGAGAAAATCAGAATTTTAGAAGAAGAAAAGAAGCCGTTACTAAACACAATTTCTGAGGATGTAAGTGAAGAGATACCATATGAGTTCATTAAAGATATACTTATGAATTTCAGTAAAGTATTAAATAGTAGTGTAAGTAGAGAGCAACAGAAAAAGTTACTACATATGATAATATCTGAAATAACGATGAATGAATCAAGAGAAATAGAATCAATAAAACTTAATATAAATGATAAGCTAGTTGAATATCTAGTAAAAGAAGGAGGAGTACCTATTAAAGGTATTCCTTCTTCTTTTATGTTAATAAATATTGGATTGAAGGTATTGAATTTAAGTATTGTTATATAATGTATAATGTTATAATTATATTTATATAGAAAAATTGAAATCTAATGTTAGGGAGAGAAATTATGAATAATAGAGAGAATTTAAAAAAAGAGATTATAGAATTTATAAAATCAGATAATGAAAAAATAATGTTTATAACCGGAACGCATCAATATGAAAAACATATGGAAGTTTTGAGAACTTTAAATAAAAATGTAAAAGATGGTGTTAAAGTTTTATTTAGGATTAACGGAAAAGATAATATAAATAGTATTTTTCAACATAAGTTAAAATCAGAAAAATTGAATACAAGAATTAAAATAGGAAACTTGAGGATGTATATAGATACAATAAATAAGATGTCATGGAAAGGTGAAAAATATAATGTATCTATATTATATCCAGTAGATTCAATATGTAGAAAGAATGAGGAACAACGTAAAGAAATATTGGACGATTTAATAAAAAATACAGTTAATAAAGTATTTATAGTTTCGTGGACTGATTTATATGATTATAGTTGGTTAGATGAATTTGGAATAGACAGAAAAGTTGTATTTGATGCAGAGGAAGAAGACCCAGCTTATCATGGTAGGGTACTAGATAATATAAATAGAGTTAAATAAAATATTCATAGTTAAGGAGTGTGAATAAAATGGTAGTTACAAATATTATTCCGTGTATAAAGGTTACAAAAGAGAACAATATGAGTGGTATGGACATATATATTGATTTAGGTTCTAAGATAAGAGTTACAGATAATGAAGGTAAGGTAATAGAAGGTAGATTATTGTTTTTAGAATTAGCTAAAGATGAGGAAGAGGATGATATGTTATATCTATTATTAGACAATAAAAAGCAATTTAGTATAGGTATAAGTTATATAATAGACATAGAAGAACTTTAAGTACAATTAAAAACCTCACTTAATATTGATACGGAGAACCATATCATAAATAAGTGAAGTTTTTATTGGAATTATAAGTAAGAGTAATTATAAGAATTAAGACTCTTACTTATATTTATATATAAGTTTTTTCTTTAAGTGAAGTAATTAAATTATAATAATATCTATTTACATAAGAAATTTAGTTAACAAATAGTCTAATTAGACTATTGTTGATTACCTTGGTTTATATGAATAAAAGAAAGGATGAAAAAAATGATTAAATCAGTTTTAATGTTAGGGTAGTCCAATATGGCATGAAGAGGTTTTATTAATGAAGTGCCTCTAATTTACAATGAAAGAATACAAATGTTGCGTAATGGCAAATGATGACTGAACCAATTAATTATGATAGACCTGTTTCAGGAATAAGTTTAGCTGCTTCATTTTCAGAGGCATGGTGCCGCAAGAATCAAGATGATATTATTGGTTTAATTCCTTGTGCAGAAGGAGGAAGTTCTATAGATGAGTGGGCTGTAGATAAAGTGCTTTTTAGACATGCTATAAATGAAGCGAAATTTGCTATGCAAAGCAGTGAACTAGTTGGAGTTTTATGGCATCAAGGAGAAAGTGACAGTCATAATGGAAAATACAAAGTTTATTATGAAAAGTTACTTTTAATAATTGAAGAGCTTAGAAAAGAATTAAATGCACCCAATATTCCAGTTATTATTGGTGGACTGCCAGATTTTTTGGGAAAAGAAGGATTCGGAAAAAGCTGTACAGAGTATAGTCTTATAAATCAACAGTTAAAAAAGTTTGCAATTGAACAAGATAACTGTTATTTTGTTACTGCATCAGGTTTAACATCTAATCCTGATGGTATTCATATTAATGCAATTTCTCAAAGAAAATTTGGATTAAGACATTTTGAAGATTTTTATAATAAAAAGCACATATTAGAACCATTGGCAAATGAAAGCGATTTAGTAGATTCTATTTGTTCAAGAGTACATACCAAGTCGGATAAAATATATATAAAAAGTATGGATTTTGCGTTGGGAAAAATAACATATGATGAATTTTTAGCAGAAGCTACTAAAATTAATAATGACTAATTATAATTAAAAATAGTATATTATAATTTTAAAATTTAAAGGAGATAATATTTTGATACCACTATTAATTTTAGGTTTAATAAAACAAAATCCAGGTTCTTATGGATATGAATTATTATCATTAATGGAAGAAAGACATTACAGATATATAGTTAATTTTACCAAGGGATCTTTTTATTATAATCTTCAAAAATTAGAGGAAAAAAATATATTAAAAGAGTTGATAAGTTAGATAATACTAGAGAAACTCAAAATTATATTATAACCGAACTAGGAAATAAAGAATTTGAAAGGTTAATGTTTAAGTATGGCTCTAAAACTGAATATATAAATTTACCTTTTTATGGGACAATGTTATTTTCTGATGAATATGAAAAGGAGAACTTAAAAAAAATAATAGAAATTCAAATAGAACAAACTAAGGAAAAAATTTTTTTATTAGAAGAAGCTATTAAAAATGATAATACTGTTGAGATATATTTTAAAAAGATGATGGAAAATTCACTTTCTCATCATTTAGTTAATCTTAAATGGTTTGAAGATTTATTGTTAATAATCTTTATAAGATCTATGGAGATGTTCAAGTGCTGAAGGATGATAGTTTAAAATGGAGGAATTGGATTATGAGAGTATTTAGAACAATGCTAAAAACTGAATTAAAGCTATCACTAACGGAAATTTAATTCTCTAATGTGATAGCTCATTTTTATTATTTCTTGCGATTATAAATTGTTTTGTGATAAGTTTTCTGGTTTTGAAGCATCAATCATAAGGAATATGGCTGAAAGTATGTGAAGAACCATTCCTACGAATGGAATCCAACCTAAGCAGCTTGTTACGATTCCTAAAATACTACCAGTTGATCCTCCTCCATCTTTTTTAGTAAGAACTAGAGTAACGATATGCAATGCTAACATAATAACTAATGGGCTCCAAAATAATCCCAAAATAATTGAAGCTCCTAGAACTGGAATTCCCAAAAGTGCCTCAAGCCCGCCTGAAACCCATTTTAATATTCTTGATGTTGACATTGTTAATTTTCCTCCTGTATAACTTAATATGTTCTCAATAATACTCATAGCTTATATTATACCATTATTTAAATAAAAAGGAAATATATTGCTTAAAATAAATAATTACAAATTTATAAGATGTGAAAGTATTATGCAACAAGAATTACAGGAGAACCTTATCATAAAAAATAAGCTTTTAAGAAAAAAGAATAATATAGGAAGAATATAATTACATTGCCATTTTTTTATAAATAAATTAGATACTTAAATAAAATTACCAAAAGAAAAATATCAGTTTATAGGTAATTATTAGTAGGCTTATTCAAAATAAAGGTTTAAAAATAAAAAGGCAATAATAGAATATTTTTAGTTTTATCCTTAAATTGCAATATTAAATGCAACACCCCTGTGAAAAAATCATGTAGAATAGGACTGACAATAGTCAAAATCAGCCTTAAGCCCATCTTAATAATAACAGGAGATGGCGTACATGGGTTTGTCAAGGGCTGCGTAGCAGGCGGAGCTTTACCCTTGATAAACCACAAGCGACATCTATAATATTCAAAATATGGGATTAAGCAATCTTCGATAGTTCTTCATAAAAATATTTTTCTGGGGTTTTGTAATTTAGCAATTTACGTGGCAACCTATTCATCCAATTTTGAATCCTTTGAATTGTATCAAAAGATAAGTCTTTGATGCTTTTACCCTTAGGGATAAAACGACGTATAAGACCATTATGACGTTCATTAGTACCCCTTTCGAAGGAAGAATAAGGGTGAGTATAGTATACCTCTATACCATATTCTTTAAGCAAAGTTTCTAAATTACTAAATTCAACCCCATTGTCAACTGTGATACTTTTAAATACATGTTTAAAAGTATCTCTATACATCTCCATAAGCTTTTTTATTGAATCATCAACAGATTTACTATCTTTAGCATTTAAAGTTATCATTATTTCATAACGGGACTTACGCTCTGTTAGAGTCAAGAGAGCATTATCACCGGACTT
>NZ_JAHLPS010000126.1 GCF_018918055.1 Caproiciproducens sp. MSJ-32
TATGAACAATCAAAGGCTGGAGTGCCCTTGGAGCAAATTTTTCAAGCCTTAAAAATTGCCTAGGAGGAGTCTATTCAATTTTTATGGTAAATAATGCTATGAAATTTGCTCATTTATAATATATTTATAAAACTCCATAGAAATATGGGACTTGTTCGAGAACTTCCAAGTATAAAAAACTAAGGTATTAATATAGTGGCAGTATATTAAGTTGTATCCTTAGATACAGCTTTTTTATTTGAAGCTGTAAGTTCTCCACATCAAAAGATTTGGAGGGGATAAAATGAAAAAAAATTCGACCATAAGATTAACTTTTATAGGAATAGGTATTGCATTAAATATTATTGGTGCTTTTATAGCTTTAATATTAAGGCTGCCTATTTTACTTGATTCAATAGGAACTATTTTAGTAGCTTTCCTATATGGCCCATTATATGGAATTGTAACTGGTGTTTTAGGAAGTTTAATAAGTGGTTTTACTTATGATATTTATTCTATATATTTTTCACCAGTACAAATAATTATAGGTGGAATAGTAGGGTATTTAGCCAAAAAGGATGGATTTAAAGGAAAGAAGTTGTTTTGTAATTTACTCATACTAACAATACCTACAGGAATTGTTGGAGCAATTATAGCTTATTATCTCTTTGATGGAGTAACATCTTCAGGATCAAGTTATTTAGTTCAAATTTTAACTTTTCTAGGTTTTAGTAAAAAATTTATTATATTTCTCATTCAGTTTATAACTGATTATATGGACAAGTTTTTAGCAATTAAGCTAATAATTTTAGTACTTAAAAAACTTCCGAGTAATATTAAGGAGAAAGTATCATGAATAGGTACAGCAAAATAACAGAAAAAGTAAAAAGGGAAATTGTTTTGTTAAAGGCTTATCCTTGTATCTGGGGGAAATGTTCCTTTTGTGATTATATTTTAGATAATTCTTCTGATAAAGAGGAAATAATTAAAACTAATGAAGAGATATTAAGAAATATAACAGGAGAATATAAGGTTCTTGAAGTAATAAATTCAGGAAGCTGTTTTGAAATTCCAAAGGAGAATTTATTATTAATTAAAGAAATAATAAAGGAAAAAAAGATTGAAAGATTATTTTTAGAAAGTCATTGGTGTTATAAAAATAGAATAAAAGACATGAGAGAGTTTTTTGAAATTCCTATAACTTTTAAAATTGGAGTAGAAACTTTTGATTACGACTTTAGAAATAAGGTATTAAATAAAAATGCGAAGTTTATTGGTATAGATGAATTAAAAAAATATTTTGATTCACCTTGTATAATGGTAGGTATAGAAGGTCAAACAAAACAAATGATTTCAAGGGATATTGAGATATTGCTAAATAATTTTGAACATGCTACAATAAATGTTTTTGTAAATAATAGTACAAAAGTTAAAAGAGATGATGAATTAGTTAAATGGTTCATTGAGGAATATAAAGAACTTTTAGATAAAAATGATAAAATTGATGTGTTATATAATAATACCGATTTTGGGGTAGGAGATTAATTTTTCAATTTTTAAGGAGGCTTTTCAAAAATAAGATAAATTGAATTTTTATAAGCAAATTTAGTATTAATTTTATAGTTAGTAGGGACAGTATTAGCTGTCCCTATTAACTATAAGATATTCTTTTATTAGTATTTTCTGAACTTTATTAATATATAAAGAATGAGAGGCTTTATTTTGATATATTATTTCCATAGTACATCTTCTGGCATTATTTCAAAGATTTTATTTAAAGTATCTAAAACTGTTTCTTTTTTTATTGCTGAAGAAGATAAAAGCTGTTTATATTGTCCGTTTCCCCTTTGACCATGGAATAAGCTTTGGAGAGGGAAAACAAGGGAATGAACATTTGAACCAATTTCTAATTCTTCTTCAACATAAGGAATATATTTTCTAATTATTTCACCTCTAGATAAAGGTGATATATTTTCTGAATTACTATCTAACTTATATAAATTTGCTAATAAGTAGGCATCCTCATAGGCAGCTCTTCCAATCATTACTGCATCTACATGCTTTAAACCCTCTTTAATTTGCTCTAAAGTTTTAAAGCCACCGTTGATTTCGATATTTAAATAATCAAATTCCTTCTTTAATCTATAAACCATATTATAGTCAAGAGGAGGAATATCCCTATTTTCCTTTGGGCTTAAGCCTTTTAGTATTGCAGTACGAGCATGAATAGTGTATCTATCAGGCTTTGCTTTAGAGATAGTACTTAAAAAGTCTAGAAGATCTTCATAACCTTCCATAATAACCTTAGATTTTTTATCTGTAATTATACCTGTGCCATCAATTCCTATTCTATGTTTAATAGTAACTGGCTTATTTGTAGCCTCCTTCATAGCACATAAAATTTCGTAAACTAATTCTTTTGAGGACATAAGAGCTGCTCCCATTAAGTTTCCAGAAACCCTATCAGATGGGCAGCCACAATTCAAGTTAATTTCACTATAATTAAAATTTTCTGCTAGTTTTACTGCTTTGAAGGCATCCTCTGGATTAGAGGCTGCAATTTGAAGGGCTACTTTACCTTCCTCTTCTCTGAAAAATAGAACCTTTTCTAAATCACCATAGATAATAGCTTGGGCAGTAATCATTTCTGTATATAAAAGCATATCCTTATCCATAATTCTAGAAAAGTACCTGAAGTGCCTATGGGTTTTATCAACCATTGGAGCTATACTTACTTTTGGATTTTCAATATTAGAAATATATTTTTCCATCCTTAGTTTCCTTTCAAATATTTATGAGTTATTATATATAATATATATTTAAAATATATTATAGCATATTTTTTTATAGCAATAAGTAAGATTGTAAGCTTATTAGATAATAATAAATTTATAAATAAAAGGGGGTTCATTATAAGTTATGGAAAAGAAAAGTCAAGGATGTACTTTAGATTGTTTTGACTGTTGTAAATTTGATATATATGTGGAAGATAATAAAGTAATAAAAATACAAGGAGATAAAAATCATCCTTTTACTAAAGGGTTTGTTTGCAAGAAGGGCTTAGCACATTTAGATAGATTGTATCATAAAGATAGGCAATATAGTCCCCTTATAAAAGTAGATGGAAAGTTTAAAGAAATATCTTTTGAAGAGGCTATAAATGTAATGGCAGGCAAAATCAAAGAATATAAAGAAAAATACACATCTAAATCTATACTTTATTATGAACAATATGGTAATGGTTCGATATTAAAAAGCATAGGTGAAGTTTTTTGTAATTTTTTAGGAGGAGTAAGTTTTTCTAAAGGAGGCCCTTGTTGGAGTGCTGGAATAGAAGCTCAAAAAAGAAATTTTGGTGATGTTAAAAGTCATGCCTTAGAAGATATGCTTAACAGTAAAACAATAATTGTATGGGGAAAAAATCCTGCTAATACTTCAATACATACAATGCAAAGTATAAAGAAAGCTAAATTAAATGGAAGTAAAATAGTTGTAATAGATCCTATATATACAAAAACTGCAGAACTAGCAGATAAATATGTAAGAGTAAAAGCAAATGGTGATGGAGCCCTTGCTTTGGCAATGGGAAAAATTATTATAGAAAAGAATTTAGTTGATATAAATTATATTAATAAATATGTAAAGGGTTATGAGGAATATAAAAAATATGTGGATAGTTTGAGTTTAGAAAATTTAATTAATATATGTGGTGTAGAAAAAAATGATATAGAGGAATTAGTAGAATTATATACTAATAAATATTCTACTATTTTATTAGGATATGGAATGCAGAAATATAAAAATGGTGGAAACACAATTAGTTTAGTAAATATTTTAGGAGCAATTACCGGTCAAATAGGTGAAAGCGGTGGAGGAGTAAATTATGCCAATAGAGTTTTTCCTCAGGTCTTAAATTCTGATCCATATAATAGTTCAAAATATGCTGAAGGAAGATATTATTATGTAAGTCAAATAGCCGATTTTATTAAGGCTTCCTTAGAAAATAGGGATTATCATGATGAAAATAAATTATATTCTATAGATGCAAAAAATAAAAAATATAATATTCCTATAAAGATGGCTATAATTACAAAAAGCAATTTGCTTAATCAATTAGCAGATTTAAATAATTTAAAAGCTTCCTTATCAAAGGTTGAATTTAAAGTTTGTTTTGATATGTTCTTAACTGATACAGCAATGGAATGTGATTTATTTATTCCAACTACAAGTACCTTAGAAAGTGAAGATATAATATATAGTTCTATGATGAATCCGTATATAATTTATAATGAAAAAGCTGTAGAGCCTAAGGAAAGATTGATGGATGAATATGAATTTTTCATGGAACTTGCTAAGAAGTTAGAAATAAAGGAATATCCCATGGTAAGTAAAAAAGAGTATCTAGCAAAAGTTATAGAACCTTTTAAAAAATATAATGAAAATATGAGTATAGAATACTTAAAAAATAATTATTTTACCTTGCATAAAGCAGTTCCCTGGGCAGATAAAAAGTTTGAAACTAAGTCAGGAAAATTTGAAATCTTCTTTAATGAAAATTTATATTTAAATTCGCAAGAAGATTTAGATAGTAATAATGAAGAACTTAGGCTATTGACTATTCATGGAAGAGATAGCTTATCAAGCCAGCATTTTATGGACTATGAAGGAATTGCTATAGCCTATATAAATGAAAATATGGCTAATAAATTTAAAGTTAATAATGATGCTATTGTATATTTAGAAAATAATATTGGTAAAATACAAGTTAAATTAAAGGTTGATAATGCCGTTTCTGATAATATTGTTATGATGTATGCAGGATGGTGGAAAAAACATGGAAATCCTAATTATTTAACCGATTCAGGATTATCAGATATAGGCGGACAGGTTACTTACAATGAAACAAGGGTAAAAATAAAAACTATCTAAAAATAAAAATATATCTTATAATGGAAAAGTGCTCTAGCATAACTCAAAAGCTGCTAAGCACTTTTTTAGTTCAGACTTTTAATATTAATTTTTATTTAATAAAGGAGGGGATTTTAATGGGGCTAATTAATATAAAAGAATTATCAAGAGATAAGAAATTTATTAAAAGGGTAATAACAATTGCAATACCGATAGCCTTCCAAAATCTTTTAAATACAATTTTGAATTTAGCAGATAATATTATGATTGGAGCTTTAGGAGAAAGTGCTATTGCAGGAGTAGGACTTGCCAATAGGGTTTTCTTTGTTCTTACTTTATTATTATTTGGTATAGTGAGCGGATCTTCAATATTAACTGCTCAGTATTATGGAAAAAGAGATATTAAAAATATTAGAAGAGTTTTAGGAGTTTCTTTGTTTCTTGGATTATTAGGGTCTTTAATATTTCTTCTTGGAGGATTATTTATTCCCAAAATAGTAATGCGAATTTTTACTCCTAATGAAGGAACAATAGAAATCGGTGCTTCCTATTTAAGAATAGTAGCATTAAGTTATCCAATTACTGCAGTTACAAATTCTTATATTGCAGTATTAAGGGCAACAAATGAAGTAAAGGCACCAGTTTTTATTACTATAATATCTATTTTTGTAAATGTTATTTTTAATTATACTTTTATTTACGGCAAGTTTGGAGCAGCAGCTATGGGAGTAAGAGGAGCTGCTTTAGCAACATTAATTGCAAGAATAGTTGAAGCTTCTTTAATCTTATATGTTGTATATAGAAAAGAATGTGAAGCGAGAGCTAAAATTAATGAATTAGTAGATGTCAACAAGGAGTTTATAAAAAAATACTTTATAACAGTATCACCTGTAATTGCAAATGAATTTATGTGGGGATTAGGTGTTACAATATATTCTCTAGTTTATGGAAGAATGGGCGATGATGCAGTTGCCTCTATAACAATAACCCAAAATGTTGAACAAATTTGTTTTGTATTATTACAGGGCTTAAGTGCAGCTACGGGGGTAATTTTAGGTAATGAGCTTGGAGCAAATAAGCTAAAAAAAGCAGAAAAACATTCAGAATATATTTTTACAATGCAAATCATATTAGTAGGAATATTGGCTGTTTTTTGTTTAATAATTAGAAAACCTCTTATTAATTTATTTGCAGTAAGTGAGCAGGTAGCTTATAATATAAAAAATTGTTTAAATGTATTTGTAATATATTTGCCATTTAGATCCTTTAATTTAGTAAATATAGTTGGTGTATTAAGATGTGGAGGAGATACAAAGGCAGCTTTATTTCTAGATATAAGTGGAGTATGGCTTGTTGGTATTCCAATGGCTTTCTTGGGGGGAATGCTGTTAAATCTTCCGATTTACTATGTTTATGCTATGATAACCTTTGAGGAATTTTATAAATTTATTTTAGGCCGTAGAAGATATAATAAGAAATTATGGGTTAGAAATATTGTTGGTGCATAGTTTATAAAAGATAAAACAAGAGGTAAGATTAAGGATATGAAGATAAAAAGGAAATTTAGAGAAATTGTACCAAGTCATAATAATACTCATGAGTCATTAAGATTAGGAATAATTCTTGCAGCTGTAGGGGGATTTTTAGAGGCTTATACCTACATTGGTAGAGGAGGAGTATTTGCTAATGCTGAAAGTGGAAATATTGTATTAATTGCTATAGGCCTGGCACAAAAAAATTATAAAATGAGTATTCTTGCTTTTATTCAGGTTATAGCCTTTATATTAGGAGCATTAGCAAATGAAACTATTAGACAAAGAGAAAGGGAAAAGGGAATTCATCCTAATAGATACAGTAAAATAGTATTATTAGTTGAAGCTGTTATTTTGTTCATAGTAGGATTAATACCGGAAACTGTTCCACACAGCTCAGTAACATCAATTATTGCATTTATTTCAGGTATGCAGATATCAGCTTTTAAAACTCTTGTAGATTCTCCTTATAGTACAACTATTTGTACAGGAAATTTAAGGTCTGCCTCAGAAGCTTTTCTTAAAGCAATTAAATATAAAGATAAGCTTAATAGGGCAAGAGGAATAAGATATTCTATTGTTATTATATTTTTTGCTTTGGGAGCAGCTTTAGGCGGAATATTAACAGAGGAAATTGGGGTTAAATCAATATTTGCAGCAAGTTTTCTACTTTTAGCGGCTTTAGTAATATTCTATCTTGATAACAAGGAATCTAAAGATGAAATTTGAGTAAATTAGCCAAAATATGGCCCTTAGTTTTGTAAGAAAACATAATTTTAAATTAATTTTTAGAATGTTAGAATTAAGCTGTAGTAGTAAATCTTAAAATATGGAGGGGTTTATATGGCAGTAGACACTAATAAAAGATTAAAACATAATGTAATATATTCAGTTTATGTTAGAAATTATGGTAAAATGGGAACATTCAAAGAAGTAGAAGAAGACTTAGATAGAATTAAAAAATTGGGAGTAGATATCATATGGCTAATGCCAATACATCCAATAGGAGTTAAAAATAAAAAGGGAAGTCTTGGCTGTCCTTACTCAATAAAAGATTATAGAAAAGTTAATCCAGAGTATGGTACTTTAGAAGATTTTAAAAGTTTATTAAATGCAATTCATGAAAAAGAAATGAAATGCATAATAGATGTTGTTTATAATCATACTTCTCACGATTCCTGGCTGGTAGAAAATCATCCAGAATATTTTTATAGAAGGAAGGATGGTTCTTTTGGAAATAGAGCTGGGGATTGGTCTGACGTTATTGATTTAAATTATGAAAATAAGGACTTATGGGACTACCAAATAGAAACATTAAAGTATTGGGCTTCAATTGGAGTTGACGGCTTTAGATGTGATGTTGCTTCAATGGTGCCAGTAAGTTTTTGGAGAAGGGCAAGGGAGGAAGTTGCAAAAATTAATAAGGATACTATATGGCTTGCAGAATCTGTTCATTTAAGCTTTCTTAAAGCTTTAAGGAAAGAAGGAATAGAAGTGCACAGTGATGGTGAATTATATCAAGCCTTCGATATTCTTTATGATTATGATGTAAATGAGGAATTTAATAATTATTTTAACGGCAAAGGAACTTTAAAGGCTTATATTGATAAGTTAAGCTTACAGGAAGGAATATATCCTAATAATTATATAAAATTAAGGTTTTTAGAAAATCATGATCAAGAAAGAGCAGCAAAAAAGATAAAAGATTTTAATTTATTAAAAATTTGGACCAAATTTATTTATTTTCAAAAGGGAACAGTATTAATTTATAATGGACAAGAGGCTTTAGAAGAAAAAACACCAAGTCTTTTTGATTTAGATAAAATAAATTTTAATAATACTAATGAAGAATTGGTTTATTTGTTTAGAAGTTTATATAATATGAAGAAGGATAAAGTATTTTCTGAAGGATATTATGAGATAAATATATTAAGCAATAAAGAAGTTGTGGTAGCCTCCTATGAAATGAATAATGAAAAACTCTATGGAATATTTAATTTTGGAAAAAAGGATGATGTAATAGAATTAGAAATTAAAGATGGGGAGTATTTAGACTTAGTAGAAAATAAAAAGATAGTAATTCAAGATAATAAGCTTTTAATAGGTAAAGAAGCCTTAATATTTAAAGTAAAATAATAAATATGGGGATATATCAGAGTGATCATGATAGATCCCCTTTATTTTTTATAGGGCTTTAATAAATAATAAGATTAGGAAAAATGTTGACTCCATAAGATAAAAGATATATATTAGATTTTAAATTATTTATTATTAAATGGGAGATAAATTATTATGAAAGCAGAGCTTAAAAATATTATTGCTATGATTATATTTGGAACAATTGGAATTTTTGTTAGATATATTTCTCTCTCTTCTGGAGAGATAGCCTTATTTAGAGCGCTTATTGCCTCCATTATAATTATGATTTATAAATTTATAAAAGAAAAAAAGATAAGTTTTGGAGAAGTAAAAAGAGACATTTTATTTTTATTTTTATTTTTATCTGGAGTAGCAATAGGATTTAATTGGATTTTACTTTTTGAAGCTTATAAATATACTACTGTTTCAATTGCTACATTAAGCTATTATTTTGCTCCTGTAATGGTTATGTTAGTATGTCCTATTTTATTTAAAGAAAGGATTACCATAAAACAAATAATGTACTTTATTATGGCAACAATTGGATTGATTATGGTCATAAATGTAAAAAGTATAGATAAATCTAATAATATTGGCATTGCTTTCGGTTTAGGAGCAGCAGTACTTTATGCAGCTGTAATAATACTTAATAAGTTTATTAAAAATGTTACAGGTATTGATAGAACATTAATTCAATTTATTGCTGCAATTATAGTCTTACTTCCTTATATATTAGGGACTACAGGAATAAATATAGGGAGTTTAAAACCTAATAGCATAATAAGTCTCTTAATACTTGGAATTATACATACTGGCTTTGCTTATTGTTTATATTTTTCATCTCTTAAGGATTTGGAAGGACAAGAGGCAGCAATACTAAGTTATATTGATCCCCTTGTTGCAATAATTATTTCATTAACAATTCTTGGAGAAGCAATTACTTTATTGCAGATTATTGGAGGATTAATTATTTTAAGTTTTACATTATTAAATGAAATCAATTCTAATAATAAAGAAAGAGGTTAATATATGAAAATTATATCAATTAGAAAGCATCCTGAATATAAAGATAGTGCTATTAAATATTTTCAAAGCAAATGGGCAAATCAAAATAGCATGATGGTATATCATGATTGTATAACAAATGCTATTACTAGTAATAATCCATTACCACAATGGTATTTGCTTATGGATGATTTGAAGATAGTAGGATGTTCGGGATTAATTACTAATGATTTTATAAGTAGAATGGATTTATATCCTTGGTTATGTGCCTTATATATTGAAAAGGATTATAGGGGAAATGGCTATGGTGCTAAGTTAATAGAAGCCGTGAAATATGATGCAAAAGAAGGTGGATTTACTAATTTATATCTGTGCACAAGCCATATAGGATATTATGAAAAATATGGTTTTGAATATGTGGGTAATGGTTATCATCCATGGGGAGAAAGTTCACGTATATATACAATAAAGTTATAAATAAAAAAGCTGATGTAATTATATTTAATACTTTATATTTATATGAATAAAATGAGGAGATTTTGGATAAAAAAATATTAATATAATAATTTTAATAAGTATTATTATATAAAGAAAAAGGATGGTGTTAAATATGAAAATTACAGCAGTAAAAAAGGATAGTAATGGTACTATAACTGAGTATAAATTAGATAATGGAACTGTAATTAATCAAGAGCAAGCAATTCAAATGACCGAAAATCATCAACTTGAAGGATGTAACGTAGGTACCGCCCGTAATGGTAAAAAATATATAAGAAGTAATGCTGATGGAGATGAATCAAATAATTTAGATCAATTGCCAACATTTTAGAACTATAAAAATAACTGATGTTTACACTAGTGTTTAATTTTTAGAAAAAATTTTCAGTTGACATTTGGACTATAATCATTTTTTATAACAAAATTCTTAATTCAAACTAATATGGAATATTATTCCTCGTTTAATGGGCAGAC
>NZ_JAHLPS010000013.1 GCF_018918055.1 Caproiciproducens sp. MSJ-32
ATTAAAATCTTGATTTTTTTGATAAACTATAATTTATTTTATTATTTATTATCATTTACGAGGATATTGTTTAAGTGTATATATTTTGCTTACTCTCATTTTATAACGACTTATAATTATTACAACCAAAACTTTAAATAAAATAACAAAGAACAATAGTAAATTTAAATATAAATTTTCCTATTGTTCTTTGTTATATTTTTATATTTTATACCGTTATCTCTGCTTCTTCTCCTAATAAATCCTTGTTTTTTTCTAATATCGGCTTAACTGCTTCATTTATAAAATCTAATACTTGATTTTCTGCTCTTCCAGTAAATTTTTTAGCATCTAATATATTCTTTGCTTTTTCTTCATCTAGACTAAAACTTGGATCATTTATTAATCTTTCAATAAGATCATTATCTAAACCTTCTTCTTTAACTTTCCTTGCAGCTTCCATAGAGTGTACCCTTATCTTTTCATGAAGTTCTTGTCTATCTCCACCCATTTTAACTTCTTCCATTAATATATTTTCTGTTGCCATAAATGGAAGCTCTTTATTAACATGAGTTTCAATTACTTTTTCATAAACTACTAAATTACTTGAAATATTCATATATAAATTTAAAACTCCATCTAAAGCTAAAAAGGCTTCTGAAACAGAAAGTCTCTTATTAGCAGAATCATCTAAAGTTCTTTCAAACCATTGAGTAGAAGCTGTAATTGCCGGATTCATTGAAGTTACCAAAACAAATCTTGCAAGGGCACTCATTCTTTCTGATCTCATAGGATTTCTCTTATAAGCCATAGCAGAAGATCCAATTTGATTCTTTTCAAATGGTTCCTCTATTTCTTTCATACTTTGAAGAATTCTTAAATCATTACTAAACTTATAAGCACTTTGAGCAATTTCGGATAAAGTATTTAAAATAATCGAATCTACCTTTCTTGGGTATGTTTGACCTGTTACACTATAACTTTCCTTAAAGCCCATCTTTTCTGTAACTATTCTATCAAGGGCTTTAATTTTTTCTTCATCACCATCAAATAATTCCATAAAGCTAGCTTGAGTTCCTGTTGTTCCCTTAACGCCTCTAAATCTTAGCTTATCTATTACAAAATCTAGGTTTTCTAAGTCTAATAATAAGTCATGAATCCAAAGGGTTGCCCTCTTTCCAACTGTTGTTAATTGGGCTGGTTGAAGATGAGTAAAGCCTAAAGTTGGTAATCCCTTATATTTTAAAGCAAAGTCTTTTAAATTCTTTATTACATTAATAATCTTTTTTCTAATTAAAAGTAATCCTTCTTTCATTATAATTAAATCAGTATTATCTCCAACATAACAACTTGTAGCACCAAGATGTATAATTCCTTTTGCTTTTGGACATTGAACACCATAAGCGTAAACATGACTCATAACATCATGACGAGTTTCCTTTTCTCTTTGAATTGCTACTTCATAATTAATATTTTCTACATTATCTTTTAATTCTCTTATTTGTTCATCTGTTATGTTAATTCCAAGTTCTTTTTCACCTTCTGCCAAAGCTACCCAAAGACGTCTCCAAGTTTTAAATTTCATCTCATCTGAAAATATATATGACATTTCTTTTGAAGCATACCTGCTGTTTAATGGGGTACTATATGTATTTCTCATTTTTATCTCCTTTTAAAATTACTATATAGATTTTCTATTAGTCTAAATTTCCTTTAAAACAATTGTTTGATCTCTCTTTGGTCCTACTGAAACTATTGAAATTGGAACTCCAGTAAATTTCTCAATTCTTTTTAAATATTTCTTAGCATTTTCAGGAATTTCATCATAGCTTCTAGCATCAGCTGCACTGTCATCCCATCCCTCAAATTCTTCATATATTGGCTCACACTTAGCTAAATCTTCTAAGCTTGCTGGGAAGTAATCTATCACTTTATCTTCAAATTTATATCCCACACAAACCTTTATTTTGTCAAGACCAGCTAATGTATCAATCTTGGTTACAACTAAATCTGTAAGTCCTGAAACTCTTGCTGATGTTTTTAATATAACAAGATCAAGCCAACCACATCTTCTTGCTCTACCTGTTGTAACGCCAAATTCTCCACCTTTTTGTCTTATCCATTCTCCTGTTTCATTATCAAGTTCAGTTGGAAATGGACCTTTACCTACTCTTGTTGTATAAGCCTTAGCAACTCCTACTGCTCCGCTTATCATCGTTGGTCCAATGCCTACTCCTGAGCAAACTCCCCCTGCAGTTGTATTTGATGAAGTAACAAAAGGGTAAGTTCCATAATCTATATCAAGTAACATCCCTTGAGCTCCTTCAAATAAAACTTTCTTGCCACTCTTTATAGCATCATATATCCTAACAGAACTATCTGCTACAAAAGATTTTAATCTCTTTCCAAGTTCAACATATTCCTCATAAATTGTATCAAAGTTTAGTTCTTCACCATTATAAACCTTAGTAATAATATCATTTTTGCTTACTATTGTTTCCTTTAATTTTTCTTTTAAAACCACTGGATTTATTAAATCACAAACTCTAATCCCACTTCTTTCAGCTTTATCTGTATAACAAGGACCTATTCCTTTACCAGTTGTTCCTATGTTATTTTTTCCTCTTGCTTCTTCTTTTAATTTATCTAGAACTTTATGATATGGCATTATAACATTTGCTCTATCGCTTACAATTAATTGCTCTGGTGAAACCTTAATACCTGCCTTTTCTAAATAATCAAGTTCTTCAAAAAAGGCTTTTGGATCTAATACTACTCCATTTCCAATAATATTTAACTTATCCTTATATAATACACCTGATGGTATTAAATGAAGCTTATATTCATTTTCTCCAACTATAACCGTATGTCCTGCATTATTTCCACCTTGAAATCTTACTATTACATCGCTGCTTTCTGCTAGAAAATCAGTCATTTTTCCTTTACCTTCATCGCCCCATTGAGCTCCTAAAACAATAAATCCTGCCATACTTAATCTCTCCAATATCCTTTAAATTTGCGATAAAAAATATCACTTAAAAATACTAACAAAGAAAAGTTTATACAGTCAATAAATTTACCTTAATCTTAACCTATTAGAACAATAATTATTTATTATATTAGATATAAGCAAAAATTATATTTAAATATAGTAATATAAATAATAATTATATATTTTATTAATAAAATAAAAGTTCATTATTAGTATTTTTAAATAATAAAAAATAATACTGGAAAATAAAATTTCCAGCATTATTAAATCCATGAGAATTTCTATTCAAAAGGACGAACTCTTAAGGGAATTCCAATATTATCACATACTTTTTGACAAGCCTTTATTTCTTCTTCTCCAATACAATCTACAACTGTAAATACAACCTTGGGTACATACTTTTTACAGTTTACCGCATATTTTAGCATAGCATCAAAAGATTCTAGCCCAAACTTATTTCTAGTTATTCTAAGATATTCTTCTGCATTTGATGCATTAAGACTTATTGATACAGTATCAATTAAACCTTCTAATAACGGTGCAGTATCCTTTTTGTGTATCAAATCTGCTAGTCCATTAGTATTTATACGTAAAGGTATATTAGTTCTTCTCTTTAAATATTTTGCAATTTCTATAATATCATAAAGTCGGATAGTTGGTTCTCCGTAGCCACAAAAAATAACTTCATTAAATTGATCTAAATCATACTTTTCAAACTCCCCAATTATTTCTTGCGCTGACGGTTCCCTTTTTAACCAAAGACTATTAGTTTCAACCATTTCCTTAGTGTTTCTTAAGCAAAAAGTACATGCGCAAGGACATTTATTAGTTAAATTCACATAAACTTTTTCTTTTTTAATTATTTTTATATCCTTTAAATTTGTAAAATCACCATTCTGTAGAGTATATAAAATAACCATCTTTCTTCATCCTTTCTATTTATAAATTATTAATTTCCATTTTAAATCATATATAACAAAAAATAAAGTATTTCATCCCCTATATTAATATATTTACTCCCAAAGAACTTATTGCACTATGCTACTATTAGCTAACTTTTCAGCAAGTTCTATTGCTTCCGATCTATTTTTAGCTGGTTCAGCAATATATAATCCATCTTTACTAGACCATCCATAAGAATTCTCTTGGGTTTTCTAACAAAAAATAATCAAAATTTCACTAAATTTATTATTACATAATAATTCACCAAAATATTTACTGCTATTATCTATATTTAACGATACTATTTTTGCAGTGTTATCTGAAAATAATAATTCTTTATCAGATAATGTCCATATATCACCATAAAGATCTATTGATATTCTTCCTATAAAACTATTTTCTTTAAATAAATATTTATTATAGATACCTATAACTTCTATTATTACTTCTTCAATATAATCATCATTACCAATATTTCTTTGAATTCCCTTTAAACTTATATTAATGTTATTTGTCATTATTTTATATTATACCATTATATTCCATTAAGGCGAAATAATATATTTTTATATTTAAAAATAAAAATTACTTAGGTTAGTTTAGATACCTAAGTAATTTTATCTATTAATTCCTGCTAATATAATAAGTAAAGATAAATCCTATTATAGCAAGTATAATCCCTATTACACTTTTCATTCCATCAATTCCAGGAAAAACTGAAAAAACTGATCCTAATATAAATCCAAAAATTAATATATATGTTTGTTCAGGAAATTTTAATAACAAGATTTCAATAAATCTTGCAGTTACTAAAGTCCCAACTATCCCTCCAATTGCTATAGGTATTAATATAGGTATATTTAACTGGGCAACTGCAGTTATCACCGTATTATAAAGACCTAAAACAAATAGCATAAAAGAACCGCTAATCCCTGGCAAAATTAATGCTATAGCAACAACTACTCCACCTAAGAATAAATATAAAAAGTTTAAAGGAGTTAAATTTTGTATAACGGCTGATGCATCATTATTTGGTGTTCCCATCATATATACAATCACAAAACCAGCAATTAAATATAATATACTGCTTTTTTTAAGCCCCTTTACTGCAGCCTTTCTATACATTAGTGGTGCTCCACCTAAAATTACACCAATAAATAAATAACCAATTTGAATTGGAAAATTATCAAATAATGTTTTTACAATATTACTAAAAGCAAAAATTCCTATTACTGCTCCAAGTCCAACTTCTAGCAATAATCTATATTGATTTTTAAAGTCCTTTAATATATTATTTACAGCATGCAATAGTTTATCATATATTCCAAAAATCATTGCTATAGTTCCTCCACTTACACCTGGAACTAATTGTGATATACTTATTACAACACCTTTTAAAAAATTTTTTACTGTTTCCATCTTGCACCTCTTATTATATTTTTTATATTTTGTTACAATTTTACATATTACATTTTGATAATATTGTCATGATTATGCTATTTAAACAAAAGTATTAAAATTTATATTTATTAATATTAATGTATTTAATTGAAAAACTATATAATATTAAATTCTTTTTCATAGTTAAAGGAGTGATCTAATGAAAAAAGTTATTCCCTTTTTTAAATCCTATAAGAAAGAACTGATTTTAGGACCATTATTTAAGCTTATAGAAGCCATATTGGAACTTTTTATTCCAATAGTAATGATAAAAATTATTGATATAGGAATTCCGAATAATGATATTAATTATATAATTAGAATTGGATTTATTCTTATATTGCTAGGTTTAGTAGGTCTTACTTTTGCATTAATATGTCAATATTATGCTTCCATTGCTTCCCAAGGAATAGGAGCAAATATTAGGACAGCATTATTTGAACATATAAATAAACTTTCCCATAAAGAAATTGATACTATAGGTACCTCCACTTTAATTACACGATTAACAAATGATATTACATTAATTCAAAATGGTATTGCAATGTTAATTAGATTAGGTACAAGGTCCCCTTTTGTTATTATTGGCTCTACAATTATGTCCTTTGCAATTAACTTTCAGCTAGCTTTAATATTTTTAATTACAATGCCTATTATATCAATAATACTCTATATAATCATGAAAAAATCAATAAAAATTTATAAAGAAATTCAAAAAAAATTAGAAAATATTTCTCTTATTACTAAAGAAAATATTGAAGGAGTTAGAGTAGTTAAAGCTTTTTCAAAAGAAAAAAGTGAAATTAAGAGATTTAAAAGCAAAAATAATGATTATTATGAAGAAAATATAAAAGCTTTGAAAGTTTCTTCTCTATTAAATCCTCTTACTTCAGTTGTTATGAACTTTGCTATTGTCTTTATACTATATTTTGGAGCTAACAAGGTAAACTTAGGCATTTCAACCCAAGGAGAAATTATTGCTCTAATAAATTATATAACACAGATATCATTAGCTTTAATTGTCTTCTCCCAACTAGTGATTACTTTAACAAAAGGATATACATCCTTAATTAGAGTTTCAGAAATATTAGAAGTTAAACCTAGTCTAATAGAGAATAATAATGAACTCAGCATAACTTCGACAACTAAAAAGATGCCATTAATAGAGTTCAAAAATATTTATTTTTCTTATAATGATTCTCAAGAATATTCTTTAAAGAATATTTCTTTTAAAATCAATAAAAATGAAACTGTTGGTATAATTGGAGGAACAGCTTCAGGAAAATCTACAATAGTTAATTTATTATGCAGGTTTTATGATGCTACTAAGGGTGAAATACTAATTAACGGTATTAATGTAAAAAGCTATTCTCTTAAGGAATTAAGAAATTTAATTTCTTTAGTTCCTCAAAAGTCAGTTTTATTTAGGGGAACAATAAGAAGTAACTTGGAACTAGGAAATAAGAATTTAAAGGATGAAGATATAAAGAGAGTTCTAGATATATCTATGGCATCTGATTTTGTAAATAAATTAAAAGATAAATATGATGCAGAAGTATTGAAAGGTGGAAAAAACTTCTCTGGCGGTCAAAAGCAAAGACTTTCTATTGCCAGAGCCTTAGCTAAAAATTCAGAGATATTAATTTTAGACGATAGTCTAAGTGCCCTAGATTTTGCCACAGATCTACAAGTCAGAAAAAATTTAAAGGAAAAAGTTAAAGATAAAACAATTATAATTATTTCTCAAAAAGCAAACAGTTTAAAAAATGCTGACAAAATTATTGTATTAGACAGTGGAGAAATTAAAGACATTGGCACTCATGATTATCTATTAAAAAACTGTGAAGTGTATAAAGAAATTTATTATTCTCAAAACAAAAACTAGGAGGTGACTTTATGAATATTAACCTAATAAAAAAACTCCTTATATACATAGAACCTTATAAAAAATATATATTCCTATCTATTATAAGCAGTATTATATATGTTGCTTTAACTCTCCTTACCCCTGTTATTATTGGTGAAGGAATTGATTATATTGTCTATAAAAATAATGTTGATTTTGAAAATCTAATTAAAATAATCGGTATTTTAATAGCAGTTTTCTTGATTTCATCTATATTTCAACTTATAATGACTAGAAGTACCAATATTCTTTGTTATAAGACTATAAAACAGCTTAGAATGAATTTATTTGAGAAGCTAAATAAAGTTCCATTAAAATACATAGACGGTAATTCTACCGGCTCAATAATAAATACTGTAATTAATGATCTTGAAACAGTTTCTGATGGATTGATTCAAAGCTTTTCTCAGCTTTTTACAGGAGTTTTAACCATTGCTGGTACTTTTATTTTTATGTTATCAATTAATTATAAAATTGCTCTAGTTGTATTTTTTGTAACTCCTATATCACTATTTACAGCCTCAGTAATTGCTAAAGCATGTTACTCAATGTTTACAAGACAATCTGAAGTACGTTCAGAATTAACAGGCCTTATAGAAGAATTAATAAGCAATCAAAAATTGGTAAAATCCTTTAATTATGAAGAAACTGCCTTAAAAAAATTTAATGAGATAAGTAAAAGGCTTTATAACTATGGACAAAAAGCTCAATTCTATTCAGCTATAACTAATCCTGCAACACGATTTGTAAATGGGATTGTTTATACCTTAGTTGGTGTCTTTGGAGGTATTTTAGTAGTTAAAGGAGCCATAAGTGTTGGAAATTTATCCGCTTTTTTGAGCTATGCAAATCAATATACAAAACCCTTTAACGAAATTTCTGGAGTAATTACTGAACTTCAAGCTGCCTTTTCTTCCCTTCATAGAGTCTTTAATATTCTTGAGGAAGAAAACGAAATTGAGGATCCTAATAATGCCATTGAACTAGAAAATTGTAATGGGTATGTTGAACTAAATAATGTTAATTTTTCTTATAGTAAAGCTGCTCCTCTTATTGAAAACTTAAATTTAAAAGTAAAACCAGGTGAAAAAATAGCAATAGTTGGTCCAACGGGTTCTGGGAAGACTACCCTAATCAACTTACTTATGAGATTTTATAATATTAATTCTGGCGAAATAAAAATAGATAATATTAATATAGAGAAAATTAAAAGATCGAGTGTTAGGAGCTTATATGGAATGGTTCTTCAAGATACTTTCTTATATCAAGGAACTATAAAAGACAATATTGCCTATGGAAAACCTAATGCCTCTATGGAAGAAGTAATTGAAGCTGCAAAAAAGGCCCATGCTCACGATTTTATCGTAAAACTTCCACAAGGTTATAATACCGTTTTATCTGAGGATTCATCATTATCTGAAGGTCAAAAGCAGTTACTATCAATTGCCAGAGTTATGCTATCCAAACCTTCTATGTTAATACTAGATGAAGCCACAAGCAACATAGATACTCGTACTGAAATATATATTCAAAAAGCTTTTAATGAACTTATGAAAAATAAAACAACCTTTATAGTTGCCCATAGGTTATCTACAATTAAAGAAGCTGATTTAATTATTGTAATGGATAATGGTAAGGTTGTAGAACAAGGTAATCACAAAGAGCTTCTTGAAAAAAGGGGTTTTTATGCTAAGCTCTACAACAGTCAATTTGAAACTACTTAATTTATAAATAAGATAATATATTAATATAGAATTTTTATTTCTTAAAGTCCAGCAATAAATTTGCTGGACTTTGCAATATAAAAAAGATATGACTGCCAATCGAATTATAAAAAATATCACATCTCTTTTTAAATTTTCTTCAATTTAACTACTATTAAAGATATCTATTAGCCTTTTTTATACTTATACCTATTCCAATAAAAATTAATGATATCACAAATAATGTTGCAATAATAATGAATATTATTCCTAAAAATAGTCATTTAATTAAATCTGGATTGCAGATATAGGTTTGTCTTTGTTAGTAAGCCGAGTGCAAAGGATTTTGTATCTTTCGGAAGTGTATCGACAATGGTAGAAAACACGGTAAGTGTTGACAGTATGTTCAATGATTTTGAATAGGCGGAAGGTGCGAATAGAAGGGTATGAGTTAAGAGTTGCGATTTGAGAGAGCAGAAGGAAAAGGCAATAGAAGAAAGGCAGGGTTGCACGTATTATGAAAAATACGTTAGATGCGATAAAGTATGGACTTGAAAACTTAGATGTAAGTCCAAAAGAGCTATTCAAACTAATAGAGTCATCGAAAGGGTATGACGGCACCGACTACAAAAGGTGGTTGGCGAATGAGATTATCAAGCTGGCTGAGAAAGACGGGATTGGGTACTCTCAGCTACTCGCTAAGTGGTTTAATCTGATTCAAAATATAATAGAGGAGTATGCTGACGATTCCTTAAAAGAGTACTTCGAACGGTATATTAAGGAATTAGCAGAAAACAACAAGATATTCACAGTGGGTATCAACAATGAGAGAAGCACCTTTGGTATAGGCGCAGAGGTAGATGACATTGATTGGTATGATAGGGTAGATTTGCCGTACAACTATGATTTTCTGGATACCGTGGAGAAGTTTGGCTCTGATATAATCGAGAACTCAGGTGTAACGATTATCTATAAAAGCAATCCAAAGGCGGTATTTAAAAAGAACAGTGCAT
>NZ_JAHLPS010000017.1 GCF_018918055.1 Caproiciproducens sp. MSJ-32
AGATTTTTTTTATAGTCATGAAAAATATTTTACCATAAATCCTAGACTTTTAAAGTCTGGGATTTATTTTTTTCATCAAAAAGGAGCTTCACACTAATTATTTAGTGCGACAGCCCCTTTTGACTAAGCTATATTTTGAAATTCATTTATTCTAATAATTATTCATTACCATTAGAATATTCAAAGTTCCAAAATTTATCCATTTCTTTTTGTTCTTCTGTTAAACCTTTACATTCGGATTCTAGGTTATTATTTTCTATTTTTTCTTTAATATTGCTTTCATAATCCTTTGTTAGTTTTTCGTTCATTTTGTTATTAACCATATATATCTCCCCTTTGCTTATTATTTAGGACCCGAGCTTAAAATTTTAAACTCTTTATTTAATTATACTATAATATCTTTCCCTATAAAACTTCTATTATTAATGAACATATAAAGTCCAGCAAAAATTTTACTGGACTTTATATAATTTATTTATCTAATAATTTTTTTAAGAAATCAAAAATGCTAGAAAAGAAATTTCCTAGGGCAGTTAAAAGGTTTTGAAAGAAACCGCTCTCTTGTATTTCCTTACCTGATTCTTTTAAAACTTCAGCTATTTGATTACTTATATTTTTTAAAGTGTCTTTAACTTTATCATAATCTATATCTAATTCATTAATTTTGCTCATTAGAGTTTTTATTTCTTCTTTTTGTTCTTCTGTAAGTTCAATTGTATAATTTTTTGTAACATTATCGATTATTTTTGCAATTTCTTCATTATTTTTTGGAGTTTCTTTTAAAACTTGTGTTTTCACATCATTAATTACTTTTGCAGCCTCATCATAGCCTATTTTTTCTCCAAGTTCAGAAGTTACTTCTATTTCTTCTTGTGCTGTTTTCTTATTTTTTAAAGATAATTCCTCACCTTTAGCACCTTCAAAGCCTTTTAATATACCTGATAAAGCTGAAGTTCCTGTAACTGGGAAAGGTGAACTAGCCATAACTTCTGCATTTGTTATACCAGATGTAACTAAAGCATTAGAAAGCATTAAGGCAGTAACTTCGGTTAAATTTTTAGCTTTTACTTGTATTCCACCTTTATCTGTAAGTTTAA
Organism: Caproiciproducens sp. MSJ-32; assembly: GCF_018918055.1. Lineage (GTDB taxonomy): Bacteria > Bacillota > Clostridia > Clostridiales > Clostridiaceae > Clostridium. The sequence goes on from NZ_JAHLPS010000017.1 coordinate 1,098, forward strand.
CATAAGAAGAGGAATAGCAACCACCTTGATAATTTGATGGATCATTAGGATCGAGCCCTAATTGTTCAATAATATCTTCATTTGTTATTCTATCTATAGTAACTTGATCTTCAGAAACACCGAATTCCTTCAATAATTCCTGTTCCTGAGCATCTGTTAGATCAATTCCAAAAGTTACTCTTTCTTTATTTTGGGCTTGGACATTAACACTAAATAAAGATATGCTAAGGGCACATGCTGCGGTAAATTTTAAAAAGTTCTTTTTCATATTATCCCCCTTTATTATTAAAAATATATTTTATAGAGAAATTACTTTACTTATATTATTAAAAATATCATAAAAATAGAAGGCTTTTAAGATATATTTAAGAATTTTTAAGATAAATTTTAGTCTGTTTATCATAATAATTAACTTTATTAAATACAAAAAAAGGAAGATTGTAAACAATCTTCTCTTTTATAATTATATTTCTGTTATAACTGGTAATATCATTGGTTTTCTTTTTATTCTTTTATAAATAAAGTTTGTTACTTCTTTTCTTACGTTATTTTTTATATCTGCCCATTGCGTTATATTATTTTTAAGGCATTTCTCTACCTCTCTTGCAGTAATTTCTTTTATTTCAGTTATTAAGCCTTCTGATTCTCTAACATAGACGAAACCTCTTGTTACAATATCAGGTCCTGAAAGTATTATTTTATTTACTACATCTATTGCAATAACTATTGTAACAAGACCATCTTCAGACAAGTTCTTTCTATCTCTTAGAACAATATTTCCTACATCACCTACACCAATTCCATCAATAAGAACTCTTCCTGAAGGTACCTTACCTGAAACATGAGCTTCATCCTTTGATAACTCTAAAACATCACCAAGTTCCAATAAGAAAATATTTTCTTTTTTAATTCCCATATTTTCAGCGATTCTGCCATGGGCGATTAAATGCATATATTCACCATGAACCGGCATAAAGAATTTAGGTCTTATTAGGGCAAGAAGTAATTCAAGTTCCTGCTGGCAAGCATGACCTGAAACATGAATTTCCTCCATTTCTCCATAGATAACTTTTGCTCCTTTTTCTACTAGATCATCTATTACATTGGATACAGCTTTTTTATTGCCTGGAATAGGACTTGAAGAAATAATGACAGTATCTCCTTCTTCTAAATAAATATTTCTATGAGTACCTGAAGCTATTCTTGTTAGAGCAGCCATTGGTTCTCCTTGGCTGCCTGTTGTTATTATAGTAATTTCTTCACTTGGGTAATCATTAATATCTTTTAAATCAATTATCATTTCTTCCGGAATTTTTAAATATCCTAATTCTATTGCTATTTCGGATATACTTTCCATGCTTTTGCCACTGAAAGCAATTTTTCTACCAGTTTTTATTGATGCATTTATTATTTGTTGAACCCTATGGGTACTTGTTGCAAAGGTTGCCACTATAACTTTTCCTTTACCTTCAGCTTTTGAAAATAAATTATTTAAGGATTCCCCCACCATTTTTTCAGACATTGTATATCCTGGATAAGTTGCATTTGTACTATCAGCTAATAAAAGAAGAACTCCTTTATTACCTAATTGTGCAAATCTAGCTAAATCAATAACTTGTCCATCAATAGGAGTATAATCAACTTTAAAATCTCCTGTATGAACTATTATTCCCACAGGGGTATGAATAGCTATAGAAACAGCATCTGCCACACTATGATTTGTTCTAATAAATTCAATCTTAAAATTACCTTTTTCTAAAACATCACCTGGTTTAACTAAATTTAATTTACATTTATTTTTTATTCCGTGTTCTTCTAGTTTGCTTTCTATTAAGGCTAAAGTTAATTTTGTCCCATAGATTGGGGCATTTATCTTTTTAAGTATATAAGGAAGACCACCAATATGATCCTCATGACCATGTGTTATAAAAAAACCCTTTATTTTATCCTGATTTTTTAATAAGTAACTTACATCTGGGATAACAATATCTATTCCTAGTAAGCTTTCATCTGGAAAGGAAGCACCACAGTCTATTATTATAATTTCATCTTCATATTCAAAGACTGTTAAGTTCTTTCCTATTTCACCAATCCCTCCTAATGGAATTACTTTTAACTTGCTTTTATTATTTTCTTTTTTCTTTCTTTTAACTTTTTTCTTTTTTTTAATTTGTTTTTTAATATTATCTGTATTCTCCATGTAAACTCCTTCTATAGCTAAGAATATATTATCTTTGCTTACAATTTTTTTATATTTAACTTTTGTTTAATATAATTCAGTATTAAATATTTCATATAAGAAAATTATATTTATTTTGCCTTAGAACTACATAAAAATTAATATGTTTTCTATGGTTAAAAATAAATTTGTTTTTTAATATTTATAAATTTTTTCAATGAAAAAACTTGAATAAATATACCAAAAAATAATATATATTCATTCATCTTTTTTCACTATATAACATAATTATATTAGTTTTCCAAAATTTTATCTAGAATTATTTTATATTAAGTTTGAATATGTTGTTTTTATTTTTTATTTTATTATTATCATTTACGAGGAAGTTTTTTAAGAGTGATATTTATGATAAATTTATTTCATTTCCTGAATTTAATTATATTTTATTTAATGAAAAAAATTTTTCATTTTTATTTAAACGTTATTATAAAAAATAATTATTTGCTATAATAAAATAAAAAACACTGGGGGAAAATTATGAGTAAAATAAAAGTAATAATTATGGATGTAGATGGAACATTAACAAACAGCGAAAAAGTTATAACAGCAAAAACAAAAGCTGCCCTAATGAAAGCTCAAGAAGAAGGTGCAATATTAATTCTTGCTTCTGGAAGACCAACTTCTGGTTTAATAGATTTTTCTAATGAATTAAAAATGGACGAACATCATGGTCTTTTGATTTCTTTCAATGGTTCTAAAGTTGTTGATTGTCAAACAAAAGAAGTACTTTTCAATGAAACTATGACTGTTGAAGAAGGTAAAGCTGTTCTTGAACATATGAAAAAGTTTAAAGTAAAACCTATGATAGACAAAGACGATTACATGTATGTAAATGACGTATATGACTGCTATATAGATTTCAATGGAAAACCATTTAATATAATTCAATATGAAGCTCGTGGTGGAAAATTTAAGTTATGTGAAAAAGATGATTTAGCTGCTTTTGCAGATTATCCTCTAAACAAAATTTTAACTGCAGGTGATCCTGAATACCTTAAGACATATTATAAAGAAATGATGGAACCATTTAAGGATACTTTAAGCTGTATGTTTACCGCTCCTTTCTACTTTGAATTTACAGCAAAGGGCATTGATAAAGCTAAGGCTTTAGATTCTGTATTAATTCCTCTAGGATACAAAAGAGAGGAAATGATCGCCTTTGGTGATGGCCACAATGATGCTTCAATGATTAAGTATGCAGGAATTGGAGTTGCCATGGAAAATGCTGTTCCTGAACTAAAAGAAGTAGCTGATGAAATTACCTTATCAAATGAAGAAGATGGTATTGCATATACTTTAAGCCAATACTTTAAAGATATTGATTTTTAATTTTAGAAAACTATTATTTTATAAAATGATATATAATGTTCATGGAGGGATCTTCATGAACATTTTTAATAAGTTTTACAAATTAACTGACTTAACGGAAAATGAAAAAACATTAGTTAAATATATAGTAGATAATTCAGAAGTTTTTGTGAAAATGAGTTCAAGTGAAATTAGCGAAGCTTGCTATATTTCACCTTCAACTATTTATAGATTTTGTCAAAAGATTGGCATCTCAGGCCTATCTGAATTAAAGGTTCAAGTTTCTATGTCTATAAATGAATATTTAAAGGAGAATAGCAGCATCGATTTCAACTATCCTTTTAAAGAAAATGAAAGCGAAAATCAAATTATTCTTAAAATGAAAGAATTATATGAACAGACAATATTGTCTTCATTAAATTTAATGGACTTAGATCAATTAAAAAAATTTCACACCTTTTAAAAAATGCTAAGCATATTGATTTTTACACTTCTGCTGGAAATTTATATTTTGCCGAAAACTTTAAATTTCAAATGCAGGAAATTGGAACCTTTGTCAATGTTCCAATAGAAGAATATCATCAAAGATTAACTGCATCTACTAGCGATGAAAATCATGTGGCAATTATTGTATCCTTTGAAGGCAGGGGAATGGTAATAAAAAGATTAGCAGAAATATTAAAATTAAATAAAACGCCTATTATATTAATTTCTTCAATAAATGAAAATCCTATTAGTAAATATGCAGATTACTATTTGTTTTTAAGTTCAAATGAAAATCATTTTAATAAAATTTCATCTTTTTCTACAAGATTATCTTTATTATATATTTTAGATTGTATTTATACCTGCTACTTTAATTTAGATTATGATAATAATGTAAAAATGAAGCTTGAAGCCTATGATAAATTATCTGGAAGAAGTATATAAAAATTCAATAAAAAAACTATCCAAATAGATGTGTGAACTATCTTAATGACACAAATAAAAACTAATAGACATTAAAATAGCCCCTTTAGTATTTTCACTATATTATAAGCTCTTACAAACCTTAGCTAAATAACAATTATAATATAATTACCAATTTTAAAAGGGGTTATTAAAATTTTCTTGATATGAAAAAATAGATATTTTTTTATATTCTCTTTTTATAAGCTAATTATCTTCTTAAGATTTTATCCATTGCTTTTCCTTTTGCCAATTCATCTATTAACTTATCTAAATAGCGGACTTCCTTCATGAAAGGATCTTCAATTTCTTCAATTTTAACACCACATATTCTACCTTTAATTAGAGTTCTTAAAGGATTCATTTTTGGAGCTTCTTTAAAGAAGGTTTCAAAGTTAACATTTTTCTCTAATTGTTCTTTTAATTGTTCCTGACTATAGCCTGTTAACCAAGTAATTATTTCTATAACTTCATCTTTAGTACGCCCTTTTCTCTCCACTTTTTCAATATAAAGGGGAAAAACACTTGAAAAGCTCATTTCATTTATACTTCTTCTTGCCATATTATCGCCTCTCTTTTTGCTTTTCTTTATTTTATCATTTAATATTCTTTATTTCAATTAATTTATGTTTACTATCTTATGTTGAAATAAACTAAATAGTAAATAGAATTTTCTTTATTCTCTACATCAATGTAATCTAAATCTTTAGCATGTTCATATTTATTATCTCTCTTATAAATTTCCTGCTTTCTTCCGCAATTTTCAAGAATTTCTAGTAATGCTTTAATGTTACGATCCTAAACCATTTTAAGAGATTCTCCACCTTCTTCACAAAAGTAAAAATCATTCCATTGCTACTTCTTTGCTATCTTCTTGTCCTTCAAGACTTAAAGGCCTTGTTCTATCATCTTCCCATCCATAATCTGGCTGGGCATACCTAACAAAAAAGAGACTTGTCATACTCTATAATCCCTCCTAAAAATTAATATCCTTATATAAGGCGGCTTTAGTAAAATAATTTATGCTTAAATGAAAACAACTTGAATAAGAAACATGTAAATAATAGTTCCAACTCCAATGCTTAATAGAACATTTTCCTTCCAATAATGCAAAATTACAATAACTGTAACAGAAATAGCTTCTGGCAGCCAGTTTGAAGTTGCTGCAAAATTAACATTCTTAAGGCAGTACACTACCAGCAAACCTATTGCTGAAAAAGGCAAAACTTGTCCAAGAAAATTTATGTAAGAATTATTTGATTTTGCATCTTTAAACAATATGAAAGGCAGAAACCTTGTAATCATTGTAGCAAGAGCTGCTAAGCATATAATTATAAAGGCTTGAAATATTGTTAAAGTCATTGTACTACCTCCTCTTTTAATTCTTCTTTTTTAACATCCTTCTTATATAATAAAGTTAATACTACTATTATTAAAATCATAGAAGGAATTATAAAGTTGCTTTGCCCAAAAATATATAAAGATACTATAGAGCATAAAAGACCAATTATGGCTGCCTTATGATCTTTTTGTCCTTTCCATTGTCCCACAAATATTGATACAAATAAGGCTGTTAATACAAAATCTAAACCCTTTGTATTAAATGAAATTAATGAACCTAAAAAAGCTCCAATGGCTGAACCTGCTGCCCAATATAAATAATCAAGAAAAGTAATAAAAAAATAAAACCAATTTCTATCTATTCCTTTAGGTGCCTCTGTAGAACAAACTATAGAAAAAGTTTCATCACTCATCGCAAAAATAAGATAGGGTTTTAATTTGCCTGCCTCTTTATATTTATCTAACATTGAAATTCCGTAAAATAAATGGCGGGCATTTACCATTAATATCATTATAAAAGTATAAATAGGATTAAAAATTGATGTTAAAAAAGTTATAGTGACGTATTGAGCAGAACCAGCATAAATTAACAAACTTGCTAATACTGACCAAAATATTCCATAACCTTTACTTTTCATTAAAATTCCATAAGCGGTCCCTAAAAATATATATCCTGTTAATACTGGAATTGTATAGGGAAATGCTGCTTTTAATACTAAAATCTTTTCTTTAATTTTTTTCTTCAAATTATCACCATACCTTTCCAAATAAAAAATACTTTTACATTCTAAGAACTTCTTTTAATAATTTTATCATATTTATTCATTTTATAGCTAAACTTTAATTTGTATTCTCTATACAAATATAATATAAAAAAATACTAAAGGTTAAATAATAACTGCATCCATAGGGCCTCCTTTTATCTATCTCTAGATATAATTAATTGGTAATTTATCTTCATTATATCATAATTATAGAGGTCTTTTGTATAAATTACTAGTTCCTTATAATTAAAGTCCAGAACAAAAAATCCTGGACTTTTTATTACTTAATCAAATATTAATTTTAAAAATCTCTTCTTCCCAATTCTTATTACATCACCAGATTTTAAGAAGATATTAATATCCTCTGATGATAATTTATCACCATTAAGCTGAACTCCTCCTTGATTTAGAAGTCTAATAAATTCCTTTTTACTAGAAACATAGGACATATCCTTTAGTTTTGGAATAATATCTAAAACTGTAACTTTTCCAGCTTCAATTTTTAATTCAGGAATATTCTCAGGAATAGCTTTTTTGCTAAAGGCTGTATCATAAAAATTTATTGCCTTTTCTAATTCTTCCTTAGTATGGTATAGGGACACTATAGTTTTTGCTAAGTTATATTTAATATCTCTAGGATTAATATTATTATTTAGCATTTCTTTAATCTTATCAATTTCATCAGGATGCTCATCTGTAGCAAGTTCATAGTATCTAATAATAAGATTATCTGGAATTTCCATAACCTTTTTAAACATTACTTCAGCCGCTTCATTAACTCCAATATAGTTTCCAAGACTTTTACTCATTTTCTCTACACCATCTAGTCCTTCTAGGATAGGCATGAAAATTGCAATTTGTTGTTCTTGCCCCATTGCTTTTTGAAGAGATCTTCCCATAAGGATATTAAAAGTTTGATCTGTTCCTCCTAACTCAATATCAGCATTAAGCTCAATAGAATCATAAGCCTGCATTAATGGGTAAAAGAATTCATGAATTCCTATTGGTACTTGATTTTGATATCTTTTTTGAAAATCATCTCTCTCTAGCATTCTTGCAACTGTTGTTGTTGAGGCCAATCTTAAAACATCCTCAAAATTAAGTTTAGAAAGCCATTCACTATTAAACCTAACTTCTGTCTTTTCCTTATCAAGAACTTTAAAAATCTGATCACAGTAAGTCTTTGCATTTTCCTTTACCTGCTCATCAGATAATGCAGCCCTGCCCTTTGACTTTCCAGTAGGATCACCTATCCTGCCAGTAAAATCACCAATTACAATTACTACACGATGACCTAAATCCTGCATTTGTTTAATCTTTCTTAGTACAACAGCATGACCTAAGTGTATATCAGGTGCCGAAGGATCTAATCCTAACTTAATTGTTAATGGTTTACTGCTTTCATAAGATCTTTCTAATTTCCTTAATAATTCTTCTTCGTTAATAAGGTTCTCTACTCCCTTACTAATAATTTTCATCTGCTCCTTTGCTTTTAACATATCAACATCTCCTTTAGAAATATTTTTAATATTGCAAGTTCTATAAGAAAGTAAAGCGGATAATAAAAAAACTCATCCTTAATCAAAAGGACGAGTTAATACTCGTGGTACCACCTTAAGTTCATAAACAACTCACATTGTTTACCTTATCAAGTACGTCACTAATTGCGAGATACTTTAGCACTATAACGGGCGCAGGTTTCCGTCGCAGCCTACTTGATATAATCTTTCGGTGCGAAGCTCCAAGATGTATTCACAATCCCTAACCATGCACCTCTCATCAACCGGTAACTTTCTGTTTGGTATCCTGATTGCTACTCTTTCTTATCATAGCCTTTACTTCTTATACTCCGAAATGCACAATATGCAAATCTTGGTTATGCAGATATTAAATTAAGAAAATTATACTAACTTATTATTTATTAGTCAAGAAGTCTATTAAATTCGATAGCGTCAATTTACTGTAGGAAAAAATAATTATTATTCTCCCATAAATTATGAAGAAAGTTCAATCACTTATTTCAATCACTATTAGTTTAATATCATTTTTTGGTTCACTTAATAA
>NZ_JAHLPS010000118.1 GCF_018918055.1 Caproiciproducens sp. MSJ-32
ATGAGATTTCCCATAGCATAAGCTAGTAAGACCCCTTGAAGAACACAAGGTTGATAGGTTAGAGGTGTAAGTATGGTAACATATTTAGCTGACTAATACTAATAGGTCGAGGGCTTGACTAAAATAAATGGCATTATTCATGTGCAATTTTCAGAGAACAATTTCTCTGTAGAAACTCCGTTATATGGAGTATTCTTCACCAACCCAACCACAAATTTGATTTATAATTTATCTGGTGATAATGGCGTAGAGGAAACACTCCTTCCCATTCCGAACAGGACAGTTAAGCTCTACAGCGTCGATGGTACTGCAGGGGAAGCCCTGTGGGAGAGTAGAACGTTGCCAGGTTATAAAAAAGACTTAAGAGTAACTTCTTAAGTCTTTTTTTCTTATCCAAAATATATTAAAGAAATTGAAAGTTATTAACATATTTAATAAAAATAAAGATTTTAATTGTTAATAACTTTTCAATTATTAATTTAATTGTGGGTAATTAATCGCAATAAAAAAGAAGATTGTTAACAATCTTCTTTTTTATAATTTTATATTTAATTATTTATATTAGTATATCTTTATTCTTAAAGTTAATATGAGAAATTAAGTAAGATATAATTATTGTTAAAATTAAGCATATTATTCCATTAGTTATTGTCAACTTTTCGTTATTGTACATCAAAGGTAATTTAGATGATATTAAGTTATAACTGTCTGCATAAGTTGTAAATAGTAAGTGACTATAAATCCTTAATGTTCCAATTACTTGTGTTCCTATAGATAAGAATATTGTCAATATAACGGAGACAGCCATAGATATCATACTGCTTTTAAATAATGTAGAAAACATAAAAATTACGCTACAGCAAGTAATTATGAATATTGCTTGATATCCTATTGTTCTAACAGCCAAATCAAAATTAGTTATCATTTCTGAAGTTTCAGGAATTTTCTCAAGAACCATTTCTCCATACTCTGGGTTAAATACTTTTTCATATTGTTGTCCTACTCTAACAGGATAATTTCCTACATTTATATTAGAAGTTAAATTTACAAACGTCATTCCAAGTATTTCTGGTATTATTATTAAAGTTAAAACTGTAATAACTGAAACTATATATTTAGAAAGTAAGATTTTAGCCCTAGAAACAGGTTGTACAAGTAAAAATTTAAGGGTTGGAGGAGTTGCTTCGCCAGATAAAATATCACTCATAAAAACTGCAATACCAGCAACTAATAGGCCTATTCCTAATAAGGTACTCAAACTTTCAAGAAAATTATATTCTTGATATTCCCACCCCTTAAGCGGAACTATACTATTTGCCTTTAAATATTCAAGAATTTCTAATTCTTCTTGTAGACTTATATAATCGTTTTTATATCTTTCTTTTGTACCATTTTTTTCGTATTCTTTTATTGTATTTTTAATATTATCTATAGACATATCCAATTCTGTTTTCCAAGTATCTTCGCTAATACCTTCTTTTAATATTTTTTTATTTAATTCAATACTTTTCTCATAGTATTCTATTGAAGATTTTATAGATTCTATCCAAGCTTCATCTCCGGAAGCTTCTGCATTTTTTAATTCTTCTTTATAATAAGCTAATTGATCTTCAGCCATTTGAAGTTGATATTCAGGTGAATTAATTTCTTTCATATTTTGTTCACCTTTCCAATTTCCATAGATTGTTAGAGCAATAAAGATAAGAAATAAAGCAAAAACAATCCAGGTTTTCCCTCTTTTAAATATTTTAATAAATTCATTTTTTATAAGACTAAATAACATTATCTTATTCCTCCTTCAACTAATTCCATATATCTTTGCTCTAGACCTTTTCTTAACTTAAAGACTTCTTCAACGTTATAGTTATTATTAACAAGATATTTAATAAGTTCAGGAGTTTTATTTGAAAGAATTATAAGTTCAAATTTATCATCTATTTTTTTTACTGATTTCACATAATCTAAAGAAGAAAGTATATTTGAATTAATATTTTCAAGTAGTTTTAAAGAAATAATATCTGTTTCTGTTTCCATAGAATTATCAATAATACTTTCTATAGACTTAATTACACCATCATTAATAAAGGCTACTCTATCACATAAGTTTTGAACTTCTGATAGAATATGAGAGGAAATAAATACTGAAATACCTCTTTCCTTAGCAGCTTTTTTTACTATTTCTCTAAAATCTATTATTCCAGAAGGATCTAAGCCATTAGTAGGCTCATCTAAAATAAGCAGCTTTGGCTTAGACAATAAAGAAGCAGCTAAGCCTAAACGTTGTTTCATACCTAAAGAATATTTCTTTACTTTATCATCAATTCTGTTTTCCAATCCTACTAATTTTATTATTTCGTTAACTTCTTCTTTTGGAACTTTTCTAATTCTTGCAATTTGCATAAGATTTTCTCTTCCTGAAAGATACTTATATAATTCAGGATTTTCAACTACTGCCCCAACTTCTTTAAGAGCATTCTCTGTATCTTTTCGCAAATCATAACCGCAAATTGATATATTTCCTGAACTTGGTTTTATTAGTCCTACAAGCATTCTAATAGTTGTGGTTTTACCAGCACCATTTGGTCCTAAAAAGCCAAATATTTCTCCTTCTTCTATTGAAAAACTAATATCTTTTATAATATCTCTATTTCCTATGGTTTTCTTAAGATTTTTTACTTCTAGTATTTTCATTTTATACCTCCTTATTTGCTTTTTTAAATCTTATTAAAAGTATGGCTAATATTTTTTTAATAATTAATAAAATATGTTTCTAATTTTAAAGGATAAATCTTAATATATGAGAATTTAAAATCTTAAAATAACCTTAATAAAATATTAATAATAAGTTGTTAAAAGTAGTGTCGAAAAATTAGAGAAAAAATATAAATATCAGTAAGCATATCGATAGAATATATTAAATAGATAAAAATATGAAGAAAAAAGAAATAAAATCGGTCTTTTTATAAAATATAGAAAAACGAAATTTATGGGAATAAATGGAATGTAATGATATAATAATTTACATAAGCAAGGCAAAGGAGGAGTAATATGTCACAGGCAGTAAAAAGTAAAGTTAAGAATGGACAACTTTTGCAGAAAGATATTCAGCTATTTCATGAAGGTAATAATTATGCAAGCTATCGTTTTATGGGTGCTCATATTATATCTGAAAATAGAAAAAAAGGTGTTAGGTTCACAACTTGGGCACCAAGAGCTAAGGAAGTATATGTTGTAGGTGATTTTTGCGACTTTAAGCCAAAAGAAGAATTTAAGATGAAAAAAATAAATGATAAAGGCTTATGGTCTTTATTTATACCAAAACTTAAAGAAGGCAATATTTATAAATATTATATTGTTAAGGATTCTTTAGAAAATGGATTTTATAAGAGTGATCCCTATGCAAGATATTCAGAAATTAGACCAAACACAGCTTCTATTATTAAGGATGAAATAAAATTCAGATGGACAGACAGAAAGTGGCTTAATAGAAGAAATAAAATAAATGTTTTTAAGGAGCCGATTAATATTTATGAAATGCATCTTGGTTCTTGGAGGCATAATAATGGAGAATTTCTTACATATGAAGATTTATGTAGTGAATTGCCAAAATATTTAGTGGAAATGGGATATACCCACGTTGAGTTTATGCCAATTGTTGAACATCCTTTAGATGCATCTTGGGGATATCAGGGAACAGGATATTATTCTGTAACTAGCAGATATGGAGATCCTAAGGGATTAAAAGCTCTTATAAATGAACTTCACAGAAATAATATTGGAGTTATTTTGGATTGGGTACCAGGACATTTTTGTAAAGATGAGCATGGCTTGTATAGATTTGATGGAACTCCTACTTATGAATATGAGGAAGAATGGAAAGCAGAAAATAGAGGCTGGGGAACAGCAAATTTCGATTTGGGAAAACCAGAAGTTATAAGTTTTTTAATTTCAAATGTTCTTTATTGGCTAAGGGAGTTTCATATAGATGGAATAAGAGTGGATGCAGTATCTAATATTTTATATTTAGATTATGGTAGAAAAGAAGGTGAATGGAAGCCTAATAAATATGGTGGTAATGGATCCTTAGAAGGAATAGAATTTCTAAAAAAAATGAACGCAGCCGTTTTTAGTGAATTTAACAATATACTTATGATTGCTGAAGAATCTACAACTTGGCCAAATGTGACTATGCCGATACATGTAGGAGGACTTGGTTTCAATTTTAAATGGAATATGGGTTGGATGAACGATACTCTAAAATATATTGAAGAGGATCCAATATACAGAAAATATGCCCATAATAATATTACTTTTTCTATGATGTACAATTACTCAGAAAATTTTATCCTTGCATTATCTCATGATGAAGTTGTTCATGGTAAAAAGTCTTTAGTTGATAAAATGTGGGGAGATTATTGGAATAAATTTGCAGGTCTTAGACTATACTTAGCATATATGATGGGACATCCAGGAAAAAAATTAGCTTTTATGGGCTATGAATTTGGACAATTTATAGAGTGGAGAGAATATGAAGATTTAGAATGGGAATTGATAGATAAATATGAAATGCACAAAAAGACTCATGATTATGTTAAGGCATTGAATAGATTTTATAAGGAAAATAAGGCTCTATATGAACTTGATTATGAAAGAGAAGGCTTTGAATGGATAGATCCTGATAATAAGGATCAAAGTATTTTTTCTTTTATAAGAAGGGGAGTTAAGAAAGAAGATACATTAATTTTTATATGTAATTTTACTCCTATTGCATATTACGATTTTAAACTTGGAGTACCATATTTAGGTGAGTATAAGGAGGTATTTAATTCTGATAACAAGATATTTGGAGGATCAGGTCAAATAAATGAGGAGCCTTTTATATCGGTAGAAGATAAATATCATAATAGAGATTATTCAATAACAATTAAAGTTCCACCTATGGCAGCTATGATTCTTTCTTATAAAGAATTAGAGAGTGAAAATAGCATAAATGATATTAAAACTAAAGAAATAGTTATAAACAGCAATAATTAAAGGAGGAGTAGTATGAAGATTTTATTTGCAGCATCAGAAGCTCACCCCTTAATAAAAACTGGTGGGCTAGGGGATGTTATAGGAGCCTTACCCAAGGCACTAAAAAAACTAGGTATAGATGCTAGAGTGATAATGCCTAAGTATAAAGATATAAGAAAAGATATATTAGATAATTTAAAGTATGTAAAAAATTTTAATGTAAGAGTTGGTTGGAGAAATCAATATTGCGGAGTATTTGAATATGATCATGAAGGAGTTAAGTTTTACCTTTTAGATAATGAATATTATTTCAAGAGAGATGGATTATATGGTTATTATGACGATGGAGAGAAATTTGCCTTTTTTGATAGGGCTGTTTTAGAATTTATAAAAAATATGGACTGGGTACCAGATATAATACATTGTAATGATTGGCAAACAGGGATGATACCAGTTTTGCATAAATTAGAATATATAAAAGATGAGAAGTTTAAAAATATAAAAACAGTATTTTCTATTCATAATTTATTTTTCAAAGGAATGTTTTCAAAGGAAGTTTTGCCAGAACTTTTTGGATATGACTATGAAGCTTTTAATAATGGAAGTTTAGAGCATTATGGAGCTGTTAGCTTTTTAAAAGGAGCTATAAATTATTCAGATAAGGTTACTACAGTTAGTAAGACATATTCAGAAGAAATAAAGACAGAGGAATATGGAGAAAAATTAGATGGATTATTAAGATATAGAGGAGATTCTTTAGAAGGAATTGTTAATGGAATAGATTATGATGAATATAACCCATTAGAGGATAAATATATATATGAAAATTATGATGTGAATACATTATATAAGAAGGCAATTAATAAGATGTTTTTACAGGAAGAATTGGGATTGGAAGTAAATGAGGAAATACCAATGATTGGTATGGTTTCGAGATTGACTCACCAAAAGGGCTGTGACTTAATTTTAAATATTCTTGAAGAATTATTAAAAGAAGATCTTCAAATAGTTGTTTTAGGAACAGGAGATTGTCTTTATGAGGCAAGCTTTAAGGACTTTGAAAGAAGACATAGGGATAAGATGAGTGTAAATATAAAATTTAGTAATGAACTTGCTCATAAAATATATGCTGCTTCAGATTTGTTTTTAATGCCATCATTATTTGAACCTTGTGGACTTGGTCAATTAATAGCTTTAAGATATGGAACTTTACCAATAGTTAGAGAGACAGGGGGATTAAAGGATACTGTAATTCCATATAATAAATATACTGGTGAAGGAAAAGGATTTGGATTTAGAAATTATAGATCAGATGAATTATTAATGATAACTAAGTATGCTTTAGAAGTATATAGAGATAAGAAAGCTTTTGAAAGCTTGAGAGTACAAGCTATGAATTCTGATAATAGCTGGGAAAAATCTGCTAAGGAATATTTAAGATTATATAGAGAAGTTATTGGAGAAATTATTTATAAAGATATAATAGAAGAATTTGATAAAAGTTTTGTTTAGGGGATAATAATGTTTGTTTTAAGGGGGATATAGATTTTATGAGAAAAAAAGAAATAATTGCAATGATTCTAGCAGGCGGACAAGGATCTAGATTGGGTATATTAACGAAAAATATAGCTAAGCCCGCTGTACCATTTGGAGGAAAGTATAGAATAATAGATTTTCCTTTAAGCAATTGTTCAAATTCAGGAATATATACAGTTGGTGTATTAACTCAATATAAACCATTAGATTTAAATTCTCATATAGGAATAGGAGACCCTTGGGATTTAGATAGGAGAGATGGTGGTGTGTCAATACTTCCACCGTATCAAGAAGAAAAGGGTGGAGATTGGTATAAGGGTACAGCTAATGCCATTTATCAGAATATTGAATATGTTGATAGATACGATCCTGAATATGTACTTATATTATCGGGAGATCATATATATAAGATGAATTACGATAAAATGTTAGATTTTCATAAAGAAAATAATGCTGATGCAACAATTGCAGTTATTGATGTTCCTATAGAAGAGGCAAGCAGATTTGGAATAATGAATACAAGGGTGGATAATTCTATTTATGAATTTGAAGAAAAACCTAAACATCCTAAGAGTACTAATGCTTCAATGGGAATCTATATTTTTAATTGGAAACTATTAAAGCAATTTTTAAAAGAAGATGAAGAAGATCCAAATTCAAGTAATGATTTTGGAAAAAATATAATACCAAAAATGTTAGAAGCAAAAAAACGCTTATTTGCGTATCCATTTAAGGGTTATTGGAAGGATGTAGGAACTATAGAAAGCTTATGGCAAGCTAATATGGACTTATTAGATGTTAATAATTCTTTAGATTTATATGATAAGGGCTGGAAAATATATTCACAAACTCAGGTAAGACCAGCTCATTATATTGGAAAAGAAGCAGTAATAATAAATTCATTGGTGACAGAGGGTTGCAGGATAAACGGTAGAATTGAAAACTCAATTCTTTCACAAGGAGTATCTGTTGGCAAAAATACTGTAATTAAGGATTCTGTAATAATGCCAAATGTTAAGATAGGAGATAATGTAATAATTGAAAGGGCTATAATAGGAACTGGAGCTATAATAGATGATAATTATTCATTAATTAATATAGATAGTATTGGAGTTGTAGGTGCAAATAAGCATTTAACTTGGGAAAAAGATATTGCAATGAAGGGAATAAGTTTTGATTTAGATGAAGAAATAATGGGAAGATTTAGTGTTGCAGGGGGGATATTATGAATGACTGCTTAGGTATTATTAATTTAGATGAAAATGAAAGTAGAATGGGAGAGTTAGTTAGATTTAGAACATTGGCTGCAATTCCGATATCAGCTAGATATAGAATAATTGATTTCGTATTATCTAATATGGCTAATTCAGGGATACAGGGGATAGGAATATTTACTCCAAAAAAATCAAGATCTCTTATTAATCATATAACAAACGGAAGACCATGGGATTTGCATAGAAAAAAAGATGGTCTTAGAATATTTAATTTTGGTGACTATGATCCTTTTTATGATGATGTTCGTAATTTTCTTGATAATATGGAGTTTATTGAGCAAAGTAGAAAAGAATATGTATTGATAAGTCCATCTTATATGATTTGTAATATAGATTATAAATATGTCTTAAAAAAGCATATTAAAGATAAAAATGATATAACTATTGTAGGAAAATTAGTATCAAATGCAGATGAAAAATTCTTAGGATGCGAAGTTTTAAATTTAAATAGTAAAGAAAGAGTTATAAGTATAGGAAGAAATATTGGAATAGACAAGAATGCAATAATAAATATGGAAATGTTTATTATGAAGACTGAACTTTTTGTAAATATAATATATGAGTGCGTAAATACTGGAATTCATAGAAAAATAAAAGAATATATTAAATCAAATTTAGATAGTCTAAAAGTAGGAGTATATAAATTTGATGGATATTTATCCTGTATAAATAGTATTAAAGAATATTTTGATACTAACTTGGATATTTTAAATCAAGATGTTAATAATGAGTTATTTTATTGTACAAATCCTATATATACTAAATCACAAGATGAACCTCCAACTAAGTATACTGAGCACAGCAGGGTATCAAATTCAATAATTGCAAATGGTTCATATATAGAAGGAGAAGTAAAAAATTGTATTATAGGTAGAAGAGTAAGAATAGGAAAAGGAGCAAAGATAGAGAACTGTGTTATAATGCAAAATTCAGTAATAGAAGATAATGTAATTATGGATAAAGTAGTAGTTGATAAGGGAACTGTAATAAGTGAAAATGAAGTGATAAAGGGGACTTATGATTATCCTGTAACAATACAAAAACAAAAAACATTTTTATTGGAATAATAAAATAATAATAGTAGTTAAGAAGTCTTTATAATAAATTCTTCTTAGCTACTTTTTATTTAATTATTCATAGACAAATCAGCCAAGCGTATCCATAGGTGAATAAATTAGTATTTAAAAGAAATATTTTAAATTAGCATTATAATATAAAAAAATATGATAAATTTGTCGAAATATAAATATTTATTGGTGCTATGATTATAGATGTTCCGTTTGAGAACAAGTATTTAAATCTAAATAAAAAATTAAAAAATAATGTTGACAATTTAGATTTAAGATGATAATATAAAAAAGTCGCTTGAGGGCGATAAAGAAAATCAAATGAGAATTTGAAATTGGTCTTTGAAAATTGAACAGAATATTAAGTAAAGATAAACCAGCAATTCTTTTGAAGGTCTAAGATTAACTCAAAGAAATTTGAGACAGATTAAATTTTTTAGTGAGAGTTTGATCCTGGCTCAGGACGAACGCTGGCGGCGT
>NZ_JAHLPS010000033.1 GCF_018918055.1 Caproiciproducens sp. MSJ-32
ACTCTAATATCAGTTCTTTTTATGTATCTATTGGCCCCTATCAGGTTATTAATTATCAAATTATCTTGACTAAATAATTATTTTTATTTAACAGGAGTAATATAAAATAGAAAAAAACTATATCAATTAGGATTTAGATAAATTGTAAGACAAACCTAGACTTAATAAATTTAAATAAGCTTATAATTTTTTTAGCATAATATTAGATTTGCCCTACAAAATATTTTTCTACTTTTATTTTGATTTATCTTAAAATATACTATAAGATACTTTAATTAAAAGGGATTTTGTATAACTGTTCCTTTATATTATTTTTATCGTTCCAAAACCTCTTGAAACAGATTTACCAAGGCCTAAATAATCAGGAATATAAAAATTAACTTTAAAATTTCCTAAAAAAGCAGTATGTTTTATTCCTTTTAAATTTACTTCAGTTTCCTTTAAATTTATCCAGCACTTTATTTCTTCCTTAACTGTATAATTAAATCCCTTTGACATTGATATTATATTACCTATTAAAATTTTTTTAAGAAGATCTTCTTTCTTTATTTCATTTGCAGCTTTATATAAAGAGTTATTTTTTTGACTTAAGGCTATCCAAGGAGTTTCAAATTTATATTCTATATAATCCTCTGCTTCACCAAAATCATAAGTTTTTTTGATAATACTATTTTCTAAGGAATCATAATTAACTCCATTTATAATTATGTTATCTTCCTCAACTCCTATATTGGCAATTATTTGGGCAGCTTCATTAATCCCAATGATTATTGGCTTATTATTAATTACCTTATATTGTACTAAAGGATATCTGTAAATAAATTTATCATTGTCATGATTATGCATTAAGTTATTATCTATATATTTATTTCCTAAATAACCTCTGATTTTCTCACTATATCTAGGAGATAAATTTAAATTATTAAAAGTTAATTTACATATTTCTACTTGCAAAGCAGGCCTCCTCTAATTATTAAAGTATAATTTGCTTTTCTTCTTCTGTTTTATAACCAAACTTTCTATCATAACAACTGTTAAGTTCATAAGAAGAAATATAGTCTAGTTTTCCATCAACGTTTTCTTTGCACTTATTTCTAAATACTGAAATAACATAGCTATAAAAATCTGTTTTTATTTTTTCTAATTTATTTCTTCGAGTTTTTATATCTTTTATATTTTTATATTCTAAATAATTTTTCCAAAGCTTCTTAGCTTTATTATCAAGTTCTATAAATAATTGAACTTTATCTTGATCTTCAATTAGTTTAAATTCATCCTTTACTTTTTCAAATTCTAATTCATAAATATCTTTTATTAAGTCATTAGATTTATTATTGGATTTATTTTTATCTACTTCTTTAAAATACATATCACTTATTGTTTTATAATCTTCTTCTAAAATAATAGTTTTTCCCTCTAATACCTTTTTAGTAGCATTTAATAGGGTATCAGAATAGATATAACTAGCTAAAAGTCTATTATTCTCTTCTATTTTTACAAGATGAACTTCTCCTAAATATTCTCCCCTATTTTCTCTGTTTGCCCTGCCCGCACTTTGATTGATAGAATCTAGGGGAGCTATATCCCTAACCACAATATCCATATCAATATCTACTCCAGCTTCGACTAACTGGGTGCTTACTACAATCATCTTCTTTTTTGAATTTCTTATTTTCTCTATTCTAGTTCTTCTTTCAATTGGAACTATACTTGTAGATAAATATTCTAATTTTCTATTATCCTCAAGTTTTTCTATTCTTTTATATAATTCCTGAGAAAGTTTGATTGTATTTACTATAAACAAAATATTCTTATTTTTATTTTCTAAAATCATTTTCTCAGCAAATTCAAAAAACTCTTCCTTATTCATAGGATCTTGATGAACTAAAAGCTTTGTTCTTTTATATGCTTTAAAGTATTCTTCAGACTTAGATGCAAGCTCTATAATTTCATTTTTTTGAAAAATTAAAGGCTGGGTAGCTGTTATAAAAATAAAATATATATTTAACCTTTCTGACATTTCAGTTAAAAGCTTATTTATTATCTTCCAGTACTTATAAGGTATAGACTGAACTTCATCTAGTAAAACTATAGAATCGGACAAAGAATTATACTTAATTAAACTACTATTTTCGTTTGAAAACAAGCTATTAAATAGCTGTATAAAAGTAGTTACTACAATTTGAGAATTCCAATTTTGAGTTAAAAATCTTCCCTCATCACCCTCATAATAAAGCTCAGTCTTCTCATAATTTTTAGGTGATAGATAATGATGTTTTAATATTTTATCTGAGGTTACCTTATCTAAGTTCATTACTTCTTCTAGAGCTTTTTTATAGTCTTCATAGTTTTGATCTATAACCGAAGTAAAAGGAAGACAATATATTATTTTCATATCCTTTTCTAACATCTTTTTTAATTTTAAGGCTGCTGCCATACAGGTATAGGTTTTACCACTACCTGTTGGCAAAGTTATAGACATAATTCTTTTATTAACATTATTTAGACTAGCTAAAACATCTTCATATACTATGTTTCTTAAATTAGCTTTATCAGGAATTCCAAACTTTTTTAGCTTATATTCATCAATAAGATTTTCAGGAATATCATAGTTAATATTATTTTCTTTCCTAAAAATTGCATGTTCCTTATCTGCATATATTAGAACTGAAAATAAAAATTTAAATAGTATATATTTTTCAAAATTTTTATTATCTTCTAATTCATCATTATAGTCTTCCAACTCATCATCAATAATTTTAAGCAAATCTATAATTTCCTCTTCAGAAGGTAATTTTAAATTTAATTCTTTGGCAATAACTTTAATTTCTTCATTTAAAGCGTTAAATTGTACTTTTATTAGATTTTCTTTTTCTAAAATATCGTCTATTTCCTCTACAAAATCCTTAAAATTACCATGATGATGCTTTATGGAAATGTAAGCCATAATAGCTAGTTCCTTATTTTTATTTTTAAGATTAAAATAACAAATTATAGCTGATATTAATGCATGACTTTTTTTCTTTTCATCAATCTTTGAGTCTTTTTCTTCTATTTTATCATTTAGATATTTTTGAAAAAAGCTTGTAGCTTTACCAAGGTCATGGCAGTAACCCATGACCTTAGCTACAGCAGATAGTTCTTCCTTAGAATATTTAAAATTAATATCTTTTGTCTCAATTAAATTAGCTGCTCTATCTCCAACAAATTTTAAATGCTCAATTAAATTTATACCAGGATGAGATAATACTTTATAAGAAGACAATCTTTTCACCATCACTTCCTTTGTAATAATTACACTTACATCTTATTGGAAAACCATTGCGTTCAAATAAAACCTTTATATACTCTGTTATTTCCCTATTAGTATTCATTTCATTAGGAATATTATCTTTGAAATATTCTTTATTATCTTCGAATTCTATTTCTACTTCCTCATGAAAATTTATAGCAGTATCAATATAAACAAAATCCTCCAAGTTATTAACCTCATTAACTTCTATTTCTTTAATATATTCAAATTCTGCTATATATTCACTTAGTCCCATGGATAAAGTATAATAAGTTTTCTTTTTTTCTAAGAAGTTTTTAAGATTATTGTATATTTCACTATTATTATGAGAAAAATATATTCTGAATTTAGGATCCTTTAAAAGTTCAAAGGTTACTTGAGTTCTATCCTTAATCTTGCTATACATATTGGCAGTTTTTGTATTTATTAAATTATAAGATATTCTGCTTTTATTTACAGGACTGGCAATTTGTATAGCTATTTTAGCATCCTTTTTATTAAAATATTTAAGGTATACTTCCTTATCTAATCCAATAATCGCTGAAATCATACCTGCTACAGTAGGCCTTGGAGGTATAGAAAAAGTTAAAGGTGATGAGGTGGTATAAAATTTTCTAAAATGCCCATAGTCACTTTTTATATCAAAAACTAAGCATTTCATAAATATCACTCCTCATTATTTTATTTCTAATGCCTTTAATTCTACATCCCTAATTGCCTCTGTAAATTCTATTTCTTCCCCATCTAAGCAGAATTTTATATCTTCATCAATTACATATTCTATATTTTCAATTTTTTCTTTATTTAAAGTAATAGCCCTTAGCAAATCTCTTAATTCTATTTTATAGTCTTTAGGACTTCTAATATTTTCATCCTCCATTTCCTTATTTAAAGATAATTTATTTAGTAAAGCGCCTATATGATAGTTATCTTCCTTGAAATTTATCTTTAATAATAATCTTGGTAATTGGCCAATCTTACTTCTTGAAATTAAGTTTTTAGTTCCATTCCACATTGCTTCCATTAACAAATTTACATCTTCCTCTGTTAATTTTGTATGTTCAGCTGCATGTTCATTGATTATTCCATAAAAACCAACTAAGCTATATGGAAGTATATATTCTTCTCTAAAGGTTTTATTAGACTTTCCTTCTCCTGAAGCAAAAGCTCCTGTACCCTTTATTCTTTTTAATACAACTCTGTGAAGGGACCTTCCCATATTAAATTGTACTGGTCCAGTAAAGGTTATTGAATCTTTATCTAAAGGTATAGTTGCACCAAATAATCTCACATCTATACATTGTTCTGTTACAGACTTTTTTATTTCTTCTTTTGTTTTGCCAAAATCCTTTGCTCTCATTTTAGCATCTTGAACATTTTCTTTGTCATCCTTAATTTCTCTTACAAAGATCTCTAAACCTTTATAGTCATATAAATAATCCCTTATTGTTCTTTTTAATCTGACATCTGTTACAAGATTTATTCCTGATTCTTCGTCTATTCTAGGTTTATTTGAATCTAATGGATCACCATTTAAATTATTGTTTGTTCCATCATATAAAAAAATTAATTCTGATCTATTTTTTATCATCTTTATTCCTCCCATAAAATATTTATTAATTTTGTGAAATTTCCTTTTCTTCCTTAGTATTTAATTCAAATTTTTTAACCATATTCATACCTAAGGAAAAATAGAAAGGTATATCTAAATCAGCTAAATCTTTTAGTTTATTACTCAATATTAAATTTTCTGAGGCATATTGTAATTCTTCATTATAATATTCAGCATCATATTCTGATAATTTTCCTTGAATTTTTGGCAGTAACCTTACAAGATCTTTTTTATTTAAATTTAATCCATTTAAGTTACTCATGAATGGCTTTCTACCATTTTCCTTACTTGCTTGAAGGTTAATTAATTTTTTACTTAAATAACCAATCATAAATACAGCTTTTTTAGAGTATGAATTGAAAAAAGCTTTATTTTTATTGAAGAAATCTTCAAAGGCATCAATTTTATTTGGAAAGTCTTCCTTTTTCCATACTTTATTTATCATAGCTTCCACTCCTTCCTCTCCTTTATTTCTAAATTTATTAATTTTATAAAGATAATATATAAAGGTATATGCCCTAAAAGTTGCAGTATAATAATTGTCTTCTCCTTTTACAAATTCATCTTTTTCCTCTTTTTTAAATGCTTCAATTAATTTTTTATTTATAAAGTTAATTAAAAAGTTATATTCAATTTTTCCCTTTCCAATTATCTTATCTACTGTATCTAGAAAGTATTTATTATATTCTTTACTGCTATATAGCATATTTAAATAATTAAAATTTGCTAAATAGTCCATATCAGCAAAGAATTCAGTTTTCCTAATATCTTCCCAGGCTTTGTTTAGCATATTAAAAGTTGATGGGTAAACATCTTCTATATTAAGTAAAATATTAAAAGCATTATTATTTTTTTCAAAGAACATTAAATCAAAAGTTACTTTATTTTCTTCTTCTCCTAATTTTCTAATTATTCTATCTTCAACTTTTCCAATATCCTTTGCCTTTTTTTCTTCATCTTTTAATAATCTTCCATATTTTTTCAATATATTTTCTAAATCTTTAGAATATATTGGCTTAGGTATTAGATAAAATGACCTTCCGTAAAAATTAAAAAGTAAATTTTTTTCAATATAATTTTTACCCAGTTCTAAATTTATAGCGCACTCTTGGCAAACAGGATAGTTACGCCAGCTTTTTTCATAATTAAATCCCCCTGCAATATATCCAGGTTTATCAACTGTATAATAGGCATATGGGCTAGCAAGACCAAAAACTCTTTCTTTTTTTGAATTACATATTGAACAAAAATTTTCATAGCCAACTACCTCTTTTTTGAAGGTTTCACTATAATAAAATTTCTTTAAGGGTACTTCTCTCACTCTTCTCTTAAAGACTTCAAAATCACCTATATACTTCTTACCTTCTATACCCTCTAGTACAAGTGTTAAAATTACTCTTCTATCTTTTTTAGGAACAGTATTAAAAATGTTAGTTATTGCTTTAATATTTTTTTCTTCTTCCTCGGCTAATTTTCTATACAACTTTGTAAGAATGTTTTTTTCTCTTTTCTCTTCATTTGTATCATTACAATAATTAATTCCATCCTTTAATGATACTAATATCTTATTTTTATAAGTTTTATTAGGCTCTGTAATTTTAGCTGTAGGGGTTATATCACTTCCTCTAGATGATCCTGCTTTATATAAATACTTAAATTTTAATTCATTATCATATTCTCTTTGATTTATCTCTTTAAATATGAAGTCATCATCTATATAATTTAATGTAATCTCATAAACAGTTTTATATTTTCCTCCATCGGAAGGATCTTCAGTAAAAATTTCTAATAACTTATCTTGAGATTTAAAATTGTTATACTGTAATTCACCAATATCTCTTATTGCCCTCATTTTACACCTCCTATTTTTTGTTTCATTAGTATTATTACCAAAGTTTTTTACATTATACTTTAATAATATCAATTTATAAAATCATCTTAAAACTATTTGGTTTATTATGTATATATTACCATATTATTGTCCATAATAAAATTGCATTATAATAAGCATTGAAATATAATTTCAATCTATGTTTTTCCATTATAATAAGGAAAAGGGAGCTAAATTTAGCTCCCTTATTTTTCACAAATATTTCTATAACAACAATCTATACATCTTGCTTTACTTTTTGTGGCCTTTGGATAATATCCTTTTAATACCTTTTTATAGTCTTCAATATATTTTAAGCATTTCTTTTTTAACTTACCATCAAATTCTATTTCTTTTAATAAATTTTTACTCCTCAAATAAACTAAATAAAATTTATTTACTTTAGCATTATATGCTTCTTCGATAATTAATGAATATAAGGCCATTTGTATTTTATAAGTTTCAAAATCTCTTTCTTTATATTCCGCAAATTTATAATCTAATGGAGCATAGCTCCCATCATTTAATAAATAAATTTCATCAACAATACCTTTTATTCCTAATTTTTTTGAAATTAAATACTTTTCCTGCTCTTTACTAATTCCGCCTATCCTCTTTCTTATTTGCTTGTCATTATGAGCCTTTTTATCTAAATGCTTTTCCCTGCCCAGTTGTACCTTAAATCTATTTTCTTCGTACTGCCTAATGTTTAAATTTTTTATAAAGTAGGTAAATCTTGGGCAATATAAAAATTCAATAATTTCTGACGGAGTAATATACTCTTCAAATTCATTAAATAAACTTTGATACAACTTCGTTAGTCACCAGCTTTCTATCAAAACCATTTCCAATTATATCTGTATCATAAATATATTGATTATTTGTGGGAAAAATGTATATAGAGTCTGTTGCTTCGTCAATAAGCTTCTCCATAATTATTTTTAATTCATCCTTATCATTCTTATTTAATTCCCCTAAAAAAATACTTTTTTGAACTCTATATAGACCTTTATTTTTACATGCTTTTATAGCTCTATTTCTTATTTTAGTATCGGAAATATCATACATGACCCAATATAACATTAAGACACCTCATTTAAAATTCTATTTGCAATATTATGGCAATCATATTTAATAATATTATTGAGTTTTATCATTTTTCCCTTATATTTAACTTTTTCTTCAAACCTATTATTAATTACTTCTATTAAAAGCTGCTTTCCATTTTTGTTTAGCCAATAACCGCCGCCCTCTATTTTGTCAAACATATCTTCTTTAACTTTTCTCTTTGAAAAAAGACCAAAAACTACTTCATCCATGTAAGCTCTATACATTTCTATAAGATCAAAAACTAAGGCTGTTTTATTATAATTATCTGTATGCATTATACCAATATAAGGATCTAAACCAGCAATAATACATGACCTTTCTACGTTAGAATAAAGTATTCCATAAGCATAATTTAGCATGCAGTTAAACTTATCTTTAGCTGGATTCTTGCTTCTTCCTACAAAAGCATATTTTTCTGGTATTAATTGACCTAAAGTCTTAAAATATAGCTTTGCAGAAGCTCCTTCATATCCTTCTAATGTACCTCTTATATTATTTATCGTAACATTCTTTAATTTAATGACTTTTTCTTTATATTCTTCTAACTTATCTACCGCTTCATTTATAAGTTTTACTTTTTCATAACTTCTGTTAAAAGAAAGCTTTTTTAAATGATTTATTTGATTATCTATTTTTTGTGAAATCCACTCCTTTACAAATTCTGTTCCTAGCTCCATTTCGCATAGCTTTAACTGATTTCTTCTTATTGTTGTTATACTTCCTAGTTTTGAATGCCATACTCTTCCAAATGGTTGGCCATTATATTCAAGAAATACTACATCTATATTATTTTCTATAGCCAGTTTTAAAGCATCAGTTGTTACTAAAGCAGCAGTTGTAATTAAAATTTTGTCTATTTTCTTACAAGAAAATTCCTGCCTAACTCCACCAACTGTAACTTGAAATCTTTCATCCACTTTTCTTAAGTATGCTCCATTAGTATTAATAACCAACTCCATTTGCATCACTCTCCCAAATATAAATATTTATAAATTTTAATATTAAAATTCTAGACAATTTTTGTTAATTATAAACATAATTTTAAATTTTTTACTTAATTATTCAAAATAACTAATCCCTATATTTTTCTTAATAAAAAAAGGGGCTGTCGCATTAGCGGTTAAAAATCGCTAATGCTCAGCTCTTATTTTGTACTGTTTTATATGAATTTTAAAGAGTTTTTCAAATAAATTCATCTCTACTCCTTAAAAATGGCGCA
>NZ_JAHLPS010000078.1 GCF_018918055.1 Caproiciproducens sp. MSJ-32
CCGCCGACTTCCTTCAGATTCCACCTCGCGGTGGACACCCTTGTCTTAGGCTAACGGTTGGCACTATCAACCCCCGTATCGGACTTTCACCGACAAGATTACGCCCATGCCGGGCGCACATAAAAAAATAAGGGCCACCCTAAGGAGCCCTTATTTTATCTATCTTTAATTATATCTTTTACCTTCATTAATCTAGTTAAATTGGATCTTTCATTTTCATCAAGCTTCATTCTAATATATCTGATAGTTTCTTCTAAAGAAGGAATTGTCATGTATTCTAAAGCATTTACCCTTCTTCTTGTCTTTTCTATTTCATCAGACATTAATTGAGTTGACTTTTCTACTTCTGCTAGCTCTAGAAGTTTTGGTAAAATATTATATAACTTCCCTATAGAATCATCTAGTTCAGATGAAGTATTTGCAAAGCCATAAGGATATATACTTCCTTCTTCATCTTCCAGCTGTCTTTTGAAAGTCATTTTTGGCACGTTAACACTCATTATGTTCTTTCTTTCAACTTCAACTGATATACTTTCCTTTGGATAAGCAATTGCTTCTTCTAAAAATTCTGAGCTCATTACTGCCCTTGCCATAACAAAATCCTTAAGGGAGGCTTGAAGCTCTGCTTCTACCTCTTTTCTTAATTCATTATTATACTTTATAAGGTTTATAAACTGCCTCATAAGCTCATCTTGCTTATCTTTTAACAGTTTATGCCCTCTTTTAGCAGTTGCCAGTCTCTTCTTTAAACCAGACAACTCCATTCTATTGGGATTGACGTTTAATCTAGCCATGATTATTCATCATCTCCCTTTGGTATATACTTATCAAGATACTCGTCTCTAATTCTCTTAAGTTCTGTTCTTGGAAGTATTTTTAATAATTTCCATCCTAATTCTAATGTTTCTTCAATACTTCTGTTTGCATTAAAGCCTTGATTTACATATTCTTCTTCAAAGGCTTCAGCAAATTTTGCATATAGTTTATCAACATCAGATAAAGCTGACTCACCTAATATTGCTGACAATTCTCTTGCCTGCTTACCTTGTGCATAAGCAGAGAATAATTGATTCATTGTGTCAGCATGATCTTCTCTAGTTTTACCTTTTCCAATCCCCTTATCCTTTAATCTTGATAAAGAAGGTAATACATCTATTGGAGGCATAATGCCCTTTTTATATAACTCTCTTGAAAGTATTATTTGCCCTTCTGTAATATATCCAGTTAAGTCTGGGATTGGGTGAGTTTTATCATCTTCCGGCATTGTTAATATTGGAATTTGAGTAATTGATCCTTCTCTTCCCTTAATTCTACCAGCTCTTTCATATAAAGTTGCTAAGTCAGTATATAAGTATCCTGGATATCCTCTTCTACCAGGAACTTCTTTTCTTGCAGATGATACTTCTCTTAAAGCTTCTGCATAGTTAGTCATATCTGTCATTATAACTAATACATGCATTCCTTTTTCAAAAGCTAAATATTCTGCTGTTGTTAAAGCCATTCTTGGAGTGGATATTCTCTCTATAGCTGGATCTGATGCTAAATTCATAAATAAGACTGAGTTGTCTATAGCACCAGTTCTTGTAAACTCATCAATAAAGAATTGTGATTCTTCGAAAGTTATCCCTATAGCAGCAAATACAACGGCAAATTGTGCATCAGAGTTTAAAACCGTTGCCTGTCTTGCAATTTGTGCTGCTAATTGAGCATGAGGAAGTCCGGATCCTGAGAATACAGGCAGCTTTTGACCTCTAACTAATGTATTTAAACCATCTATTGCAGAAACACCTGTTTGAATAAATTCTGATGGATAATCTCTTGATACGGGATTTATTGGTTCTCCATTTATATCTAATCTTTTTTCTGCTATTATATTTGGACCCCCATCAATAGGATTTCCAAGACCATCAAAGACCCTTCCAAGCATATCTATAGAAACCCCTATATCTTGTGGTCTTCCTAAGAATCTTGCCTTGGTACCTTTTAAGTTAATTCCAGTTGAGCCTTCAAATAACTGAACCATTGCCCTAGAACCATTTACTTCTAGAACCTTTCCTCTTCTTCTTTCTCCATTTTGAAGTTCAACTTCTACAAGTTCATCATATTTTACTCCTTCAACACCTTCAACAATCATCAAAGGTCCAACAACTTCTTTAACTGTTTTGTACTCCTTAAGCATTTAGAACCCCTCCCTTCTCTTTGATTAATCCTTCCATTGTAGCTCTGACTTCTGCTGCAATATCATCTATCTTACTTAGTTCGCTTTCAGTTATATATTTGCTTCTTGCAATTTTATCTCTTAATTCTGCTAAGTTTAGAATTTCATTTATATATACTCCTGCTTCTAAAGCCTTTTCTGCTTCCTTCCTGAAGGAAAGGATTAATTTTAACATCTTATATTGTTTATTAAGTGAAGTATATGTATCTACTTCATGGAATGCATTTTGTTGAAGATAATCTTCTCTAATTGATTTTGCTATTTCTAATTTTAATCTATCTTTTTCTGATAAAGCATCTATACCAACTAAACTTACTATTTCTTGAAGAGATGATTCTTCTTGAAGTAGAGCCATTGCTTCTTTTCTTAAAGCAGACCAATCTTCTGCAACTTCCCTATTCATCCAGTTATCCACAGTTTCTTCATATAAAGAATAAGAATTTAACCAGTTAATTGATGGAAAATGCCTCTTATATGCCAACTGTGCATCTAATCCCCAGAAAACTTTAACTATTCTTAAGGTTGCTTGAGATACTGGTTCTGATATATCTCCTCCTGGGGGGGAAACCGCACCAATTGCTGTAATTGTTCCTATTCTTCCTTCTTTACCAAGGCAAACAGCCTTACCAGCTCTTTCATAGTAATCTGCTAGCCTTGAACCTAAATAAGCTGGATAACCTTCATCCCCAGGCATTTCTTCAAGTCTTCCTGACATTTCTCTTAAAGCTTCTGCCCATCTTGAAGTTGAATCTGCCATAATTGAAACTGAATATCCCATATCTCTAAAGTATTCAGCAATAGTTATTCCTGTATAAATTGATGCTTCTCTTGCTGCAACAGGCATATCTGAAGTATTTGCAATAAGTACAGTTCTCTTCATTAAACTTTCGCCAGTTTTAGGATCCTTTAGTTCTGGGAATTCATTCAAAACATCTGTCATTTCGTTACCACGTTCACCACAGCCAACGTAAACAACTATTTCTGTATCTCCCCATTTAGCTATTTGATGCTGAACAACTGTCTTACCAGCTCCAAAAGGTCCAGGTACGGCAGCTGCTCCACCCTTTGCTACAGGGAAGAAGGTATCTATTACTCTTTGTCCTGTAACCATTGGTCCTTCTGGTTTTAACTTTCTTGCAACAGGTCTTCCTTTTCTTGCAGGCCACTTTTGCATTAAAGTTAACTCTTTATCTCCCTTTTCTGTTTCTACTATACAAACAGTATCTGTTACTGTAAAATCTCCTGATTTTATTTCTTTTATAGTTCCTTTAATTCCATATGGAACCATAATCTTATGTAGAACTACCGGAGTTTCTTGAACTGTACCTATAACATCTCCTGCTTCTACTTCAGCACCAATTTCTAAAATAGGATTAAATGTCCATAATCTTTCTCTATTTAAGGAATTAACAGATATACCTTTTTTTAAGAAAGGTGAACCTGCTTTTTCAGCAAAAGCTGCTAATGGTCTTTGAATTCCATCAAACATTGATTCTATAAGACCTGGTCCTAATTCGATACTTAAAGGTTCTCCAGTTGATATTACTGGATCCCCTGGTCCTATGCCAGTAGTTTGTTCATAAACTTGGATAGAAGCCCTATCTTCTCTCATTTCAATTATTTCTCCGATAAGACCATTCTCTCCAACTTTAACCATATCATGTATATTTGAATGTTCCATTCCTTCAGCAACTACTAAAGGACCTGAAACCTTAATTATTCTTCCGGTCTTCAACTTGCCTAACCTACCTTCCTATAAAATATTAACGCCAACAGCTTTTTCCACACTATCACTAATTCTTTGTAGTCCAATATTTAAGGAACCTTGATTACTTGGAATTAATATTACAGCTGGAAGTATTTTGTCATTGTAACGACTAATTGTTTCTTCAATTTTTTCTGCAACCTGTTCTGTTACAAAAATTACTGCGTAATTGTTTTTTGCACAATTATCAACTGCTCTTCTTGCTTCGTCAGCTTCAATTACTGGAAATACATCTATTCCTATAGCCTTAAATGCTAAAATTGAATCTTTATCACCTATAACAGCAATCTTTCTATACATATATATCACGCAGCCTTTCTCTTAATACTTCCTTAGCAATATTATTTAGCTTGGCAACCATTATTATTCTTATAACTTTAATTTCTGTTTCCTTTGCATAGATATAAGATAATATTTTTTCTGGTCCAAATGTAACTAATTTAGATTTCTTCACTAATTCCATTATATAATTATCACTTAACTTTTCTAATAAGCCTGCTGAGTTTGTTTCAATATATCCTTCAAAACCTTCTTCTATTAAATCAGAATATATCGTAGTCTTTAGCTTGCTCATAATATTTTCAGGTGTTTCATTTAATAATGAAATTAGTTTATTTTTTTCAATTGCACCACCATCAAATATTACTTCTGCAGCAAAATCTCTATTCTTATTTTGCTTCTTTAGTCTAAGCAAGGTTCTAATGTTAGTAGAATCTATAATAGCCTTCACTAAATTATCAATAAATTCATACTTTAGACTATTATTTATTTCGAGTAATTCTTTAAACATATACTTATCAATAATTATATCTATCTTTTGTGGATCTTTAGTTTGATTAAAGGATTCTAAAGCTTCTATTACACCTTTTCCAATATTTCCACTTAGGCTTTTATAATTATCTCCATTTATCTTATTTTTAATTTCTTTTAAATCCAACTCCCCTAAATTTATTAACATATGGGATAAATCTTGATTAAGAACCTTTTCCTTTAAAAGAACTTTAATATTATGATAGTCATATTTTAAACTGAAAATTTTAACTACATCTTTAACTGGAGATAATTCATATACTAAATTATATATTCTACTTAATTCTGAACTTAACATTTCCTCATAGTCTTCAGGTCTTTTAATATTTACTAAGACATTTGAATATTCTGTTTCATTCAGAATTTTTAGCACTTCCTCCGCTGAAACAGCTTCTATCATTCTATCTATTTTAGCCTTATCAAGAAGTCTTTTCTCTAAGACCCATATTCTTGATACAGCTTGGGTAAACTTCATTTTATCCATATCTTACCCTCCTTAATTAAATAATACTTTCGCCACTTCATACTCCAATTCATCTCTTAATGAATTTACTAAGGCCTCAAAAGTATTATTTATTTCTACACCATTACTTTCCAAAATAAATCCACCTTTAAAGCTTCCAGCTTCAGTGCTTAGTTTAATATTACCTTTTTCTCCTAAAGCTTGATTTAAATCGTATATAAAAGTTAAATCAACTTGTTCTAAGCCCTCTTTATTTAATATAAGTTTTTGCTCTCCTATTTCTCCAAGAGATAAAATTGAATTTTTTATAAATCTTAAGAAATCATCTCCCTTTATAGAAGATAATACTTCTATGCTTTCTTCAAAAACCTTTTGAATTACTTCCTGTTTTGCAGCTAATTTATCATTTCTAGCTTTAAGGGTTGCAGAAGAAATAATTTTTTCTTTTCTTCTTTTTGCTTCTGCCTCTGCCTTTTTTATTATTTCATTTTCCAGCTTTCTGGCTTCAGCAATTTTTTTAGAAAGAATTATTTCTTTCTCTTTATTTACTTCTGCTAATATGACTTCCTTTCTTTCTTCAGCATCCCTAAGGATTTTTGAAGTTATATTACTAATATCTGCCATAGCCGCCTCTCCAATCCTAGAATGTTTTTGTTACTAACATGAATGAAATAACGAAACCTAATAATGCATATGTTTCTACCATTGCTGATAAAATTATACCTTTTGTATTATGTTCTTCATTTTTAGCCAATATTTGAATACCTGATGCTGCAACTCTACCTTGAGCAATACCTGACCAAAGTCCTGAAAGTCCCATAACTAAACCTGCAATCATTAAATATAAACCTTGAGCTACTCCCATATCTGCAGTAAGTTTAGTAAATATCATAAATCCAATAACGAAGCCATATAAACCTTGAGTACCTGGAATTAATTGAAGAACTAACGCTTTACCAAACTTTTCTGGCTCTTCTACAACTAAACCAGTTGCTGCCTCACCAACAGTACCAACACCCTTAGCAGAACCTATACCTGCTAATCCAACAGCTAAAGCAATTCCTATTGCTGCTAAAAATATTCCTCCATTATTTTCTAATAAATATTGTAACCATGTCATTTCCATTCTTAATTCCTCCTAATTTCTTCTTATTTTTACATATTTCTCTGAGCTCTTAAAAGCTTTAAAAGGCTTTCCTCCGCCTTCATAAAACTTACCAAAATATTCAACATATTGTAATCTTGCTGTATGAACATAAGCACCAAGTAATGATAAGGCAAGATTAAATATATGCATAAGTACAAATAATAAAGGTCCAAATAGTAGGCCCGCTATACCTGGCATAGTATTTATTAGCAAATTAAAAGCCCCAGCAATTGAGCCTCCTGATAAGCCTAAAGCCATAAGCCTTGTGTAGGAAACTAAATCTCCAACATATCCTGATATTCCATACAAAGCATAGGCTCCTGATGCAATTTGCCCAGGTTTTGTCTTTGCATCTCTACCATTAGTTAATATTATTGTTACCATTCCAGCAAACATAGTTATCATAAAGAATGTGCCTAGGAAGTTTGGCCAATTTAACAACTTGGCTCCTGCCACTCCACCGATTGAAACCAAAGTTACTATCCAGGAAATCGCATCATAAAAAGCTTCCTTAATTAATCCCATTCTAATTAAAGAATAAGCCTTTATTCCAAGACCACATAAGATTTGTATAACTCCTAAAGTTAATGACAATATGATAATTGTCATAATATCATTATTAGTATCTATAATTTTGGTTGGAAGTACTATAAAATCACCAAAGAAGGAACCATATATTGCTCCAACAAATATTGTAGGAAAGCTTAAATAAAAGAAAAACTTCATAAAATCTTTCATTGAATCTTCAAGCTTGAAAAACTTTAAGGCAATAGCAGTTCCTATAAGCATAAGTAATCCATATCCAGCATCTGCAATCATTAAACCAAAGAATATTAGGTAAAATGGTGTTAGAAGTGGTGTAGGATCAATCTCGTTATATTTAGGATAACTATACATACCCGTTACGCTTTCAAAGGCTTGAACTAATTCTCCATTTTTAAGCTTAATAGGTACATAATCTATTTCATCTTCTTTAACTTCTTCAAATTCTAAATAATAATTTTCTTTAAGAAGTTCATCACAAACTTTTTTAAGTTCATCCTTATCTTCATCTGCAATCCAGCCTTGAATTGTTGATACATTTTTAGTTCTTAAAAAATTATTTGAAGCTAAAGCTCTTTCAACTTTATTAGTATAATAGTCATAGGCTAATTGTAGAATTTTTTGATCTTCTTCATAACTTGCTAATTCTTCTTTAACAAAAAACTTCTTTGCCTGTAACTCTTCTATTTGATGTTTAGCATCCAAAATAAGCTTCATTGGAACATCATTATATTCAGTTTTAAATTCACTAAAGCCAATTGTCCTTAAAACTTCTAAAGTTTTCTCTTTTTTCTCATTATCGGTTATAATTAGAACATTAACATCATTTTGATTTCTTGAAACAACTTCTACATAAGAAGCCTGCAAATCATTAATTAAATTTTCTTCATAATTCTTATGAATTGTACCAATAAAGCAAGATACTTTTTTTAGTTCTTTAATTTCTTGGAAAGAAACATCTAAACTTTCCCATGGAGTTAAAGTTTCAATTTCATTTTTTAATTTTTTAATTTCTGCATCTATTTCTAAAATCTTGTCTTCCTGTCTTTTAATTTTACTATAGCTTCCTATCCAATTAGAATTTTCAACTTTACTTTCTAGTTCGTCTAATGTTAACTCTAATTTCCCTTCCCTTAAAGCCTTTATCATAGGCTTTTTAGGCATATAAACATTCAGAAATTCTAAGGCTGATTTAGCTTTAGATAAAGCTTCTTGATACTTTGCATACTCTGAATCTATATCGCATGTTAATAAATCCTTAAATTCCTTATTTTTTTCAATTATTTTCTCATCTTGTAGATTAATTAATTGAACATTCGATAGCTTATGTAATTCTCTTATTATTTTTTTTCTATCTGATTCAAAAGCAAGCAAAGTAAATTTTTTCATCTTTACTATTGCCATGACTTCACTATCCTCTCAACTATTAAATTAATAGCATCCTTTCTTTTTTCCTCAGAAATATTTTTTATATCAATAACTTCTTCCTCAGCTTTTTTTAAAATAGGCCCAGCTATTGAATTTCCTTCATCTTCAGCTTTTTTTAGAATTTCTATTTTCTTAGAATTTGCATCATTAATAATTTTATTAAATGTCATTTCTGCTTCTGCTTTTGCACTGTCGATTAATTCTTTCGAAGCTTTCATTGCTTCCTGAATAATTTCTTCTGCTTCCGCTTCTACTCTTTTAAGTTTGCTTATTGCTTCTAATGCCAAATTCTCACCACCTTTTTTGTATTATAAATTAATATTTTATGTAGTATAAATTAACCTTTATATTTAATTATACACATTTTTAAATTACTTTCAATGTTTTTAAACTTTTTTAACACAATTATAAATTTTACTTTATTTTATTTTTTCTTTAGCATACTTATTTTATGTAATATTACATTTATATTTTCTATTATAATATATTTCAAAGTTTAGTTGAATTTTTATTAATAGTAATAATCCCATATTTTCTTACTATTCTTTATACAAAATAAAAAAGGTAAATAGACTTACCTTTTTTATTTTGTATAAATATTATTTAAATTTAAAAATATAAATCCCTTATCCAAATCTTCTTTAGAATTAAATGAGAGATTGCTTCAAAAATATTATAGAATAGAAGAAAAAAAGCTTTGGGAAGATATTCATTTTATAA
>NZ_JAHLPS010000064.1 GCF_018918055.1 Caproiciproducens sp. MSJ-32
TAAGATTTTTTTTATAGTCATGAAAAATATTTTACCATAAATCCTAGACTTTTAAAGTCTGGGATTTATTTTTTTCATCAAAAAGGAGCTTCACACTAATTATTTAGTGCGACAGCCCCCTTATAAATTTAAATTGTCTAAAATATAGCCCTTCCTGGAATTATTAATTTCATTCCTTCTTTAATTTCTGCATCTTCATCTAAATCATTAAGTCTTATAATTTCTGCCACTGTAGTATTATATTCTTTTGCTAATTCCCAAAGAGTATCGTCTTCTCCAACTACATATATTATAATTGAAGCTTTCTTTTCTTTTTCTTCACTTTCTCCACCTACTACATCTGCTACTGCCTCTATACTTTTATTACAATATAACTTGATTATTAATCCAATATTTCCCCTAACTGATATAGAATTTCCTTCTATAACTGTATCTAAATTTTCTAGAGAACTCTTTACAACAGATTTTAATTTGCTATTGGAATCTTTTATATCTACATATGTAGAAAATGGTACTTCTGTATTTAATATTCCATAATTTAATTCTTCATCTTGAATTTTATAAAGTATGCATAGTTTTATTAATCCTTCAATTTTTAGCCTATTATCTTCCATGCTTTTTTCTAAAATGTACGGACGGGCTGAAGCACATATAATATCTTCAATTCTTCCTTCTCCATTATCCACTTTGATATTATCTTTAACTATTACTTCTGAATTCATTATTGACATAATATCTCCAAAATTCTTTTCTTCTCTCCTTATTTCTATATTAGAAGTTGGAGAATATGCATCTTTTATCATCTCAACTTTTTCATTAGAATATACCTTTACTTTTCCTCTTAGTATAAATTCAATATTTACTATTCTGTTTTCTCCTAAATCATCAAGTTCTACATTATAATTACAATCTCTTATTCTTAAATCTAAAGAAGGTATCATATCTTGATTGACTCCAGGCATTTCCTCTTCTTTAGATAGATATATATCATCTTCTAAATGTACTAACTCATTATTTTCTCTAGCTTTATATAGCAGATTAATTTTGCAATAGCATCCAACATAAAACTTATCTTCTACTAATTTTATTTCTTTCTTATGGATATTAAGTTCACATTTTAATATTTCATCTATTTCTGGCTTGTCCATTGTTGCCTTTAAAATAGTTTTTCCCATTAAATCTACGTCTTTTTCACCTTTTATCCCTATTAATTCTTCTTCTTTCTTTAAAGTTTGTATATCTTCTTTTCCTTCAATATCCTTAACGCATTCAAATTCTCCATTTTTATATACTTGCCACTTTAACTCAATTACACCGTTAATTCCAACTTTTCTCTCATTCATCCAATTAGCTTCAATATGTTCTATTTCGCATTCAACATCAACCCATATATTATTTTCGTCATTATTAAGATCTAAATAATTTGCAAACTTATCTGTAAATATAACTGACTGTATTTTATTTGCAGGATGTTCTAAAACTGCATCATCCTTTGGAAGATAAAATACTATATAATTTAAATTTCCTTCTACCATTACTTTATCACCAAGTATTTCTTTATTGGTGATATTTGCTTCAGCATCTACCCCCAAAACTTCTTTCATATCTGGATATTGTGAATCTCTTATTAAATACTCTCCCTTTAGTACATGATTTGTTGAATTTTCTCTAAGTAGCTGTTCATAGTGAACTATCTCTTTAATTGTATCTATTTGTGACATATAATCCCTCCCACATATTAACCTACTATTAAATATATTCTAACTGTATACATTTATTCATTTATAATTAAAAAGTTTCTTTAATATAATCGTCAAACTTCCCCTATTTTAATTTTCTTTGTCGAATTATCGTCTTTTTTTAATTTTTTCTATATTTTTTTTAAATAAATGTTGACAATAATAAAAATATGTCGTATTATAATTATGGTTATTGACCATATAACCTCTCATAAATTCTCAATACCCTTTTATACCATAGTTGAAAGATGGAAACCCACCATCTTTCTTTTTTTATGATTGTTTTATAATAAAAAAAGAGCTTCCACTATGAAGCTCTTTTTATAATGAAAAGTCTAACTGTACTGTCTTTGTTAAAACATCTGAATAACTGTATGATACTGTTCTTTGATTATCATTGTCTAATCTTACTACAAAAATACTTGGATGTGCACTTTCAATTATTCCGTTATTAATTACTACTTTTTTTCTTCCGCCGTTTGCTTTTAAAGTAACTTTGTCTCCTACATGATCTTCTATGTTTCTCTTTATGCTTGCGATAGTTTTCATATTTTCCACATAAGCACCTTCTTTCTTAATTTTATTATACACCATTATTAGCTTTCCGTCAAATAAAACAAATATTCTATCACTATAAAAACAGGTTGTCAATATATTTTTTTATTTTTTCTCATTTACACACATTTGTTATTATACCTACTTTCTTTTTTTTTATGCATTTTTTGAATTAAAATATAGCAAAGAAAAACTACTAGGCTTTAGAGTTACTGATTTTTTAAAGTTAATAATTTAAGCCTAAACTCTTCACCTAGTAGTTTTTCTGACTTAGTATTTCTTTGCTCTACAATTCAACTTAATATTAACAGCTCTATAATCACTTATAGATATGGAGATCTTGGATATCCTTCTCTATATTTACCTCTAGTTTGAAGACCTCCTATTCCCTTTATACCAGTAATTGTATTATTTATTACATCAGTAATGGATATAATTTTATCTATTCTTGTATAAGCTATCTTTTCACACACTAAAACTGGATCCAAGCAATGTATTAATACTCTGCTTGGGGAGCTCGCAAAATTAGCACCTGCATCTAACATACATTCATAACAGCTTTGACATGCTCCTGCAAAAATCACTAATTCATCATAACTAGAATTATAATCTCTTAAAGCTCTAACAGCCTCAATATAATACCTAGAATTTCTATAATTATTTAAATCAAGATAATCACTTGTATTTCTTTGAATACTATCGTGACCAGTTAAAACCACTATATCTGGTTTTACTTCTCTAACTAAATCAACAATTATTTCTGGCTGTTTCTTTTCTTCTATAGCAAATCCAACTGCATCTAAAGATAACTGCTTGTATACCTTAAGGCACATTTCCAAATATTCACTATCTCCATCTACATGAAGTATCTTGCCAGGTCTACCAAAAATCAAATCTTTATTCTCTTTTATTTTTTGACTTTTACTCCCTCTAACTGCATTATCTATAGCATCTCTCGCCAGGCTATCTCCCCTTAAAGAAATTGCTTTTTTTATAGCATCATTAACTCTGCTATTTAATATTTTTTCTCTTTTACCAACATATCTATCACTTACTTTTTCTAAATCATCACTTTTAGAATCAGCTATAATTCTTATGCTTATTCCCTTTAAAACATAGATATCATTACCTTCTTCATCTTTTTTAATATCTATTATTTTAAATGTAATATCTTTATCATAGGATTTTCTAACTACTAAATCACCTATCTCCATTTTTCCCCTCTTGTTTAATTGTTTATTTCATATTATGTTTTATTATATTTATTTGTACATAAAAAAAGTGCCTATAGCACTTTTTTTAATCTATGTTATATTGTTTTTTGAAATTTTTTAAGAATTTGAGCATATTATCTTGTTCTCCAATTATTGCCTCTATTTTGCTTCCAAAAGCATTTTGTCCCCAATTAACCTCATTATAGTAATATCTATTTGCTAGTCTCCAATATCTTTGAGGAAATTGTAAAAAGGCATATAATACCTTATATTCAGAATCTAATAAAGGAGAGACCTCGTTATAAGATTCTAATATAGCATCTGCAAATTCAGGATTCCACTCAACTCTTTTTAAAACCTTTATCATAAAATTAGATATATCAAAAGTTCTTATTTCTCTCTTACAATAATCAAAATCTATAATATGATAATTATTATCTTCATCTATAACAATATTATGGTAAGTATAGTCGTGATGGCAAAAACTTTTTTCTTTTTCAGCCAAGACACATAATTCTTCATATTTTGACTGCTCTAAAGTTTCTAATGCTTTTCTACCAAGTTCCTTATAAAATTCCATAGATTTTATATAAAGCAAGTCAAAATTACTCTTATTATTTTTCTTTCTAATCATATCTCTCATTTTATCAAGGGACTTAATTCTCTTATTCATAAGATGAGTCCATCTTCCTAAATCACTCTTTAACTTTGAATTTTCAGGAGGATCATAACCCTTTGAAGCCTCATGCAATTCTGCAAGGGTCTTAGCTGCAACCTTAACCTCATCTAAATTATGAAAGTCACACTCTCTTCCTTCTATCCATTCAGAAAGTGTGTATAAATCTTCATTCACCATAGCATATGGTTCTCCATCTATGTTTAAAAAATACCTGTCCACATTTTTAAAACCATTTTTTATTAAATGCTCCTTAGCTCCGTAAACGAATAATAATTTCTGTGGTCCGTAATTTATCTTTTTTAAACACCTCTCTCCTTTATTACTTTTTACATAGTATATGCCTTTACTAGGTTTAATACTTTCAATTTTGATGTTAAATTGTCTTTCTATTTCAAATTCTCTCATCATAATATAATACCCACCTCCCTTTATATTTATATGATTATATCTATTCTTTTATTAACATTTTATTCCTGAATTTAATATAATAAATTAAAAATGATGTGAAAGGATGCGTCATGAAAATAGGAGTAGATGGCAGAGCTGCAAAATGGTATAGGGGCACAGGTATCGGAACTTATACTTATCAACTTATAAATAGTCTAAATAAGATTGACAGTATAAATGATTACCTTGTTTTTCTGCCTGAGAATACAGCTCTAGAATTAGGAGACAATTTCGAAATTCAGTCAGTAAAGGCCAATTCAGATTCGAATTTTTGGGATGAGGTTAAGGTTGAAAATAATTTTTATAATAAAAATTTAGATATATATCATGTTCCTCAAAATGGGGTTGGACTTTCAAATAACTTAGAATGTCACAAAACTATTACATTACATGATATAATCCCATTAAGGATGCCAGAAACTGTTAGCTCTAATTATCTTCATATATTTAATACTGAAATACCCAAAATATTAGATAATTGTGATGGAATTATAACTGTGTCTGAATTTTCTAAGCAAGATATTGCCAAAGGTTTTAATTTTCCCTTAGATAAAATTTTTGTAACCCATCTTGCTGCTGAGGATATATATAGACCTTTAGACAAAAAAATGTGTAAAGAAATTATAAAAAAAGAATATGGTATTAATGAAGACTTTATCCTTTATGTTGGAGGTTTCAGCCCAAGAAAAAATATAATAGGCCTTATAGAAGCATATTCATTACTTCCTGAAAATAGGCGAAAAAACTTGAAGCTTATTATAACAGGAAAAAAGGGTATTTCTTATGAAATATACAAAACCCGCGCAATAAAACTTAAGGTTGAAAAAGATGTAATATTTACAGATTTTATTCCTCTTGAAAAGTTACCAATTTTCTATAATGCTTCGAGTTTGTTAGCCTATCCTTCCTTTTATGAGGGCTTTGGACTTCCACCTTTAGAAGCAATGGCCTGCGGAACTCCAGTAATAGCTTCTAATGTAACATCTTTACCTGAGATTTGTGGTGATTCTGCTTTATTAATTGATCCCCATAACATTAATGAATTATCTTATTCAATAGAAAAAATCTTAAGCGATAAATCATTAAGAGAAAAATTAATATCAAAGGGTTTAAATAAAAGCTCAAGCTATTCTTGGAATATTACTGCAAAGGGAACTGTAGAAGCTTATAAAAAAATTATAGAATTCTAAGTAAAAAATATAGGGAAGATATTGTATCCGCCCTATATTTTTTATATTAATAAAAGTACTCTTTCATCTCTTTAATAAATTCTTTTAAAAACTCCATTCTATAAACATCTTTATTAAGCTTATCTTCCAGCCTGCTTTCAAAAACTTCATAATCCCATAACTTTTCCTTATAATAATAATCTATAGATATATTATAAAAATCTCTTGGAAAATTAAAAATGGTATAAATTAATTTTATTTCTTCTTTATCCAATTTACTTACTGAATTATAAGAATCTATAATTGACTTAAATTTCTTCATTTCATAGCAATTATTTTTGATTGCTTTTAATGAAAAATTAGCAATATCAATTGCTCTAGTATCAATTTTACAATAATCAAAATCTATTATTTTTACCTTATCTCCATCAATTATAAAGTTATGATTTGCTAAATCATTATGACACAAAACTATTTTATTAATATCCTTCAATAAGGAAGTATAATTAGTTATTGCTAGAAGTTCTTGAGCCTTTTTCACCTGCTCTATATACTTGTCTACATTTTCAATAAATAAATTATCAAATTTATTTTTATTTCTAAATCTCTTTACAAAGGACTTTATATTTAATAGATCTTCTTCTACTTTTTTATAAGAAGCAATTAAATTATCTCCTAAATTTTCCTTTACTAAATCTACATTTAAATTTTCACATATTCCATTTGATGCCTTATGCATATTAGCAATAGCTTTAGAGCAAATCTCAATTTCTAATGGATTTGTAAAAGTTGCTTCTCTTCCATCTATCATATCTAAGACAACATAAGTACTTTCTTGAAAATTATAAGCTATTCTACCATCTTTTCCTTTATGATAATTTAGTACATCTTCATAATTTTTTTGTATATACTTTAAAGCTTCA
This sequence comes from Caproiciproducens sp. MSJ-32, assembly GCF_018918055.1. Taxonomy (GTDB): domain Bacteria; phylum Bacillota; class Clostridia; order Clostridiales; family Clostridiaceae; genus Clostridium. The sequence continues at coordinate 6,727 of NZ_JAHLPS010000064.1, forward strand.
TCAACAAACTTAATTCTTTTTTCCTTTGAATCAGTCATCTTAAGAATTTTCTTTCCTTCATTTGTTATTAATACAAAAACTTTTCTTAAAGGTATTATTTCCTTAATATCTATTGATAAAGTTTTTAAAAAATCCTCACTTAAATCATATTTGCATAAACTTTCCCTATCTATATATCTAAATTTATTCATTATATCCCCTCCCATTAATTATCGAATACTTATTATCTAAAAGTTCTGCCCTGTAAAGATTTTCTAATATCTCATCTTCTTTTAAAGCATATTTTCCTTGTATATATCTTTTCATAACCTTTAACTGCTCATTAGGATAGCTGCTAAGCCCTTCTAAATATTTTCTGCTTCCTTCTTTTAAGTTTTCTTTTTCAATATAATAATCTATTATTTCTTGAAAGGAAATCTCTATATCTTTTCTCTTTATTTTTTTTATAAGAGAATATATATCATGCTCCCTTATGTTATAGCTCATATATTTTATTGTTCCAACTAAAATTATATTATCTTCTAATGCTAAATTGCTTTCATCAACCCTCCCTAAGCAAATTTCATAATTTTTCATACTTCTTTCTATTATTTCTCTATAATCTTTTAATGCAATATGCTTTAATGAAATTTCTGCCTTATATAAAATTTCCTTTTCCTTGTCTTTTATATAGTTATCAATTTTATTCAAATCCTTTTTATTTTTAAGATTTTTTATATATCTTTCCATCAATATTACTTGAGCTTTATATTCTTCTAATTCCTTTCCAATAGAAGCCCTAATTCTAGGCAATAAATTTTCCTTATAAGCCCCAACACTTTTTTGAAAATAAATTATATTATCTATTTGCTTAAATACCTCTTCCTTGTTTTCTATTTTATAAGAACTTAATTTACTATCCTTAATAATTATGTTTTTTCTTTTAAGATATTCATTTAACTCTAATACATTAATTTTAATCACCTCTATTAAAAAAAGTTATCTAAAAAGCTTTCTCTATCCTGTCTATCATTTAAGTATTTTTTTATTTTCTTCGCAAAAAACTCCTCTCCCCATGGCTGCTGTTCCCAATAATATTGAAGGCCAATCTGCCAAAATCCCTGTGGAAATCTCATAAATGCTACCATTACTCTTAATTCTTCCTCAGTTACTGGATAAATTTTTATATAATTATTTATTACAAGATCTGATATTTCTCTCTTCCAATTCCCGTCCTTCATACTTCTAATCAAAAGAGAAGCAAGATCATGTATATGGCTATCTAATATACAATAATCAAAATCAATTACATTAATTTCTCCATTCCTATCTATTAACAAATTATGATGAGCAAAGTCGTGATGACAAAAACCTCTTTTTAAAACTTCTTTATCCATAACCCTAAAATAATTATTCTTCCTTAATTCACTAATAGATTTTTTTCCTCTTTCTAACTCATCATTTATTGCGCTTAAGTATATTTCATCAAATTCAGATCTATAAGCCTTTTGATATATTCTTTTTTTAAAATCTAATATTTCCTCACATCTTGTTTCGAAAGTTTTTATCCAAGTATACCAATATATTCTTGCTTTCATATTTTTATTTAGAATAAAACCTTTACTACATTCATGAAGTTCAGCTAATTTTCTTGCTGCCATAGCAAGATCATCTAAGTTCTTATAATTACAGCTTCTAGAATCTATCCATTTATTTAAATATGCATACTTATCTCCAAGTTTTATATAACCTTCACCATTTTTTGTTTTTATTATCTCTGGAATCTTCCTAAAGGATTTTTTATTTAAATGATTTATAGCAGAAAATATAAAATAAAAATGAGGAAATTGATATTTAATAATTTTAATACCATAATTCCCCTCTTTTGTTTCTATTTTATAGCTATTTTTAACTTTCTCTATACTATATATGTCTAAAGAATAATTTCTTTCAATTTCTTCTTTTATATATTCACTTTCCATGTAATTCTCCTCATGACTTGTTCTATGCCATTATATGAAAAGAATTCATATTTTGTTTATGTTAGTAGATAAATATTAATAAGATTTTGTTATATATATTTCAAATCTTAATATTTATAATATATAGGATATTTTTG
>NZ_JAHLPS010000115.1 GCF_018918055.1 Caproiciproducens sp. MSJ-32
ACTGCTGGTATTTCCATACCACCTATAAATCCTAGGTCTCCTTCTTTTAATTCTAAAGAAGCTGCAACTCCTGCTAAGAAACCTGCTTGTTCTTCTGCAAAGAAGATAGCTATTGTATTTTGAGATAAATCATAATTATTATCTCCACTATGTGGTGCTCCATCTAAAATTACAAACTTAGCATCTTCATACTTCTTTTGTGCATTATAGATAGCAGTTTCAAACTTAAATCCAGGAGTAACTATAAACTTGTATCCTGTGTCATAAAGATTTGTAATTTCCTTCATATAGTCTGCTTCAGTAGTACCTGCTGGTTTTAAGTAACTTGTTTCAACTCCAAATTCTTCTTCAGCTCTTAAAATACCTTCCCAAGTACCTTGGTTGAAAGATTTATCATCGATGGTTCCTGCATCGGTAACCATACCTACTTTTAAATCAGCTTTCTTTTCTCCTCCATTAGAATTAGAGTTTCCGCTTCCACAGCCTACAAGTCCTGTAACCATAAGAGCGGATAGTGTTAGTGCTATTAATTTTTTTCTCATAATAATCCCTCCATTAAATAATATATATAGCAATCTTTGTATAACAAAGAACTGCATCCTTATTGATAAGCTTTTTAATATTTCTTTTCTGATCCATTTAAAACTAATTTAGGTGGTATACTTATTCTTTTAATTTTGTCTTCCTTAGTTTCAAATTTTTCTATTAATAATTTAATTGCTTCCTTTCCTAATTCTATAGGAGAGTCTTCAATATAAGTTAGTTTTATTCCAACTATATCTATCAAGTCTATTTTATTAAAAGCTATCAAGGATATATCTTTTGGGATACCCTTATTCCTCTCAAATAATCCCTTTATAACCCCTAAAGTCATTTTATTACTACAAACAATTAAAGCTGTTGGTGGATTTTCCATATCTAAAAAATTCATTGTAATTTCATAAGCCTTTTCCAAGGAAAATTCACCATTTTTTATGTAATCTTCACAAATTTCAATATTATTTTCTAATAATGCTTTTTTATATCCTTTTAATCTATTTTCAGAAGTACTTGATTCTGTTATTCCTTTTATTATTCCTATTTTTCTATGACCTTCTTTTATAAGAAGAGAAGCAGCATCATAACCACCCTTAAAATCATCAACAAAAACCCCATTTAATTTAATATAATTTAAATCTGCTGAAACTAGAACAATAGGCATGTCCAAACTTTCTATTGTTTCAATAAAATCTTTCTCAAGCTTATTATTACTATAACTTGGAGTCATTATAACTCCTTTTAGCCTATGCTTTTTTATTTCTCTTAAAGCCTTTAACTCGCTATTTACATCATTATTAGTATTAAATAAAATTATATTTAGATCTTTTTCACTAGCAATTTTACTTATACCCTTAATTACTTCTCCAAAATAGGAGTTAGTAATATCCGGAACTATAATACCAATAGTATTATTTTCTCTTTTAGAGAGATTTCTTGCAATTGCACTTGGTACATAGTTCATCTCCTTTATAACTTCTAAAACCTTCTCTCTTGTTTCTGTTTTAACGTAAGAAGAATTATTTATAACTCTGGAAACTGTAGTTGGAGATACCCCTACTCTTTTCGCTATATCATCTATAGTTACTGCCATGTCTAAACTCCTTGTACAAATAGTTAAAAATTCCATATTTTTTCTCCATATATTATATAACTAATAATATATGGAATTCTAGTACTTAAATTTAAATTACATAATTTTTATTTTTCAAAACTTTTTATTAATTATTTGATAAATTAGTTTCGAAAATCTAGTGTAACCGGTTTCTTTGAAAGGCATAAAAACTTATTAAATTTAATAATTAATTCTCTCCAAAGGAAATCGATTACAAGAATAATGAGTAAATTTAATTTTTTAAACATCTAATCCAATATAATTTTATTAAGAGTTATATTTATTTATTCTAGTTAATATGCTTTGTCCTAAAAATTCCGATAAACATTTTATAAAAATAGATTCTCTATACTTATATAATATAATAAAAATTAAAGAATGCAAAGATATTTTTTTATTAACTTTACATTCTTTTATATACTCTTTCTAGCCCCTCTTCAAGCATAAAATATGTATCTCTAAATTGTTTATTTATTAATAGTTTTTCTTCTGCTTTATTAATATTATATTTTATACTTCTTTCACTGCCAAGATCTATTATTTTATTAATTTTTTCCTTATCTAAACAATTATATTTTTTTAAAAGCAATAAATATAAGTATTTATTTTCCTTCTTCCTTAAAATTTTTTTTAAATCTTTAGAAGATATATTAAAATGAGAACATAGTACATTTGTAACAATAATAATTCTATTTAATTTATATTCATTATTCATATGATCACCTCTTAACTATAATTATTACCTTATTTTCTAAAAGTAATCACTTATAATTAGATATTAATATACAAGCTTTATAAAAAAAAGCACAATATAGAACAAGTATATATTCTATATTGTGCCTTAGTGTTAATTAATTTTTACACTTACTGTTAAATTTGTTTTAATAGGTGGTTGTCCACCAAGTGCCATTGAATATTTTGCAAAAATATCCCCGCCGTTCTCATCAATATCAAGTTTTAATTCATCAGTATGAATTTGTAAATCTAAAACTCCATAAGGGGTATTATACATTGATATGGAAGTTTCACCTTCCTTAAAATTCATTATGGCATTAGTACTTCCTTCCCTTTCAAGAACTAATTCATCTTTTAATATTTTTAATGTGGTTGTTGTGCCTTCCATACCAGATAATTCAGTTTCATCATATATAGCTTTATATCCATCTTCTATTTTTTCAAATTTTCCAGGTGTAATAACTTCTATAACTTCATTTGTATCTAATTCATTAAAACTTTTTAATGATATAAATGCATTTTTCCCCATACTAATCCTCCATTATATTATTAGTATAATCTTATCTATATTAGTTTCTTATTATATAAAGAAATATCTTGCTTTTAGTTATTATATTATAATCAAATTTAAATTATTTATCAAATTATATATATTTTAATTGCATTAACTTTAGCAATCAATGGTTATTATTGTCTTTTATAGTTTATTTATCCTAATTATTAAAAAGACTTTTAATAATATCAAAAATTTTAAATTTGAATTCTATTTTATTTTCTATCTTTTTAGAATTTTTTTCATTATTTATTATTCTCTCTTTATCACTTTTTTCTCTTGCATTATTTTTATCTTCATATTTTTCTATAGTTTCTTTAATATTGTCAGCATCTATTGTTTCTTTAGCTTCATCTAAAAAACATAGAGGTGGAAACATAACGCACCACCAATTTTGTCCTTTTGCTTCCCCTATTAATATTCTATAAGCTTCATATTTACCTTGCGGAAACACCACATCACCATAAACTTTATCAGGAAAATTTTCCATAGAAAGAGAACTAGTTATATCATAATCATATCCTCTTTCTTTAACAACTTTTTTAGCTATATTTTCTATTTGTTCTTTATTTTCAATAATAAAATTTCTTGATTCTTCAAGATTTTTATTATCCTTTAATTTGTCATATACATAAGCAATAACTTCATCTCTTACTTCTAATTTAAGCTGTTGATCTTCTTCTGTATCACTATTTGCTATTATATGAAATCTAATTATTTTATCTGCAATATCTTCATAAACTAATTCTTTATCATCAAAATCGTCATTTTTATAGCTGCTTGTACAGCCAAATAAACTTAATAAATTAATTATAATTATAAAAGCCAGAAGAAATCTTTTCATAATAAAACCTCCATTTCATTCTAATTATTTACATATATTAGGAGGTTTATTCATCATTTATTAAATTGTTCTTGTTATATGTACTTCTTCATATCTTTCTTTCATTTTTTCAAAACATTTTTGTGCTTTTTGCATATCTTCAAAAAATGCAAATATTGTAGGTCCACTTCCACTCATCATACTTCCTAATGCACCTAAACGTATCATTTCTTCTTTTATATTTATTAATATTTTATGTTTTCTTAAAGTAACATTTTCAAGTAAATTTTTCATATTTTTAACTACATTGTTTAAATCATCTGCTTCAATAGATTTAATTAATTCTTTAGTATTAGGATGATTTCTAACTTTATCTAAACAAAAAGCTTCATATACACTTTTTGTAGAAATACCAAAAGGCGGTTTTACAATTACTACTATTTTATCCTTAAATCTTTTTAGCTCTGTTACTTTTTCTCCTATTCCTTCGCATAAAGCTGTTCCTCCTTTTATGCAATATGGAACATCTGCACCTAACTGTAATCCAATTTTCATTAATTCATCATCTGAAGCATTTATATTAAACATTTTATTCATTATTTTTAATACAGCAGCCCCATCTGTGCTTCCCCCTGCTAAACCTGCAGAGACTGGAATATTTTTTTTAATGTTTATATTAACTCCTTGTGATATATTATATTTCTCCATAAATAATTTTGCTGCTTTATAAGCTAAATTTCTTTCATCACGTGGAACATAAGGCTTATTACAAGCAATAGTTATACCTTTTTCTTGCTTTTCAATAGTTATTTCATCATATAAATCTATAGTTTGCATAACCATTTCTAATAAATGATATCCATCTTCCCTTTTTCCTACTATATCTAAAGATAAATTAATCTTTGCATAGGCTTTTGCTCTCATCTTATTTTTCCTTTCAACTATAAACATCATTTTAAAATAAACTTCAGAATATAACTTCTGAAGTTTATTTTAATTATATATTTTTTTCTTCTTATAGTAAACTAGGAAATATTTAAGCTTTTAATACTATCTTTTCATTTTTATAGCCTTCAATTATATTTATTAATGGTTCTAGTTTCTCATAAAATACTACTATATAATCTCCCTTCGAAGCAAGACTTATAGCCTTTTTAAAAGCTTTCTCTTCACTTAAAATAATTTCATATTTTTTATTATTACTATATAACTTGACACCCTTCTCTATTAATCTTGCTATTTCTCCTCTCTTTCTTCCTCTTAAATTTCTATCTTCTTTTATTATGAGATAATCTAAAAATTGACTTGATATTTTCCCTATTTTTATTGCAACATCATCTTTTCTATCTCCTGGTATTCCTATTACTCCATATAATTTATTATTAGTTAATTTTTTAATAGATGATAATACTGCCTTATATCCATCTATATTATGTCCATAATCTAATATTACATTTACCCCATTTACATTATGCCAATTAAATCTTCCTAAATTTTCCTTGGAGTTTAATTGATAACTTGTAATTCCATTTCTTATCATAGAATAATCTATATTTAATCCGATTAAAGCACTACACGCTGCTAATGTATTTTCTATATTGAATTTTAATTTTCCATTCAATGTAATTGGAACATCATTTACATTACATATTTTATATATTTTATTTTTATTTGACGCTACTATTTCATTTTTTTCTACATAAACACAGATAGAATCAGATTTATTTTTTAATAGTAAATCATTATTAGAATCTATACTAAAAAATATTTTTTTAGCTTTTATTCTATCTAATATTGTCCTACTCCAATAATCTTCTGCATTTATAACAACGTATCCATCTTCTTTTACAGCTTCTCCTACTAAAGACTTAACAAAACATAACTCTTCCATAGTATTTATATTATCGACACCTAAGTGATCTTCTCTTATATTTGTAATTACTGCAACATCAGCAGCATCATAAGCTAATCCGTTTCTAATAATTCCTCCTCTAGCAGTTTCTAAAACAGCAACATCAACATCAGGATTTAATAAAACTGATCTAGCACTATGGAATCCTGTATCATCTCCAATATCAATCACTTCATTATTTATAAAAATTCCATCTGTACTAGTCATTCCAGTACAATAACCCATTTTTTGAAGGGTATGACTTATTAATCTTGTTGTTGTAGTTTTTCCATTAGTTCCTGTTATTGAAACTACTGGTATATTAACAGGATTATTATTATATAACATATTTACTATATATTTGCCTATATCTCTTGCTTTTCCTTTACTTGGATTTAAATGCATTCTAAGCCCTGGAGCTGCATTTACCTCCATTATTATTCCATTAATATTTTCATTATCGATAATTGGTTTTGAAATATCTTCTGTACATATATCTATTCCACATATATCTAATTTTAATGCCTTTGCAGCTCTAATACATATTTTTTTGTTTTCTTCACATATAATGTCTGTACAATCTATAGCTTCCCCTCCAGTAGAAAGATTAGCATTCTTTCTTAAAAAGATCTTTTTATTTTTTTCTAAAATATCATCCAAGGATTTTCCTTGTTCTCTTATATAATTTATAACTTCTTTATCTATCTTTATTTTTGTTAAATTTTTTTCATGATCATTTCCTCTTTCAGGATTACTATTCAATATATCTATTAGCTCCCTAATAGTATTTTTTCCATTACCAACTACATATGGTGGTATTCTTAAAGATGCTGCTACAACTTCATAATTAATAACGCAAACTCTATAATCCCTTCCTTTATGATATTTCTCAATAATAATATCCTTGTATTTTTTTATTAAATTGCTATAGGCTCTTAATAACTCTTTTTCATTTTTTATATTTAAAATAACCCCCTTACCTTTATTGCCATATTGGGGCTTTAAAACAACTGGATAACCTATTTTTTCTGCTGTTTGTAATAAATCTAATATATTATTGACCTTGCTTCCTTTTGCTACTGGTATATTATGAATATTAAGCAGTTCTTTTGTTAAAAGCTTATCACAAGAAATATCTACTCCAACACAATTAGTATTACTTCCTATTGAAGCTTCAATTATTCTCCCTTGTTTACCATACCCTATTTGATAAAAATCTCCTTTACCTAGCCTTATAACTGGTAACCCAAGCTTTTCTGCATATTCACATATAGATCTTGTACTAGGTCCCATCATTTCATCCTTTAATATTTTATCTAATAATTTTATTCTTTCATCATAATTTATTGGAACTTTATTTATTAATGCATTAATTATATCTACTGCTAACTTTGCAGTTTCTAGAGCAAAATTTTCATAGACATATTGAAAAACAATATAATATCTATCACCTTCTATTTCCCTGGCCTTCCCATAACTAACATCTATACCAAGTTTATTTTGTAATGCAATAATAATATGTTCACAAATATGAGCTAAATAAGTTCCTTCATATAACCTTTTTACAAATCCTCCCTCTTCATCTATTCCGCATCTGTGAGTTTTTAATTCTGGAAGCATATTAACAAGATTATTACTAAAATCTTCTATTGCTGAACTTGGGGTTTCACTATATCCTTCTAAATCTACATCCAGCCTTATGCATTTCTTTAGTGAATAAATATTTTTCCCTTTAAAGACCTTAGTCTCTGTTATTTTCATTTTGTTGATTTTCCTCCTCAAAAGGTAACTTAGTTAATAAATTAAACCTATTTCCTTCTTTTAAGATATGTAATTTTACATTGAACATACTTAATACTTCGTCAAAATTTTGTTCAGAAACATTATTATAAATAATATCCCTAGCATCTAAAAAATACACAGCGCCATTTCCTATAACTTCTGCTTCTCCTGTATCCTTAACAACTATAGCCGTATCTTCATCAATACCTATTCCTAAAACTTCAGGATTTTGAGCTATACCTGCAAGCAGTCTCCCTATTCTTCCCCTTTGGGCAAAGTGCTGATCTATCATTATGCCTTTAACAAAACCAAGTCCCGGAGCCATTCTAAGAGTACATTTTCTTGGTGATTCTTCATCTGGTCCCATTACTATCATTGTATCACTCATAACAGATGCTCCAGCTGATGTTCCAACCATTATACATCCATTCTCAATAGCATCTTTTAGGGCCTCATTAATCAAAGTTCCTCCTATTAAGCTGGTAATTCTAAGCTGATCTCCTCCAGTAAAGAATATTAATGAAGCTTCTTTAACAAGATTTATATTATATTCATCAAAAGAATCTTTACGTTTCTCAATATTAAGTCCTTTTATATTATTAACTCCTAATTCTTTAAAAACTTTTGAATATTTTACAAATGCTTCTTTTGGATATTCTGTTGCTATCGTTGCAATTAAAATTGTATCTTTTTTTTTATCTATAGAATCACATACTATTTTTAATATCTCTTTATCTCCCTTTTTATCCTCTGCTCCCCCAATGATTATTAAATCACCTTTAATCTTTTCAGACATAAAACCACCTCTTAATCATGCATTTTTTATTTTAACCATACTTTTCTCATATTATTCAAATTCTGTAACTTCTAAAAATTAATACAATTTTTCTTTAAATATTCTATTAAAAATAAAAACAAAAAAGGGGCTGTCGCATTAGCGGTTAAAAATCGCTAATGCTCAGCTCTTATTTTGTACTGTTTTATATGAATTTTAAAGAGTTTTTCAAATAAATTCATCTCTACTCCTTAAAAATGGCGCA
>NZ_JAHLPS010000121.1 GCF_018918055.1 Caproiciproducens sp. MSJ-32
AAATATTATACCACATTTAATATAAATCAATTATTAAATAGTTTACCCTTCTGTTAAAACTTAATAATGCATTAAAAACTGTAAATATAAACAGTTTTCTATTTGAAATAATGGCTTTTTCTATTATAATAGATTTAATACCAAAATTTATATAATTATTGATGAAATTAAGGAAATTTTTTTATGGAATATTAACATTTTTTATTTGGAAAAATACTTTTAAATAGAAAACTGTTTATATTTACAGTTTTTAATGCATTATTAAGTTTTAACAGAAGGGTAAACTATTTAATAATTGATTTATATTAAATGTGGTATAATATAGTTAATTTAAGTTAAGGAGTGATTATAATGGAAAAGCAATTAGCAGCAGATTTAATAGAGTTTTTATATAAAAGTCCTACAGCATATCATTCAGTAAAGACTATTAAAGAAATATTATCTTCAAGGGGATTTAAGGAAATAAAGGAAGAGGAAAAGTGGAACTTACAAAAGGAAGGTAAGTATTATGTTACAAAAAATGATTCTGCCCTTATTGCCTTTACTGTTGGAAAGGGAGAGGTAGAGGAAGCTGGATTTAAATTAATTGGAGCTCATACAGATTCGCCAGGTTTTAGAATTAAGGCAAAGCCAGAAATGCTATCTGAAAATAAATATATAAAATTAAATACAGAAGTATATGGAGGACCACTGCTTTATACATGGTTTGATAGACCTTTAGGAATTGCAGGAAAGGTTGCCTTAAAGGGAAAAAGTCCTCTTAAGCCAAAAGTAGAGCTTATAAATATAAATAGACCTGTAGTTATAATACCTAGTGTGGCAATTCATATGAACAGAAATGTAAATGAAGGCTTTGGAGTAAATAAGCAAAAAGATACTCTGCCTTTATTAGGATTAATTAATGAGAAATTTGAAAAAGATAATTACTTAATAAAGATTTTAGCTGAAGAATTAAAGATGGAAGCAGATGAAATAATAGGCTTTGATTTAGGCTTATATGAAATAGAAAAAGGCTCAATAATGGGAATAAATGAAGAATTTATATCTGCTGGAAGGTTGGATGACCTATGGATGGTTTATGCAGGTATGAAGGCTTTAATTGATAGCGATATAAATGCTTCTACCAATGTTTTAGTTTGCGTTGATAATGAAGAAATAGGAAGCCATACGGCTCAAGGAGCTGATTCAGCTTTACTATTAAACATATTAGAAAGGATAACTATAGCCTTAGGTAAGGATAAGGAAGGTTTATATAGAGCCTTAGCAAATTCTATAATGATATCAGCAGATTTAGCTCATGCTGTGCATCCAAATGCTGAAGAAAAACATGATCCAACAAATAGGCCTGTATTAGGAGAAGGACCTGTTTTAAAGACAGCAGCTTCAGGAAGCTATAGTACAGACAGTTATAATGCTGCAATTTTTGAAGGCTTATGCAAGGCAGCAGGAGTTCCATACCAAAGCTTCTTTAACAGATCAGATGTTAGGGGAGGAAGTACAATAGGACCTATGACTTCATCAAGATTAACAATTCCAGTTATGGATATGGGTGCTCCCTTATTATCAATGCACTCAATTAGGGAATTAGCTTCAGTTAAGGATAATTACTATACAATAAAATTATTTAAAACTTTTTATAATTCCTAAGGAGAATAATTATTTTTAGGAAAACTTTAAGGGGACTCTTATAAGGGTCCTTTTTATTTTTATAATAAATGCTTTCTAAAAAAACTTAAATAAATATTATGTGAAATAAATAAAAATATTTTTTAAAAACTATTGAAATTTTATTTCAAAGGTGTTAATATAATAGTGTGATGAAAACGTAGTCAATAATACTTAGTTTGGAGGGATAATATGAAGAAAATAGACTTAGATAAATTAACCACAGAAAGTAGAAATCCTAATACATTTGATATAGATAAGGTTTCAACTCTTGAAATGGTTAGAAAAATAAATAATGAAGATAAAAAAGTAGCAGAAGCAGTAGAAAAAGAACTACCAAACATAGCTGAAGCAATAGATGGAATTTCAGAAAGAATGAGTAAAGGTGGAAGATTAATTTATATCGGAGCTGGAACCTCAGGAAGACTTGGAATACTAGATGCTTCAGAATGTCCTCCAACTTATGGAGTATCAGAGGAGTTAGTTCAAGGAATAATTGCAGGCGGAAAGGAGGCAATATTTAGAGCAAAAGAAGGCGCAGAAGATTCTAAGGAACTTGCTGTGGAAGATTTAAAGGCAATAAAGTTAACTGAAAATGACACAGTTGTTGGACTAGCTGCTTCAGGAAGAACTCCTTATGTAATAGGCGGCCTTAATTATGCTAATGAGATAGGAGCATTAACTATTTCAGTAAGCTGTAATAAGGATTCAGAAATTTCAAAATATGCAAAAATTGAAATAGCACCAGTAGTTGGACCAGAAGTTGTTACAGGTTCTACAAGACTTAAGGCTGGTACAGCCCAAAAACTTGTTTTAAATATGCTTTCAACAGGAGTAATGATAAAACAAGGTAAGGTATACGGAAATCTAATGGTTGATGTAAAGGCCAGCAATGAAAAGTTAGTAGAAAGAGCAAAAAGAATAGTTTGTGAAGCAACAGGTGCTGAAAGAGAAGAAGCAGAAAGGGTATTAGAAGAAACAAACTATGATGTTAAACTTTCCATTCTAATGATAATTTCAGGAGAAGGAAAGGATAAAGCTAAAGAAGTTTTAGATTTAAATAATGGCTATATAGCAAAAGCTTTAAAATATATACAAAACAATAAATAATGTAATTATATAAGGGAGGGTTAATTATGACAAATGCAGAAATTGCAAAAAACTTGGTTGAGCTAGTTGGAGGTAAAGACAATATCAGATCTGTAGAAAACTGCATGACACGCTGCAGATTTGAACTTGTTGATGAATCCCTAGCAGATATTGAAAAAATTAAAAAGTCAGAAGGAGCATTAGGGGTAGTAAATGAAAATGGTCAATTACAAGTAATTTATGGTCCAGGAAAAGTAACTAAAATAACTTCAGAAGTTAAAAAGATAGTTGGAAACAGAGTATTAATTGGTGAAGAAGCTGTCAAGGCTACAAAAGAAAAATTAAAAGAAAAAAATGATACACCTTTTAAGAGAGGACTAAAGAAGTTAGGTAGTGTATTTATTCCTTTAATACCTTTATTCATTGCATGCGGACTTATATTAGCAATTAATAATATTTGTAATGTTCAGTTTGGAGATGCTTATAAAGCAACAAATGCAGCTAAAATAATAGGCCTTATTGGTAATGGTGTCTTTGGTATATTACCAATATTAGTTGGTGTAAATGCAGCTAAAGTATTTGGTTCAGATATGCCTATGATGGGTGGAGTAATAGGATCAATATTAAATGCAGCAACATTAGCAGATATAACTCTTTTTGGTAAACCTTTAACTGCAGGCCGTGGTGGTATTATTTCAGTTATTTTAGTTGTTATTTTATCAGTTTATATAGAAAAAGCAGTTAGAAAAGTAGTTCCAGAAGTTTTAGATCTTTTTGTAACTCCAATAGTTACATTAACAGTTTCATTATTAGCAGCTTTTGCTGTATTACAACCGATAGGTGGATTTATTTCAGACTCAATTGGAGCTTTAGTAGCAAATACTGTAGCTTCAGAAAATATTGTAGTTTCAGCATTCTCAGGTATTATTTCAGGTGCTTTATTCTTACCATTAGTTATGACAGGAATGCATCAAGCATTAACTCCAATTCATACAGATTTAATAGCTAATTATGGATATACATTATTATTACCTGTATTAGCAACAGCAGGTATGGCACAAGTTGGAGCAACTTTTGCAGTATTAAGAAAAACTAAAAATGAAAGATTAAAGAAAACAGCTAAAAATGGTCTTATTCCAGGAATTTTAGGAATTGGTGAACCATTAATATACGGTATTACATTACCACTTGGAAAACCATTCTTAGGAGCTTGTTTAGGAGCTGGAGTTGGTGGAGCTGTAATGGCATTATTCAAAGTTGGTTCAGTAGCTCTAGGAGTTTCAGGCTTACCACTTGCATTGTTAATAGCAGATGGAAAAATGGTTCAATTCTTAATCGGTGTTGTAGCATCATATGTAGCAGGATACTTCTTTACATCAATATTAGGATTTGAAGATCCAGTGGAATAATAATTGACAATTGAGAATGGACAATTTAGGAAATAATTCAGCTAACTGAATTATGAAAGAATTATTAAAATTAAAAAGAAGATTTTCGCAGAATATTCTGCGAAATATCTTCTTTTTCTTGTAATGGGGACTGACCCCATTACAAAAATTAACAAAAACCACTGTGCACTAGCAACGAAGGAGGTATTAGAGTGTCATTTGGAATTTCAGTATATTTTGGATTAGACAATACTAAAGAAGAAAATATTAAATTATTAAAGGAAGCTAAAGAACTTGGTTTTACAAGAATATTTACATCCCTTCATATACCAGAAGCAAATTATGATGTATTAAAAGTAGAGGTTAAAGAATTTTTAGAACTGGCAAAAGATTATGATATGGATATCATTAGTGATATATCACCAAATACCTTTAAGTTTTTAAACTTAGAAAATATGGATTTAAAAGGACTTAAAAATTTAGGGGTTAAAACAATAAGAATAGATTTTGGCTATAGTGAAGAAGAAATAGCCTTAATGACTAAAAATGAATATGGCTTAAAGGTTCAGTTAAATGCATCAACAATTACAGAAAAGTTTTTTAAAGAATTAGATAAATATTCACCTGATTATAGTAATATGGATGCCCTTCATAATTTTTATCCAAGAGTAGGTACAGGAATTTCTGAAGAATGTATGATAGAAAAAAATAAAATACTTTTAGATAGAGGAATTGTTCCATGTGCCTTTGTTCAATCTAATAATAGAAAAAGAAGCCCTTTAAAAGATGGACTTCCAACTCTAGAAGCTCATAGGGGATTAGATGTTGTTGAAGCAGCTAATCATTTAATTGCCTTAGAAAATCAATCTATTTTTATCGGTGATTCACTCCCTAGTTATGAAGAAATGAAAGCTTTATCTGAATTAAAATCTGGAGCAATAAAACTTGATATAGAGATTATGGATAAAAATTATGCTATAATAAGCTTGTTAAATAATGTTTATACAAGTAGAACTGACGAAGCAAGAGATGCAATAAGAGCAAGCGAAAGCAGATTAAAACTAAATGGGAATATTATTGAACCATTTAATACAGTAGATAAAGATTTCGGCGATATTACTATAGATAATAAAAATTATGGAAGATACATGGGTGAGCTTCAAATAATTAAAAGAAAACAGAAGGCTGACGAAAGAACTAATGTAGTTGGAAAAGTATTGGAGAAGGATCTATACTTATTAAAGTATATTACTGCCGGAAGGAGTTTCTACTTTAATATTAGTAACTTGAGTAAATAATTTGATAAAATTATTTATAAATAGATCAATAGGGATGTGAAATAGTGAACATATTTAATTTTATCAAGCAAAATTATGAAAGTTTTACAGACAGTGAAAAATTAATTGCTGATTATCTTTTGAATAATAAAAAAAGCATATTAGGCATGTCTGCAAAAGAAATAGGAAATGTAACAGGCACTTCAGCTCCTACTGTAGTTAGATTTTCTAAAAAAATAGGCTTTAATACTTTAAATGAAATGAAGCTTCAGCTATCAATAGACTTAAATACTGAAGAGGAAGCTTCAGATTTTAAGTATTTGTCTGGCGATTTATCTGTTAAAAACATTATGTATGGCATTAAAAACTCTATTGATGCCATAATGAATCAAACCTTAAGCGTATTAAAGGAAGAAGAATTAGAAAAAGCAATAAATACCTTAAATAAGGCAAAAAAAATATACATATTTAGTGTAGGGAGCTCAGCTTTAGTAGGAAAGGATTTTTATTATAAGTTAAGCAGAATAAACAAGGTATGTATATCCCATGAAGATACTCATCTTCAAATAACATCTTCAGCAATCCTAGAAAAGGGGGATGTTGTAATAGCAATATCCTATTCAGGGCAAACTAAGGAAGTTAATATCTGTGCAGAAAATGCTAAAAGACAAGGGATACCTGTCATTGCAATAACTAAAGCAAGTATCCACAATCCATTGGCAGAAATAGCAGATATAGTTTTAAATGTGCCTTTTGTTGAAAAATCCTTAAGAGAAGGTGCAATGAGCTCAAGAATTTCCCAGCTGGCTGTTATTGATATGCTGTTTATAGGAATGGCAAGAAATAATTTGAAGAAGGTTGAAGAACAGCTTCGTTTGACAAGAAAAGCGGTGGAAGAGCTTAAAGAAATTGAAAGCTAAAGGAAATATGAATTTATAAAACTACTATGCTAAGAGCAGGTAACAGCTCTAGGCTTAGTAGTTTTTTATTTGTATAAATGTTTTACAAGCTTTCTCTAACTTTAATTTTGTCCTAAGAAATGACTGCCACAATTAACGTCTTTTAAATTGAAAACGATATAATTGTAAAATATAATGTAATTGTAAGAAATAATAAATCATTTAATAAAGATTACAAGATATACTTTATAAAGGATTAAATAATAGCGCTGCCTTTGTAAACGTATATCAGGTAAAATAAATATTAGGGGGAAAATAGAATGAGTACAAAAGCGAGAGTACAAAAATTAGGTAACTTTTTATCAAGTATGGTACTTCCAAATATAGCAGCTTTTATAGCTTGGGGAATTATTACGGCATTATTTATACCAACAGGTTGGACACCAAATGAATCTTTAGCTACTTTAGTAGATCCTTTACTAAAATATTTACTACCAATATTAATAGGTTTCCAAGGTGGTAAACTTGTATATGGCGACAGAGGAGGAGTAGTTGGTGCAATAGCTACTGCCGGTGTTGTTGTCGGATCATCAATCCCAATGTTCATTGGAGCAATGGCAATGGGACCATTAGGTGGATGGTTAATTAAGAAATTCGACGAACTTGTAGATGGAAAAATTCCAACAGGATTTGAGATGAAAAGGTAGGCTTCCCAAATTCAGCAGTAGATAGAATAGTTCCTAATACAAATGCAGTAAAAGAATGTCCAATTGATGTATTAGTTGAAGATTTCTTTGAATGGGACATTGAAAAAAATAAAGTAAAAGTAAATTCTGAAATTGATGGTGCAGAATATACAGATAACCTTGAACCATATTTAGAAAGAAAACTATTTATGCTAAATGGAGCTCATGCAACTGTAGCATATTTGGGATATCTTAAAAAATATGAATATATCCATGAAGCAATAATGGATGAAAAAATAAGAGAAACAGCTTTAAGCTTCCATAAAGAATGCTTAAAGGCTTTAAATATAAAACATGGAATGGAAATAAGCTCCTTAGAAGAATATTCTAAGAAGGTAATAAAGAGATTTGAAAACAGCTATCTTCAAGATGTAGTTTCCCGTGTAGGAAGAGACCCTATAAGAAAACTTTCCAATAAAGATAGACTTGTATCTCCACTGAAACTATGCCTTGAATATAATTTAGAATATGCTACTATAGCCAAGGGAATAGCTGCAGGCTTATTATTCAATTCTGAAGATGATGCAAAGGCAAAGGAAGTTCAAGAATTAATTAAGGCTGAAGGCCTAAGAAAGACTATAAATAAAGTTTGCGGCATAGAAAATGAGAAAGTTATAGACTTAATCATTGAAAACTATGAGCAATTAAAAAATAATTAGTAAATAATTTTTTATAACATTATAGCAAATAACAGTTAGTGGTTTAGTAGAGCTGCCTTGGGGGCTATTATAAACTGCTAACTGTTAATTATTGATTTGAAATTCGAATGTTAAATTTTTGATTAACCTATTAATTAAGTTTGACATAGATTGAAATGTAAAATATAATCTTAAAGGGAAGCTAGAATTTATAGTCAGTTTTCTAGAATATTTAGAAAAGGGGGATAGAGGAGGAAAAAGATAATAAAATTAAATAAAAGCGCCAGAGCCCACGTGGCTGACGAGGTTAGGGTTTATCGAAATTTTCGGCGGGTGCCCTACGGTATTAGTACTACCGTTAAAGATTAACAAACCTAAAAAGCAATTTTTAGAACAAAATTAATCGGGTACTAAGAAAATTGAATATTAAATTTAATGCTTCCTGATCAAAATAATAAGAAAAGGGAGAATTAAATATGTGTGGAATAGTTGGATATTTAGGAAAAAATAAAGCATCAGAAATTTTAGTAGAGGGATTATCTAAGTTAGAATATAGAGGATATGATTCAGCTGGA
>NZ_JAHLPS010000020.1 GCF_018918055.1 Caproiciproducens sp. MSJ-32
TATATATTAACATCTTTTGAATAATTCATCAATTAAAATTTCATTTTGTGAATAATTTCTATAAATTCATATGCTAAAATATAAATTTATAAATTTTACTTTTTTTCTACAACAGCTAATATAGGCGCACTTTCATCTCTATTCAAGTAAGAATGAAGCATAACTCCAAATTTGTATTTATCTAAGCTTTTTAAATACTCTAATATGCAAGTCTCTTCTATCTTACCTTCATTATGTCCTCTATAAATACAAATAGTCATAATTCCACCATTGTTTAGAAGTTCTAGCCCTTTTTTAATACTCATCAAAGTTGTATCATGCATAGTCGTAACATTTTTATCTCCTCCTGGAAGAAAACCTAAATTATACATTATACAATCTACTTTCTCTTTTATATACTTCTCAAAGAAATGATGGGAAGCATTTATAATTTTAACATTAATTAAATTTTTTAATAAATATTTCTCACAGGCTTCCTTTTGTATATCAAAACTATAAACTTTCTCAAATTTATCTGCCAAGAAATCTGTATCATATCCATTTCCTAGGGTAGCATCTATTGCAACCTTTTTTTCAATAATAAATTTATCTATTATATAATGAGATAAATCACTTATATTTCCTACATATTTAAACATACTCCATCTCCCTACAAAGAATTAATATATTCCAATTCCTTTTTAGTTAAATATCTATATTCACCCTTTTTTAAATTGCCAAGTTTTATTTCTCCAATAGAAATTCTTTTCAACTTTATAACTTCATGGCCTAAGGCTGAACACATTCTTCTTATCTGCCTATTCTTCCCCTCATGAATTATTATTTCAACTAGGCTTTTATCTTTCTTCAACTCTAAAACCTTAATTTTAGCTTCAGCAGTAATGTATCCTCCTATATCAATTCCCTTTTCAAACTTATTTAATTTTTCTTCAGTAAAAATTCCCTTACATAAAGCAATATATTTTTTATTTAAGTTTACTCTTGGATGAATTATTTTATTATAAATTTCTCCATCATTTGTTAATAATAATAAGCCTGAACTGTCATAATCCAGTCTTCCTATTGGATAAATTCTTTCCTTTACTTTGACTATATCTAAAACTGTTTTTCTTCCTTTTTCATCCTTAACAGAAGTTATATACCCCTCAGGTTTATTTAACATTATATATAACTTTTGAGTTTCTTTTTTTATTTCTTTTCCTCTAAAATATACTTTATCCTTTTCCGGATTAACCTTTACACCTAATTCTTTTACAACTTTACCATTTACTTTAACTTCCCCAGAAAGGATAAATTCCTCACATTTTCTTCTAGAGGCTACTCCACAACTAGCCATATATTTTTGTAGTCTTTCTTCCATAAAAATCACTCCGTATTAATTTTAACAATAATAATACTAACCTAGTATTTTATTTTGCGCAATAAACATTTAAACTAAAATATAATAAAAAGTAACAGCCAGAAAAAATCCTAAGCTGTTACTTTTTATAAAGTTATTTA
Organism: Caproiciproducens sp. MSJ-32; assembly: GCF_018918055.1. GTDB lineage: Bacteria > Bacillota > Clostridia > Clostridiales > Clostridiaceae > Clostridium. Next base: position 1,501 of record NZ_JAHLPS010000020.1, read on the forward strand.
TATTATGAATTAGTAATTTCTCCACCATTAACGTGAATTGTTTCTCCATTAATATAAGATGCTCCATCACTTGCTAAAAATACATAACTTTCTGCTAATTCCACAGGCTGACCAGCCCTTCCGCTTGGATTTTGTACTCCAAATTGAGATACTGCTTCAGGATTATCTGAAGAAGGAATTAATGGGGTCCAAACTGGTCCTGGCGCTACTGCATTGACTCTAATTCCTCTTCCTGCTAAATTTAAAGCCAAGGATCTTGTAAAAGTGGTTAATGCCCCCTTTGTCATTGAATAATCTATTAATTTCTTATTTCCTTTATAAGCAGTTATTGAAGTTGTATTAATTATGCAATCTCCCTTCTTTAAATACTTTAGTGCTTCCCTAGTCAAATAAAAAGGACCATACACATTAGTTTTAAAGGTTCTCTCAAACTGCTCATTAGTTATTTCCTCCAAGGAATTAGAAACATGCTGTTCAGCCGCATTATTTACTAAAATATTTATGGTTTTAAATTTATTTATAACTTGAGTTATAGCAGAAGCACAAAAAACAGGATCCCCAATATCTCCAGGAATCATTAAACATTCACCATTCATATTTTCAATTTCTGCTTTTGTCTTATTGGCATCTTCATGCTCATTTAAATAAATGATAGCAACTTTTGCTCCTTCCCTTGCAAAAGCAATTGATACAGCCCTTCCTATTCCGCTGTCGCCTCCAGTAATAACCGCTACCTTTCCCTTAAGCTTATTAGCTCCAATTATTGAATCATCCTTATAAATGGGTTTTGGATTCATCTTTTCCTCTATACCTGGCTGCACATCTTGCTTTTGGGGAGGAAAAGATCTTGGAAAATTATCACAATTCATCATTAAACCTCCTTTCAAACTATATTAATATTTTTTATTCTTTAAAATAAAATATACATTTAAAAATTTTCAATATCTATATTTTTACTATGATGTTATAATATTTATGTAAATCAAATTTTAAGAAAAATTTTTGTATAGAGGTATAAGGGTATGCATTTAGAGGATATTAAAAAGGCAAGAGAGAATATTAAAGACATCATATTAAAGACACCATTAATATATAGTCCCTTTTTTTCTAAGGAAAATAATAATATTTATATTAAATGTGAAAATTTACAAATAACAGGAGCATATAAAATAAGAGGTGCTCTTAATAAAATAAAATCCCTTTCAAAGGAAGAACAGAAACTTGGTGTGGTTTGCTCTTCTGCTGGTAACCATGCTCAGGGAGTTGCCTATGCTTCAACTATGCTAGGAGTAAAATCAACTATTGTTATGCCTAAAACTACGCCTTTTTTAAAAGTTCAATCTACTAAAAATTATGGCGGGAATATTGTTCTTCACGGAGAATGTTATGATGATGCTTATTTGAAAGCAAAAGAAATTGAAAAAGAAACGGGGTCAGTTTTTATACATCCCTTTAATGACTTAAATGTTATATTTGGACAAGGTACTATTGCTTTAGAAATCTTTGAACAGCTTGAAAATGTTGATATGATAATATGTCCCATTGGAGGCGGTGGCTTAATAAGCGGTATAGCCCTTGCAGCAAAGGAACTTAAACCATCAGTTAAAATCGTAGGTGTACAAGCTGAAGGAGCAAATGCAATGGAATTGAGCTTTAAAAATAAAAAACTGATTTCTTTAGATACAGTAAATACAATTGCAGATGGGATAGCTGTTAAATCTCCAGGAAGCAAGACTTTTAATTTTATAAAAAAATATGTTGATGAAATTATAACTGTTTCTGATCAGGAAATTTCAAAGGCCTTTTTAGACCTATGCGAAAAGCAAAAACTGGTTGTGGAAGCTTCTGCTGCAACAAGCTTAGCTGCTTTAAAAAAATTAGGTATTAGTAATAAAAACATAGTCACCGTTGTCAGTGGTGGTAATATTGATATGTTAACTATATCATCCTTATTAAAAGATGGTTTAGTAGAAAGGAAAAGATTATTTTGTTTTTCTTTAGAACTTCCTAATTGTCCGGGACAATTATATAAGATATCTAAAAGCTTATACGAATTAAATGCTAATATTGTTCAATTAGAGCATAATCAGTTTAAGGCAAATAACAGATTGAAAAACGTACTATTAGAAGCAACAGTTGAAACTAATGGAGAGGAACATATTCAGTTAATTAAAGATAAGTTCTTTAGCATGGGATACAATATAAATCAAATATTTTAATTTTATCAAATTATTAAAATGCATTGTAAATTATAAAAAATTACAATGCATTTTTTAAATTTTAAATTAATGAATGTAAAATAAGATTTATAAAGTCTTCCTTTTTAGAATTTAAAAATTCACCATAATACTCTTTATTATCTTCATTTAAATTTTTAATTTCGCACAAAATAAAATTATCAATATCACTTTTGTATCTTATTTCTATCTCTGCTTTAATTTTTAGTAAATTTTTAAAACTTTGATCTTTTTTATATTTTCTTATTAGGGAATCTAAATAAGTATTGTATTTTTTTATTTTATAAACAATTTTTTCTATATTTTTCTTTTTATTTTTTATATAAGCCTTTTCATAGTCCAGCTTTTTTTTGCACAAACTATGAACTGAGTATTTTCTATTCTCTATTTCAATCTCCACTATTTCATTTGTTAAGGATTTTTCTATTAAAAATTCAGCTAATTTATTATCGCTTTTTAAATTATCTAGAAAGCTTTTTCCTCCTACAATTTCAATAGCTTTTTTTAATTGCTTTAATTTTTCTTCTAAAGTTTTATTATTAATTTCAAGCATTTTAATCCCCTTCTATAATAAAATATTTATCTTCCTTAGTTTATAATTTTTATAGTATTTTTACTGTATCTAAATCTATACTATATACTACATCCTTTCTCTCAACTATTAAATTTATTTTTTCCTTTACATATTTATCTTCCATAACCTTTCCTATTAATTCTCTTGTAGGATTAATAGCATAAGGATTCCCTACTGATTTAAACATTGTAAAATCTCCTGATGTATCACCATAAGCATAGCTATTTTCTAAATCTATATTATATTTACTTGCAAGCTCTGTTAAAGCCTTAAGCTTACTTTCATGATCCCACATAGGAATTACTTCTCCGTTATAATTATTTAGAAAATCTAATTGATATATCGTTCCCCTATAATCATCCATATTATATTTCTCAGACATTTCCTTAACTAATTCTACAGGGGATCCTGAAATTGCAATTACTAAATGCCCTTGTTCCTTATGCCATTTAAGCCTGTCTCTTGTAAAAGTATATACCCTATCTCCATTTTGTTCAATTACTCTTTTTGCAATATACTCTACATAAGATTTATTTACTCCCTTTATTGCTTCTATATATACATCAACCATTTTTGAAAGGTAATCATCATAATCCCCTTGTCTTTTATCCCATTTAATATAAGAAGGTCTTACATCTTTATACCATCTATCTTCACTTACTAGTTCATATTTTATGATTTTTTTAAATACTTCTGTTATTAAGCCTTCTCTATATATTGTTCCATCTATATCGAAAAATGCTGCTATCTTTTTCATAATATCCCTCCTTTATTGTTATTTACTATATCATTTGTTTTTCAAAAACTTACTTTTTATAGTATTAGAATATTATTTAATAATATATATCATATTTTTATTTTTGTCATTATTTTTATAAAAAAATAGAGAAAATAGTTTTATACTATCCTCTCTATAATCTCTTTAAGAATATTAGCTACTATATGTAATATAATTTTTCGCTTTCAAATTCTGGCTCACAAGTAACATCTATTCCCAATCTTCTAAAGGTTTGTTCATCATTTGATGAAATTAATGTAGTTGAGTGAGCTTGGCAATCCTTTAAAGAAGTTAGTTTTTCTAAAGCTACTTGAGTTGTTGGATTTGTTGCTGCACATATACTCAAGGCAATTAGTATTTCTTCACAATTTAATGAAGCTTGCTTTATACCTAAAGTTTTAGACTTTAAATTTATTATTGGCTCTAATATTACTGGTGATAGTAAATGAATATTGTCTGCAATGTTAGCTAAATATTTTATTGCATTTAATATTACAGCAGCTGAAGCATCCATTATTTCTGATTTTCTACCTGTTACAATTTTTCCGTCTTCAAGCTCTAAAGCGACAACTGGATAGGCATCATTCTTATTTAATAGCTGTTTCTTCTTTTGAGCATATTCCCTAGCAGGTAATACAACTTTTCTATCAGTTTCTTTTAAATTTAATTCTTCCATAATCAATTTTGCTCTATCAGCTGTATCTTTATTTACATATCCCTTTTTATACTCACAAATAGTTTTAAAATATCTTCTAATTATCTCTTGTTTTGATGCTTCCTTAACTACTTCATCATCTATTATGCCAAAACCTACCCTATTAACACCCATGTCTGTAGGGGATTTATAAATTGATTCTTTACCAGTAATTTTTTCTATTATTCTTTTCAATAGAGGAAAACTTTCTATATCTCTATTGTAATTAACAGCAACTTTATTATAGGCATCAAAGTGGAAAGAGTCTATCATATTAACATCCTTTAAATCAACTGTTGCTGCTTCATAGGCAATATTTAATGGATGTTTAAGAGGAACGTTCCAAACTGGGAAAGTTTCAAATTTTGAATAGCCTGCTTTTTTACCTCTTTTGAATTCATGATAAAGCTGACTTAAGCAAGTTCCTAGCTTTCCGCTTCCTGGTCCTGGTCCTGTTACTACTACTATTGGCTTAGTGCTTTCTATATATGGATTTTCTCCATATCCTTCATCACTTACTATTGTATCTACATCAGTTGGATATCCTTTTGTTGCCTTATGCTTATAAACCTTAATGCCCCTACGTTCTAATTTATTAATAAATACTTTTGCAGAAGGCTGTTCTTCATATCTTGTTATTACAACACTGTTTACATCTAAGTCATATGATCTTAAATCATCAATTAACCTAAATACCTCTAAATCATAAGTTGTACCAAAATCCCCCCTAATTTTATTTCTTTCTATATCTCCAGCATATACACATATAATTACTTCAACTTTTTCTCTTAGCTTATGAAGAAGTTTTATTTTTGCATTTTCATCAAAACCTGGTAGTACTCTTTTTGCATGTAAATCATACATTAATTTCCCACCAAATTCCAAATACAATTTATCATAATTATTTACTCTTTCTAATATGTATTTAGATTGTTCTTCTAAGTATTTTTTATGGTCGAATCCTATCTTCATTTTTCTTCCCTTTCCTACTTTTCTATGTATAATTCCAAATTTATATTATATACCACTTTATCTTATCTTGCTAGACATATTATTACATAAAAACAAAAAGCATATACAATTTATATGCATATGCTTATAGGTAATATCATTATCATTTTCCCTTTTATGTTACAATCCACTTTCTTAGGAAGTATTATGTTGTTTCTTTCTAATAACCTTAAATACGGGTCTATAGAATTCAATAGTTCTTCATAGTAACTTTCTTGTGAGGATTTCCTTAACAAGCTTATACATTTAGCCTTATCTTCTTTCACCATCATTACCTTCCCAAAAACTTTACAGCTGCAATGAACTATATCAAACATATTAAAATGACTATCTAAAAAATAATTTTCATTTACAGGAAGAACTAAAAATGTATTACCACTTTTAATTATTAAATCTCTTGTTTCACTTACAGTAATTGAATTTTTTAATTCAGTTAGCAAGTTAGCAATTATAGTATAGTTTAATTTATATTCTTTATTATCATTAATTAAACTATTTAAAAAATCATAGCCATAGCAATTAAAAACTTTTAGTAATGTATCAATATAATTAAAAATCGAAGTCTCTTGGACATTCCCCTTTATTTCTATATAGTCACCTATTGAAATATCTCTTAAATTGTTAGTTTCCACTATATTCTTTATACTATTATTTCTTTTTAAAAAATTTAACAAATCGCTATGAAAAGTAAAAGAAGTATTTATCTTTTTTATTTCCTGTTCATTTCTATCAAAATTCTTACCTTCAAATTCAAGACTTCTTTCATTACCACAATAAGAACTATTGGCATAATTCTTATGTTTTGTCTTATAACCTTCAATTTTATCTTTTCCTTCTTTACTATCCCAACTCTTTCCATCTTTATCAGCTGAACTAACAATTCCCCCTACCGATCTATCTCTAACCTTCTTAAAAGTTCTTATATCAATATATCCATTTAAAGCTAATGAATTTAAATTTTTTATTAAATTCTCGTCTAAATAAATTAATAAATCTAACATTTTATCCTCCAAAAGAAATAATAGCATTCACTAGTGTTTAATTTTTAGAAAAAATTTTCAGTTGACATTTGGACTATAATCATTTTTTATAACAAAATTCTTAATTCAAACTAATATGGAATATTATTCCTCGTTTAATGGGCAGAC
>NZ_JAHLPS010000089.1 GCF_018918055.1 Caproiciproducens sp. MSJ-32
CCATTTTTTGTTTAAAACAAGCTTTCTAAATCAATTTTTTTAAATTTTAAAGAAAAACTGAACAATATTGTGTAATTATACATGTAGCTACGCTATTTTTTCATATTTACTTTACACAATCTTAATTACTCTACATTATATATTAACTTTATTTTTTTGCCAAGAAATTTTATTCTTATGAAATTGGTCATAAAAAAAAGGCATTATATGCCTTTTTTACTTAACATGTTTATTATATTATCAAATTCTTGGGGCTTACTATAATAATACCCCTGTACTTTATCACAATTGATACTTCTTAAATATTCCACTTGTTCTTCTTCTTCAACACCTTCAGCTACAACAGTAATATTTAATTTATGTGACAATTCAATAATATTTTCTATAATATATTTACTTTTGTTATTCTTTTTCATATCTATTAAAAAACTTCTATCTATTTTTAAAACATCAATTGGAAGCTTTGTTAAGTGATTTAAAGAAGAATATCCAGTGCCAAAATCATCTAAAGCTATTGAGGCTCCTAACCTTTTTAACTCCATTAAACATTCAATATTATTATCAACTGATTTCATTAACATACTTTCAGTAATTTCTAATTCAATATATTTTGGAGGTACATTATATTCTTCAACTAAAGAATTAAAATAAGCAACTAGCCCGCTATCTCTTAACTGAATTTCGGAGAGATTTACAGCAATTTTAAAATTATCATAACCCTCATTAAGTAAATATCTTATTTTTGAGAATACTTCTCTAAGAACAAATTTTCCTATAGGTATTATAAGCCTTGTACTCTCTGAAATTGCTATAAACTCTCCAGGGCTTATAAACCCAATTTCTTTGCTGTTCCATCTAACTAATGCTTCAAATCCATCCACTTCATTATTATTCAATTTTATTTTAGGTTGAAAAACAACATACATTTCATTTCTTTCTAAAGCAGTTCTTAAACCTTTATGTATTAAATATATTCTATTTATTTCTTCTGAAATTTTATCGTTAAACATCTGTTTTTGATTTTTTCCATTTGATTTAGCTTTATATAAAGCTGAATCAGCACTCTTTAACAAGGTTTCAAAATTCTGCCCATCATCAGGAAAAAGGGAAACTCCAATACTTGCAGTTGTATAAATATTCTTATCACCAATATAATATGATTCCTCAAACAGCTTCATTATATTTTTAGTAAATTCATTAATCTCTTCTATTGAATTAATACATGGCAAAAAAACTATAAATTCATCAACACTAAATCTGCAAGCATATCTTTCATCTCTAACTAATTTTTTTAATTTATTAGCAAATTCTTTTAAATATAAATCTCCAGCTTCATGGCCACAAGAATCATTGATAAATTTAAAATTATCTAAATTTATCATTATGAAGGCTCCCCTTCTTTTAAGAAGGGTATGATTCTCAACTTCTTCATTTATTATCTTTTTAAAATTCTTTTTATTATTAAGACCAGTAAGTTCATCATAGGATTTTAATATTTCTAATTCCCTTTCTAACTCTTTCTCTTTTGTTATATCATTTAACACTCCAATAAATCCTACAACTTGATCTTTCTCATTCTTAATATTTTCACCTTTAATTTTTATCCATAAGTCCTTTGGCTTATATTTAATTTTAAATTCAATATTGATAAAATCTTTTTTTAAAGCATTTATTAACTTATCAAAGTCCTTATTATAAAATAGTTTTTTTAATTCATCAAAAGTAAAAATATTTAACTTTTCACTATTATTTATTATTTTTTTATTGTCCCCATAAATAATTACAAAAGATTTTTCTATATCTATATATATAAATACCCAGTCAATAGACTTTATTAAAAGATCCTTTGAATTTGCTAAAAACTCCTTAAATTCATTTATTATTTCATCCTTATTTAAATTATAATTCTTCAGGGAAACAACATCCTTGTTTGAAAAAAAATCCTTCTTCATATTATCCCTTTTCCTCTTAAATTATATTTTTAACCTTACTGGTTCTGTTTTTCCTTAGCTTTATTTTTTTCATCTTTTAATAAGGTTACAGCCAAACTAACTCCTGCTGCAATAATCATAAAAATCCTAGCACTCTTTTTTATTTTCATATTGCCCCCTCCTTATTTAAACTGATTTTGTTCATCAATATATTCGTATCCCGCGCTTGCCAATTTATTCCTTAATTCTTCTTCATTTATATCTAAATCTTCACATAAAATTGATAAACTTGAATAAAAATCCCTCAATTTCATATTAATCATACTTACTAATATATTGGGATCCATAGATAAGACTGTTTCTTTATCCATTACATAACTCCTTTTCTTTGCATTAATATAATACAATTAATGTATTTTTATTAATTTCCTTAGTAGTATTATACAACATTTTTTCTAGATTACATTATATTTCTGAAAAAAATTTTTAAGATTAACAGCCCATTTTTTATACACTTATATTATTAACTATTATTCTTCATCATAGACATCTAAATATTTTGTTTTTACACCATTTTTTTCCCAACCTAAAATAGAATCCAAATTTACATTTTCTGCAGCTTTAAAGATAGATTTTTCAACTCCATCAAATTTTTGCTTTAATTCTTTTATTAAATCCTTAATTTCATATCTTTTATTTCCTATCTTTTCTGCTGCAACCATACAAGCACAATTTAAAGGCCATATTCCTGCATAATTTGTAAATTTCTTAATATCTTCTTCCTCTACATAATAAAGAGGTCTTATAAGTTCCATGCCTTCAAAATTTTGTGCCTTTAATTTAGGTAGCATGGTTTTAAAATTTCCAGCATATAAAACATTTAATAGAGTTGTTTCTATTACATCATTATAATGATGACCTAAAGCTAATTTATTACAGCCTAATTCTTTTGCCTTGCTATATAAGGCTCCCCTTCTCATTCTAGCACAAAGGTAACATGGATAATCTCTTGCCATCTTATCTACAACTTCAAATATTTTTCCTTCATAAATATGTACAGGTATCCCCAAATGATTACAATTTTCTATAAGCAACTCTTTTATTTGAGGATGATAACCAGGATCCATAGCAATAAATTCTAATTCAAAATTCATTTGTCCATGTCTTTTTAATTCTTGAAAGCATTTTGCCATTAAAAGAGAGTCTTTTCCACCTGAAATTGCAACAGCAATCTTATCTCCCTCTTCAACAAGTTTATAATCCTTTATTGCCCTAACAAATTTAGTCCATATTTTTTTTCTATATCTTTTAACTATACTACGTTCTATTTCTTCTAATGATTTTTTTTCTTCAGTAGGTATTAGTCTTTCACAACCTTTACCAGCTATACTGCTCATTTTATCACCTCATTTTTTTATCCTTGTAAATTATATCATCTTTTATTATTCTTGTCAGATAATAATTCATTAGTTCCATTTATTACTTGTGGAAATCTAAAAAAATTTCTTGGATCATATTTTCTTTTTATTTCTTTTAATTTTTTCAAATTATTTCCATAATACTCTTCCTCATAGTTTTTTAACTCATGTAAAGGAAAATTAACAAAAGCACCTTTAGTTATTTTAGTTAGAATCTTATACCTAGGTAAAAACCATTCTATATTATTTTTTTTATATTTATTATCGTCCCATACTGTTTGAAAACCTAAAATAAATTTTGCATCTCTATAATAAAAGGCACTAGCATCTTTTGATATTTCCTTAACTTTTCCTCCAAGGCCATATAAAGTTATTGCAGTATAATAAGCCCCTTCTGCCCTTTCTTTAATAATATCTAATAAACTTCTTATATCTTTTGCATCTAAATCATTGTACAAAAATCTTCCCCCAGATTTATATCTTTCATACTCTGGATGACTATCTTGTATCCATCTATTACATTCAAGGATTGTCATATAATCAAAATCCGCTACTATTTTTTCACTTACTTCTGTGATAGACTTTAATATTTTTCTTGCTTCCGTATCCTCTCCATAAAATAAACCAATTAATTTTATACCAATACCATCTTCCTTTGAATTATAAAGGGAAGTTTTTAAATTCATTTTGTAATCTAAATCTCTATATAAATTTTGAAGATTTTCTAAGATTTTAACAGCATCTTCTTCATTTATATTTTTATAATTTATTCTAATTAAGGTTCCCATATCAACTTTTTCCTGAAGTTTTAAAGTTAAAGAAACTACTACTCCATAATGTCCTCCTCCAGAACCCTTACAAGCCCAAAACAAATCACTATTAGATTTATCATTTAATATTAACTTATTCCCCTTATAATCTATCATTTCCATTTCTAGCAAGCTGTCACAAGCAAGACCTAAATATCTACTTGAATACCCCCAGCCTCCTCCTAAAATTAATCCGGCAACTCCAACTGTTGGACAGCCTCCCCCTGGAAAAGGATATCCTTTTGCTCCCAAAGCCTCATAAGCTTCCCTATTTCTAATTCCTCCTCCTAACTTAACTGTTCCTTTTTCTTCATTTATATTAATCTCTTTTAAATTACTCACATCTATAACTACTATATCTTCACCAGTAGAATATCCCTCATAATTATGCCTTCCTGACCTAATTCTAAATTCAAGGGAGTTTTTGTTAACAAAATTTATTGCATTAATTACATCCTCTTCATTAAAACAATTAATTATTAGTGAAGGATGAAAATCTATAGCTCTATTCCAACTTAATTTTGCTTCGTCATATTTTTTATTAGTTTTTGTTAAAACTTCTCCTGATATTTCTTCAAGGTTCATCTTCATAATTTATCACCTTCTATTATTTATTCATCTTATAGATAATATCATAACAGCAATAAAAATAAAATATAACATTTTTTAATAGGAATATATAAATTTTATCACATTTTTATATTTTTCTACATAAAGTGATAATGTAGAAAACGAAAGGAAAGGAAATTTAAATGCTAAGGGGCAAAGATCAAAAAAAGGAATACAAAGACGATTTTAAAGATATTAAAGAAGAATTAGAAGACCTAATGGATGAATTTAAAGATAAGAAAAACTATAAGGATAATATGATGGTTAGCTGTAAGTCTTCTAAAGGTACTTGCAGTCAAGGAAAAAAATCTAGCTGTTTAGAAGATTGTTTAGAAAATCCTGCTAAATACTCTTGTAACGTATTTTGTAAAGATACTGATGAAAACTGCTATGAATCATATAAACTTTTCAATCCTCCTATTTACGCTAAAGCTCACATTCAAGTTCAACCATACAAAAACTTTTTCAATTTAGATGATGCAATAATTGCAGGAACAATATTTAAGGATTTATATGATCCTTATTGTAATTCTGGATATTTAGGAGGTAAGAGAAGCTATGATGAATAAACATGAGCATTTGTTAGAAATTCAAAAAGTTCAATTTGCATTAGTTGATTTAAATTTATTTTTAGACACCCATCCTGAATCAGAAGGTGCTAAAAAGGATTTCGCAGCTCTTTCTTCTGAATTAAAACGCTTAATTTGGGACTATGAAAAGAAACATGGTCCACTAACAAATTTCGGAAGCGCATATTTCCAAAATCCAGAAGCTTGGGTAAATAGTCCATGGCCATGGGAAAATGAGAAAGGAGGAAAGAGATAATGTGGTATTACGTTAAAACATTACAACATCCAGTTAACTTAAAATCAACAGACCTTAGAATGGCAAAACTTCTAATTACTCAATATGGCGGTCCAGACGGAGAACTTTCTGCTGCTCTTAGATATTTAAATCAAAGATATTCCATGCCAACTAATAAATCTAAAGCTCTTTTAACTGATATAGGAACAGAAGAAATGGCTCATGTCGAAATTATTGCAACTATGGTTCATCAAATAATGGAAAATGCCTCTATTGATGAAATTAAAAAAGCAGGATTGGACGGTCATTACGCTGACCACGGAAAGGCTCTTTTCTATACTGATGCAACCGGCAACCCTTGGACAGCTACTTATATTCAAGCAAAAGGAGATATAATTGCAGATTTACACGAAGACATGAATGCTGAACAAAAAGCTAGAGTAACTTATGAATGGTTAATGAATTTAACAGATGATGCTCAAATCAAAGAAATCCTTGGCTTCTTAAGAGAAAGAGAAGTTGTTCATTATCAAAGATTCGGAGAAGCTTTAATGGATGTTCAAGATAATACAAAAGCAAGAGATTTCGATATATTATAGGAGCTGTCTGTAAAATAAACCTAAGCTTAAATATAGCTTAGGTTTATTTTTTATCATTTAAATTTAATGCCCTATTTATCCTTTCTGCAAATACTGGTCCTAATTTCATTAGTTCATCATTATTTATTAGGATGCATTCTCTTAAAATTTCTTCAATGTTCTTTAATGGCATCCCAATCTTCTTTCCATAATTTTTTCTTAATACATTAAAATTTAATCCTAAATAATCAATTATCTCAATTATGTCATCTAAGCTATACTGCAATTTATAAATTTTATCTGCCAATTTTACAAAGAAAATTTCATTAAAAATTTTTATATTCTTTAGAAAATAAGTTTTATTACTAATCTGCCAAGTTGAATGATCTTTTATATAAATATATCCATTTAATAATTCTTTTATTATTATCATTAACTCTATAAATTCATGTTTATATAGACTCATAATACTGTATCTAATATCAGATACCATTTTTTGAAACGTTTTCAAATCCCAGTTGTCTGTATTAAAATCATCTCTTAAATTAATAAGCTTCCTTCTTAAATAGAAATCCATATAAACACCTAATTTCTATATTTGAGGCTAGTCCCCTAATACAGTATATTCAAATTTAGGTGTATTTGTACTATATTAAGCTTTATAAACATATACTTATAATTTTATTTAAAATCTTTAAAAGCATTTGCAATATTTTTTAAGCATCTGAATAAATTATTTAAATCTTCTAGAGCCTTATCAGCAAGAGTTTCTTCAATTTCCTTTATTATTAACAAGACATTTTCTAAGTGTTCATTATAAAATTCATCATCTTCTTCAATAATATTATTTTCAAAATACTCGTCCTTATAAACTTCTTTATCAAAATTAATAAAATTCTTTACGTTATCCCTTTTACATAAAATATCTACTATTATAGCAACTTCTCTTTCTAAAGTATTTAATAATTCTGTTTCTAAAAACAATTCTCTATTAATGTCATATAATTCAATTATATTAAATATTTCCTTCAAATCTTCTTTATTAATAGTTTCTAAATCCTTTATTTCAAGTGTATCTTTATTAATATCTGTTAATATTTTATCTACTTTTTCTTTTATACTTAAAGCTATTTCAAAAACGTTTTTTTTATCTTTTTCATCCTCTGATATCCCTTGCACATTCTTTACTTTTTTATCCTCATATAATTCTCCTTTAACACCCTTTAACATATTTCCTCTCCTTTAATATAATTTTTATTAAAGTTAACTTTGTTAAATTTTTGATTATTATAAGTATGAACTCCTATAAAAAGTAAGTTAATAGAATTCCCCCTTTATATAATTATAACCATAATATGGTTAAAAATCAAAAATTATATTAATTTTATTATCTTATAAAAAAGTAAAAATCAACTCAAAATAAGATTATTTTAAAATAGCTTTGAAATCTGCAGTTTATGGAAGATTTTTAAATTAATTCAATAATATTTATAAAAAATAGAAAATTTTAAAAACTTGACATTATTATAATATATAGATATATTTATATATGTAAAAATTATTAATATCGCGGGGTGGAGCAGTCGGCAGCTCGTCGGGCTCATAACCCGAAGGTCGTAGGTTCGAGTCCTACCCCCGCAACCAAAAAGGGGCTGTCGCACTAAATAATTAGTGTGAAGCTCCTTTTTGATGAAAAAAATAAATCCCAGACTTTAAAAGTCTAGGATTTATGGTAAAATATTTTTCATGACTATAAAAAAAATCT
>NZ_JAHLPS010000081.1 GCF_018918055.1 Caproiciproducens sp. MSJ-32
TTGTCTTTCTAAATTCTTCTGTATAATACTTTTGCCCTTTTGCCATTGTAGACACTTCCTTCCCTTTTTATATTTTAAGGTGTTCGGCTTTTTGTGTCTACACTAATATACTAACACCACTTTAATTAGCTTCTGTACTTAGATTTTTTTATGAGCACAAGTTTATTAAAATCTAGCAAGGATAGTTTTGTAAATTGGAGTCTAAAAATAGGTGTTGTTATTTTTTGGATATAGTTATAAAATTTAAAATAGTTTAAAAGTAAATAAATTCCTTGAAAGCAATAAAAATGTAGGAGGGAATATTATAAATGAGAAATAATAATGATTATATACATTTGCTTTTTACGGCAGATGAAAAATATGCAGGGCGTATTCCAGTGGTCTTACAATCATTATATATAAACGATAGCAATAATTTATTTCATATACATTTAATTTATGATTCAATTTCTGAGGAATTAATATATAAGCTTGAAAATTTCTGTAAAAAGCTAGGTTATTATTTTTCAGCTTATAGGATTAGGGAGAAATATTTCAGTAATGCACCAGTTAACAAACATTATTCAGAGATGATGTACTATCGTCTTTTGGCTGCGGATATTCTTCCGAAATCCATAGATAGGGTAATATATCTGGATCCAGATATTCTTTTAATCAATTCCATTGAGCCCTTGTGGAAGATGGATTTAGAGGGAAAAATTTTTGCAGCAGCTTCTCATACGGAAGAAAAGAGAATTTTAGATAATATAAATAAATTACGATTGGGGATATCTTCTGCTTATTTTAATACAGGTGTCTTGCTAATGGATTTAACTAAGTGCAGAACTGAGATAGTTCTGGATGAAATAATTAGTTTCATAGAGAAAAATGGAAATAGATTGCTGCTTCCTGATCAGGATGTTTTTAATGCACTGTATTCTAAATTTGTTAAGCTAATTCCTGATGAAATATGGAATTATGATGTTAGAAAATATACTCAATATTATATTAAGTCATCAGGTATGATAGATGAAAATTGGATTATACAGAATACTGTAATACTCCATTATTGTGGAAAGGATAAACCATGGAATAAGCAATATAAGTATCGTTTTGCTGATTTATATAGACATTATCAACAGCTTTGTAAAAGAAAAGGATATAGTATATAAAATCATTTAACAAATTTTTAAAAATGATGATATTATTAGCATGATAAAATAAATGAGGAGTTAATTTTATAAGATAAAGGGGAGTTAGAATATGCAGGAAGTTTATGAATTCTTAAAGAATTGTGAAGTATATTATTTAGCTACAGTAGAAGGAGATCAGCCTAGAGTTAGGCCTTTTGGTACAGTAGATATTTTTGAAGGTAAGCTTTATATTCAAACTGGTAAGGTAAAAAATGTATCAAAGCAGCTTCAAGAAAATCCAAAGGCAGAAATCTGTGCTTGTGCTGATGGAAAATGGCTTAGGGTAGCAGGAAAGCTTATAAGAGATGATAGGGTAGAGGCAAAAAAACATATGCTTGACAATTATCCTCAACTTAAAAGGATGTATTCAGCAGAGGATGATAATACAGAAGTTCTTTACTTTGAAGATGCAGTAGCTACTTTCTATTCATTTATAGATGAGCCAAGAGTAATTAAGTTTTAGTTTTAAAGTAACAAAATTATATAAAGGGGGGTATAGATTATGGTCTTCTTGATGCAAGGGAGCTTTAGTGATTTTTGCAGTGATATAATAAAGGAAGCTTTGAAAATGTAAAGCAGATAAAATTTATTTATTCTTTAAACCTTTTATATGGTCTATATTGAGACCTATAAAAGGTATTTTATTTATATTTGCAATTTTAACTTGTTCATAATGATTTTATGGAGTAAATTAGATAAGAAAATATTTAAGTATATAAATAAGGATAATATTTTACACTTAAGAAAAATTTACTAATGATAAGGAGCAGTGGCTTAATGAAATTAATTTTTAATTATCTAAAAAAAGAAGCAGTATTAAGTATATCTTTCTTACTTGCTATTATATCCATGTTATTTGTACCATTGGATAATAAATATATTAGTTACATAGATTTTCATACATTAATTGTTTTATTTAGCTTAATGCTTATAATGGCAGGTCTTAGAAGCCTAGGAATATTTTCTATGATAGGTAGCTGGATGCTGAAAAAGACGAGGAATGTACGAAGTTTATCAATAGTATTAATTCTGCTCTGTTTTGCTTTCAGCATGCTTATTACAAATGATGTAGCACTTATTACTTTTGTTCCCTTTACTATTGATATACTTGTTATGGCTGGGTTAGAGAAATATATGATTTCTATTATTGTGTTGCAGACTATTGCAAGTAATTTAGGGAGTATGCTTACACCATTAGGTAATCCACAAAATTTATATTTATTTTCTTTAAGCGGAATAAGTTTGAAGAAATTTCTTTCGTTAATGATGCCTTACACTTTACTTTCATTAATTGGTTTATTAGTAGTTTGTTTAGTATTAATTGATAGAAAAGCTGTTGAGGTAAAGCTGCAGTTAAATCATAATCTTACATTAAATGAAAAGAAGAAAGTTATTGGTTATATATTGCTTTTTCTTTTTGCTTTGACAAGTGTAACTCATATAATTTCAGTTTATATAACAGGAACGGTAGTTTTACTAGCAGTTTTTCTAATAGATCGTAGAATTATAGGAAAAGCTGATTATGCTTTATTATTTACATTCATATTTTTATTTATATTTATCGGAAATATGAAACGTATTCCTGAAATAAGTTTTTGGTTTAATAGTGTTATAAAGGGAAATGAATTGATTACATCAGTTCTTGCAAGTCAGGTTATTAGTAATGTTCCTGCTGCTATCCTCCTTTCCGGCTTTACAGATAATATATCAAGCTTAATTATAGGTACAAACTTAGGGGGACTTGGAACAATAATAGCATCTATGGCAAGTCTTATTTCTTTTAAATATTATGCTAAAACAGAAGGTAAGCGAAATGCAGTTTATCTTGGAGTGTTTACCTTACTTAATTTAATTTTTTTGGCAGCATTATTGATTTTATATTATATACTTGCCAAAAGATAAATTAATATAATTTATTTGATTAATTCATTATGGTAAAATGATTTATAAGACTCTATAATAACTTAGATAAAATTCAAAGCTATTTGTTTATGAAGTTATATATAAGTTAGTTATTAGATAAATCTATCCATAAAGGAGGAAAAGTAATGAAGTTTATCTCATGGAATATTGACTCATTAAATGCAGCCCTGACAAGTAGTTCAGCAAGAGCTTTGTTATCTAAAGAAGTATTAAATACAATTAAAGAGCATAATCCAGATGTGATTGCTTTACAGGAAACAAAACTGCCAGCTAGTGGACCTAGTAAAAAGCATCTAGAAATTTTAAAGGACATGTTCCCGGATTATAAAATTGTTTGGAACAGTTCAGTTGAACCAGCTCGTAAGGGTTATGCAGGTACAATGTTTTTATATAAGGATAATTTAGAACCAGTTGTTAGTTATCCTAAAATAGGTGCACCAAGTACTATGGACTATGAAGGAAGAATAATTACATTAGAATTTGATGATTTCTTCTTAACTCAAGTTTATACACCTAATGCAGGAGATGGCTTGAACCGTTTAGGGGAACGTCAAATTTGGGATATAAAGTATGCAGAGTATTTAGAAAGTTTGGATAAGGAAAAATATGTAATTGCAACAGGTGATTTTAATGTAGCTCATAAGGAAATAGATTTAGCTCATCCTAATAGTAATCGTAATTCACCTGGATTTACTGATGAAGAGCGAGAAGGTTTTACAAACTTATTAGCAAAAGGCTTTACAGATACTTTTAGATATATTCATGGAAATATAAAAGATGTTTATACTTGGTGGTCTCAGAGAGCTAAAAGCAGTAAAATTAATAATTCTGGCTGGAGAATTGATTATTGGATAGTTAGCAATCGTATTGCAGATAAGGTAACTAAATCTGAAATGATTGATTCAGGTGAAAGACAGGATCATACTCCAATATTGCTTGAAATTGATTTGTAGAATATAATTTTTTACCCTCGATATGACTTTATTAGAAGCTATCGAGGGTATTTTTATATTTAACATTAAATAAATTTATTCAAGAAAAACAGGAAGCAGTATTTCATCAACTAATTGTTCAAGATGATTTTCTTTAATGGCATCTTTATGAATTAAATTTCTTACACGGATTAAGTCAAAAGGAAGGGTTAAGGTTGTATCACTTACTTCTTTTATTTTTTCACCCCTAGCTTTTGCTAAACTAAGTAATTTTCGCATAACAAGAATGTTTTTATTAGTTGCGTTAACTTCAATTTCAGACATTTTTTTGCTATCTTGCCCCATCTCATATAAGACTGCGTTCATGATTTCATAGCTGCCTTCCGTATAAATCTTTTGATAGAGTGTAAGAAGATGTAATAAATCTTTACGAAGACTTCCAGTATCCTGAATTTTATCAATTAATTCTCCACCTAATACCTTTGCTGTTTTATATGTCATAATCTCATGAATTAATTCAAATTTATTTTTCCAGCGGCGGTATATTACAGTACGACTTGTTTTTGCTTCCTGTGCGATTTGTTGAAATGTGAGATTAGTATATCCGACCTTTTTAATCATTTCTATAGTGGCATTATAAATACTTTCACTTAGTATATCTCCACGTTTTCGCATGTTTTTCATCCTTTCCCTGGCAAGAGTAAGTATATAAATTTCCAAAATGCTTATAAAAACATTATAACATTTTTCAAATAAAAAATAAGATACATATTGAACTTTATTTTAAAAAGGAGCATATTATTAGGGTACAGAATGCATCTTAAGTAGATGGTGATATGAAAAAAGATAAATCAATCAAAGAAATTATGGGTATAGCATGAATTTTGGTATTTGGGGCACTTCCACCAATGTTAGATACTACTATTGTCAACATAGCTGTGAATGATTTGGCAAAAATATTTTCAGCATCTTTTTCTAGTACTCAGTGGATTGTAACTGGATATACCCTTGCTTTAGGAATTACAGTTCCATTTTCTGGATGGTTGATTCGTAAATATGATGGTAAAAAAAATATTTATGGGAGCTTTAGGGGTATTCTTGGCAGCTTCACTGCTTTGTGGTCTATCATGGGATATGAATAGTTTAATTACATTTCGTATATTTCAAGGTTTTGCTTCTGGAATAATGATTCCAACCTTAACAGCTTTGGTTGTACAGCTTGCAGGAAATGATAATATTGGACGTTTAATGTCTATTGTTGGAATACCTATTGTTTTTGCTCCAATTATTGGTCCGGTTATTGGGGGATTAATTATGCAATATTCATCTTGGCATTGGTTGTTTTTTGTGAATCTTCCTATTGGAGCAATTGCTTTATTGATGATGCATTGGAAATTACCAAATTTTAAGGCAATAGATAAATCTGCTAAATTAGATTGGATTGGTGTTTTTCTACTTGTAATGATGTCAGGAATGTTTATCTTTGGTGTAACTGAAATAAAGGCCTCAGGGGCTAATTCAATAGCTGTTTTATCCTTTGTATTGGCTAGTATTTCCTTAGAAATGTACGAGCTTTAAATGTTATTACATCAGCTCTTTGGTTAATACCTCAAGGCATAGGAATGCTGGTTACACGACCTATCATTGGTAAAATGACTGATAAAATTGGAGCCAGATTTGTTGTTCTACCTTCAATTATAATAACTATTATGGGAACTCTGCCATTTGCATTTTTTGATTCTGATACAGCCTATTGGATTATATGGCTTACTTTATTTTTACGTGGAATAGGAGTTGGAGGTATAACTGTGCCTATTATGAGCGATTCTTATGTAGGTCTTAAAAATACTCAAGTTCCAGCAGCCAGCGTTGCTACAAGAATTATTCAAAATATAGGTGCTGCATCTGGTTCGGCTATTTTGGCAACAGTTGTTAGTAACTCTCTAAATATGAAGGAAGGGACTATAGCTAATTTAACTATTGCTTATCATATGGGTTTTATTACAAGTTTAATATTTATGTTAATTAGTATTATTCCTACATTCTTTTTGACAAATAAGCTTAGAAAGATGAATAATGCTGATACTGATGGTGGGAAAATTTCAACAGAATCATAAATGTTTAGATTGTAACTATAAGATTTTTGAAAATATAGAGCTTGTTTATTATAATTAATAATAGAACTATTCATTATTTTCTTTCTTTAACAGGGGGAGGATATTGTGGTAGGAATATTAAGCATTGATTTTGATTACTTTATTAATGCTTCATCACAGGAACGATATATATATTTTCCAAATGGAAGTGATGAAATACCTAGCAACAAATTAAAATCCATGTGGGAAGAAAGATATTTAAAATACCCTGAACTTAAAAAGGTAGGGATAATTGAAGATTTTTATTTCTTGAAAAATTTTCTGATGAAATTAAAGATACCACAAGAAAATTTTTTAAAAGTGAACAGTCATAAATATATAAAAAATATTATTGATAGAATACCAAAAATATTACAATTGATGATAGTAAATATCGATTTTCATCATGATTATTATCATTATTATAAAGGTCCTAATAATTATAACTGCGGCAATTGGTTGAGAAGAGTAATTGAAGAACGACCTAATACGAAAGTAAGATGGATTAGAAGGAGAGATTCACAAATTTATAGCTTAGATGGAACGTTTCCTTTTGAACATACTGAAGATATAAAATCTATTAGTAATGAAAATTTTGATTATGTCTTTTTATGTAGAAGTCCTGAATGGAGTCCTATTCATTTAAATGATAAATTTGAAGAATTGGCTTCTTCAGTTAAAATTATATGTTAAATAATAGTGGACAAGCGAAAATGAACAATAAAAAAGGGGGCTGTATTAAAATGATTTTAAAAATCCTTTTAATAGGACCCTTTCTTTATAGTATTCAATAGATGCTGCAATAGATTTTTTATAAAGAAGAATGATTTTCAAGGAATAATTTTTACCTTCTATAATTTATTTTTTTATTATAATAATGGTAGAATAATAAAAGAGAATTTTATATGAGAAATATCATATATAGGAGAAAAAAATGAGTTTTGATAATGAAATACCTTCAATAATACTTGAAAATGGAACTAAAAGGAGTTTTAAAAAGGTAAGAATATTTATTAATGGAATTTATATGTAATTAGTAATTTTAGTTATTAGATTTTTATGTAGTTTTATGAATATTAATAAAAGAATAAAAAGGGTTATTAATATAATAGCTTCTTATTTTATGGGGATATTTATTTATCTTTTCTTATTTTTAGCTATAGGTGATTTATTGATTTTAATTTCTATATTAACATAAGTTGCCTGTTATAGCAATGGAACACAATCCAATGAGAATTAATGAATATAATGGTGATATTGATTTAATTGTGGCAGGCCATACCCACAAGGGGCAAATTTGGCCGGGCAATATAATTACAAGTAAAATGTATGCTGTTGATTATGGTTATTATAGAAAGGATGAAGATAGTCCTCAAGTAGTTGTAAGTTCTGGCGCTGTAATATGGGGAATGCCAATGAGACTTGGTTCAAAATGTGAAATAGTAAATATAAATTTAAAATAATAAAATAAAAACTTGTAAATAAATTTGGCTGTATACTACAATTTTGTTATAATTTAAATTAGTAAAGATTATTTTAAAAACAAAGAGATTTTATGGGAATAATATACAAATAGTGTAAAGTTTCGTATGAAAAAATGAGCAGAAGTTTATTTGAGCAATTTTAATAACTTAACATTAATTTATTAGATTAATTTGTAATTTCAAGCACAAGAAAAAGGCCTTCGGTTG
>NZ_JAHLPS010000030.1 GCF_018918055.1 Caproiciproducens sp. MSJ-32
CCATTTTTTGTTTAAAACAAGCTTTCTAAATCAATTTTTTTAAATTTTAAAGAAAAACTGAACAATATTGTGTAATTATACATGTAGCTACGCTATTTTTTCATATTTACTTTACACAATCATATTTATTTTATACTCACATAAAAATATTTTAACAGAAAAATTAATACTATTCCACCTTTCCATAAGAAAAATCAGTAAAAGAGTTATTTTTTATCAAAAAAGGTTAAGAATTATAATAAAAAAATAGAGGGAGGACTATGAGTAATTATTTAAAAAACATAAAAAAAAGAGATATTGCGATTTTATTTTTAGCTTTTATATTATTGATTATTTCTATTAATTTATATAAAAGTAATAAATCTAAGGTATTTATGGATGAATATATGGAAGATATATTTGTTGAAGAAGCTGTAGCAACAATTTCTGAAGAGGATATTATAGAAGAGTTACCAAAAGAAAAAGAAGTAAAAAAAACAATAGTGGTAGAAATAAAGGGAGAAGTAAGAAAACCAGATGTATATGAAATGGAAGAGGGAAGCATAATTAAGGATTTAATTGATAAGGCAGGAGGACTTACAGAAGAAGCAAACATAGATAAAATAAATAGAGCAGCAAAGTTAAATCCTAATCAGCTTATAATAATTCCAAATAAAAATTTCAGTGAAGAAATTTCTTTGGAAGGAGCTTCTGTAATTTATAATGAAAGTAATGAAAAATTAATAAATATAAATACTGCTTCTTTAGAGGAACTTACTGAGATAAAGGGAATAGGAGAAGTAAAAGCTAAAAGTATTATTGAATATAGAGAAAAATATGGAGCTTTTAAATCTATAGAAGAATTAAAAAATGTAAAGGGAATAGGAGAAAAGACCTTTGAAAAATTAAAGGATTTGGTAACAATATAATTAATAAATAATTTTCCTTGAAATACCAGCAAATATTACAGTTGTGTGACAAAGGCTTTAAAAATAATACCTTTAATGATATAATAAGTTGAAATTTGATAAAAGAAGAAAAACTAGGGGGAACTAGTATGCTAAAGAAAATATTACCGATTATAGTAAGTGTAACAATTGCAGTGTCTATAGCAGGATGTAGTAACTCAAATAAAAATTCTACAGATAAGTCAAGTGAAAATAATAGTCAAACAGAAACTAAGCAGGAAGTATTTATTGGAGAAGGAGAATGGGCTAAAGATTACACAAGGGAAGAAGTAAGTCAATTCCACTCAGAAATACTTGCAAGAATGGAAGAACAAGCTTTATTTTATGGTTTAGAATATAAGATTGAGGAAAAAGTAACAGAAGAAAATGGTGAAACAGTTAATGATAATCATATATATTTAGATAATATAAATCCAGAACCAAATAGATTAGAAAGCATGTATTATGGATTTAAAATATTTGGAGAGGATTTATCCAGAGGAAGTCTTAATTTAAAAATAGGCTTTAAGCTAGATCTTGATCAAATAAAGAATGAAGATAAATTTGATTTTAAAGAAACTTCTATGGCTGCCTTTTCAGAAGCAATGACAAATAACTCAGAAAGGGATTACTCTGAAATAAACAATCAAATTATAGATATAGTTAAAAATCAAGATGCAAATGGAACAATAGAAAGCAATTTAGATGGCTTAGTAGAAACTATAACTATAAAGGATGATTATTTATTATATAGATTAGACTCAAAAGTATATGATTTTAGTATTAATAATTAAAAGAGTGGGAGGAACTTATTTTGAGCGGAAATGAAGAATTAGAAAAGATGGATAAATATGAAAACTCTAATGAAGAAATTCTAAAAGAAGCAAATGTAAAAAAAGAAGGAAAGTTTATAAAATTATTAAAAAGAATTTTTACGGCTATTATTGATCAGGTAATATCAATTGCTCTTGCGTTATTAATATTAATAGTTTTTGATTTTTTAATAGGATTAGCAGGATATTATGTTTCAGATAGAGAGAGTATGTTTTTATTACTATATATAATAATTAATGTATTATATAGACCAGTATTAATTTCTACAAAGTTAGAAAAAACTATAGGTGAGAAACTAAATTTAAAATATAATAGTTAGGAGATACTATGAGAAAAGGAAGTACAGTACAAGTTAAAATTGATAGGACAGAATTTCCTTCTGTTGGAATTGGTGAATTAGAAGGAAAGAAAATATATGTTAAGGGAGCATTTCCTGGACAAATAGTTTCAGGCAGAGTAAAGAAAAAAAGAGAAAATTATGCTGAACTTAAACTATTATCTGTTGATGAAAAAGCAGAATATGAGATAGATGCACCTTGTGAGTACTTTGGACTTTGTGGTGGATGTACATCCCAGAATTTAACTTATGAAAAACAATTAGAGCTATTAAGTGAGGAAGTTAAGTCTTTATTTAAAGATGCTAATGTTTATATGGGAGATTATCTAGGAGTTGTAGGAAGTCAGGAACAATGGGAATATAGAAATAAAATGGAGTTTACCTTTGGAGACTTTGAAAAGGGTGGAGAATTAACTCTTGGAATGCATATGAAGGGTAAGT
Source organism: Caproiciproducens sp. MSJ-32 (assembly GCF_018918055.1). GTDB lineage: Bacteria > Bacillota > Clostridia > Clostridiales > Clostridiaceae > Clostridium. The sequence goes on from NZ_JAHLPS010000030.1 coordinate 2,539, forward strand.
CTTTTGGAATAATAACTGTTGATAAATGTTTAATTGTTGATGAAGATTTTAGAAAAGTAATAAAAGCAACAGTTGATTACTTTAGAGATAAAAAACTCCCATACTATAGGGTAATGAAAAGAGAAGGTTACTTAAGGCACTTAGTTATTAGAAAGGCCATAAATACAGGAGAAATTATGGTTAATCTTGTAACAACAAGTCAAATTGATTTTGACTTAAGTGAATATGTAGAAATTTTAAGATCGCAAAGTTATAAGGGAAAATTAGTATCTATATTACATACAGAAAACAACTCCTTTTCAGATGCAGTAGTTCCAGAAAAGGTTAATTTGCTTTATGGGAAGGACTTTATAATAGAAGATTTATTAGGTCTTAAATTTAAAATTTCTCCTTTCTCCTTCTTCCAAACCAATACTAAGGGAGCAGAAAGTCTTTATAGTATAGTTAGGGATTTTATGGGTGAAGCAGATGATAAAGTTGTATTTGATTTGTATTGTGGAACAGGTACAATAGGACAAATAACTGCTGCTAAGGCTAAAAAGGTTGTTGGATTAGAACTTATAGAAGAAGCAGTAGAAGCTGCTAAAGAAAATGCTAAACTAAATAAATTGACTAACTGTGAATTTATAGCAGGAGACGTTGCAGAAACAATCAAACAGCTTAAAGATAAGCCAGATATAATTATTTTAGATCCACCAAGGAGTGGTGTAAGTCCAAAAGCATTGGACTATGTAATAAGATTTAATGCCAGGGAAATAATTTACGTATCATGCAATCCTAAGACTTTAGTAGAAAATCTAAAGGATCTTATAGCTGCAGGATACAAAGTAGAAAAGACTATAGTTAAGGACATGTTTCCAAATACTCCTCATGCTGAGGTGGTTGTTAAACTTACGAAGTAAGAAGCTAAAGAGTTGAGCAAGATAATTGCTTGGCTCTTTTTATTAGTAAAAAATTGTATTAAAATTAAAAAAATTAATAAATATTAATAAAAAAGTGATAATATAAAATTAAAAATGATAAATAAGATAGGTGATGATATTAATGGAAAAGGTAGTTTTAATAACAGGAGCTTCCAGTGGAATAGGTCTTGAGCTTTCAAATATATTTGCAAGGGAAGGCTATAACCTACTTTTAGTTGCAAGAAATGAAGAAAAGCTATTATCTCTTAAAGAAAAATTGGAAAAAGATTATAAAATAAAGGTTGAAATTTTATCCAAAGATTTATACAAGAGGGAAGCTGCAGAGGAAATATATAATTTTACGAAGGAAAAAAATATTCAAGTAGAAATATTAGTCAATAATGCAGGCTTTGGAGATTTTGGGGAGTTTTCCTCTTTAGATTTAAAAAAACAGGAAGAAATGATAAATGTAAATATAATGGCCTTAGTAAAGCTTACTTACTATTATTTAAAAGATATGAAGAGAAAGAATAGAGGAAAGATAATGAATCTAGCTTCTTTAGCAGCCTTTCAGCCAGGACCTTTAATGGCAGTTTATTATGCAAGTAAAGCTTTTGTATTATCTTTTACAGAAGCCTTATCTGTTGAACTTAAAGATACTGATATAGATGTTCTCGCTTTATGTCCAGGACCAACTAAAACAAATTTTGAAGAAAAGGCAAATCTTGAAACATCAGGATTGTTTAAAAATTTAAAAAATGCAACAGCCAAAGAAGTTGCTGAATATGGATATAAAATGTTAATGAAGGGAAGAGTAGTTGCAGTTTATGGAATTACGAATAAAACTATAGCTTGTTTAGGCAAATTTTTACCTAAGGCTTTAGTTAGATATGCAAGTTACCTAATTCAAAAATAGATAAATAAACTTAGTATGATAAATTCTAACTTATTAATTAATAAAAATATTTAAAGGAAACAAAGATAGAAAATAGAATTTATAAAAAGAGGATAAATAATTAAAGAAAAGGGAGATAATATGTTTAATAAGATAATAGATAAAATAAAAGGAGCAGGGGTTTTATCATTAAGCTTAGAAGAAGCTAGCAAAAAGGCCTCAAGATCTATGGGCTGTTATAAGCTATATCTAGATGGAGTAAAATATGTAGGACGAGCAGAAAATGGCTTAAGAAAAGAATTTGATAGATTATATAATTTAAAGGGGAGAACTTTAGCTGAGAAAGAGATTAAAGCTAATAGAGATAAAATATCAGTAAGTTTTGTAATATTACCAACAAAAGAAAAATGTAGGGAAATAGAAATGAAATGGATAAATCAATTAAAACCAGAATGGAATAAATTAAAGATGTGATTCAAATCACATAAAATCTTGGCATTTAGTAATACTATGTATTTACAAAGTTCATTTTGGAGGTAAATAAGATGTCAAGATTTAAATCACAAGTAGATGCACGTATTTATGAACCAAAGGATAAACATGCAGTTATTTTTGATACTTTTAATAATTTGAATAATGGTGAAGAAATGGAATTATTAAATGATCATGATCCAAAACCATTATACTATCAATTTTCAGCAGAATATGCTGGAAAATTTGAATGGGAATACCTTGAAGAAGGCCCAGAAGTATGGAGAGTAGCTATTAAAAAGAAATAGATTTAAACATATAAAAACTTATAACTAACATGATACCCCTTTTATCATCATTTTATAAATATCATTTTTTAGCTCAGAGTAGAAATGCTCTGAGTTTTTTATTATATATCTATGCTTTAGCCTATGATATAATAAAAAATATGTATATTTTTAGCATGTTAAGGTCAAGAACTTTAAACTGAGGGAGAGGAATATGATAAATTTAAAATATAAACCAACAATAGAAGGAAATAAAGTAATACTTCGTCCTTTTGAAAGTCAAGATATTGACTTTATGGTAGAAGCATTAGAAGATAAAGAAGTTATGAAATTTACTGGAAGTTCAGCTTTCTTTGATAAGGAATTTTTAATAAATTGGTATAATACAAGAAATGAGCAAGTTGACCGCCTTGATCTTGCAATTATAGATAAAGCTAATAATACAGTAGTTGGGGAAGTAGTCATAAATGAATATGATGAAATTAAACATAGCATGAATTTTAGGATACTTATAGGTCCTGGGGGAAGAAACCGTGGATTAGGAACAGAGGCAACAATCTTAGTATGTGACTATATCTTTTTAAATACAGATCTAAAAGAGTTAACTTTAGGGGTTTATGCCTTCAATCCAAGGGCACAAAGAGTATATGAAAAAGCAGGATTTATTTTAGATAGTATTGATAAAGCTGATTTAGAATATGAAGGAGAAATGATTGATGCCCTTAATATGGTATTAACAAGAAAAAGATGGGAAGAAATTTATTATAAAGGTGATACTTTAAATTAATAGTGATAAAAAAGGAGAGTTACTTAACTCTTTTTTTTATGAATAAATATATGTAAACTAATAATAACATTTGCTGTTATATCTGGTTGGTTGAATAGAGATAATAACTAATATATCATTAAATCAAAGGATGTGATTAATATGATAAGTATGAATTTAAAAAAATTAAGAAAGAAATATAAATATACTCAGGAAGAAATTGCTGATAAAATTGGTGTTTCAAGACAGGCTGTTGCAAAATGGGAAAGTGGAGAAAGTCTTCCTGATATTAATAATTGTTTAGCTTTAGCAGAATTTTATGGAGTTAGTTTAGATGATTTAGTGAATTATTCTAACGATAAAGATAAAATAGGTCCTCAGCCAAAGGGAAAGCATGTTTTTGGAATAGTAAAGGTTGGTGAAAGAGGGCAGATTGTAATTCCTAAAAAGGCTAGGGAGATATTTAACATTTTTCCTGGTGATAGTTTGCTGGTTTTAGGAGATGAAAGTCAAGGACTTGCTTTGATGAAGCAGGAAAAATTAATGCATTTTATAGAAGCAATTTATAATGCAGAAGAATGTACAGAATAGTAATTTAAAAATAGGAGAGTGGTAAATATGAAAAAGAAAATAATATTAATTATAATCTTAGGGATTATACTATTTATAATTGGTTCATATTTTTATAATAATGTAACCTATATTAAGAAACCATTAAAAAAGATAGCTAAAGCAGGTTTTATAGAAAGGCAGATAAAATTAAAAGATGGTACTCTGTTAAATTATGGAGAAGGGCCTGATAATGGAAAAACGCCACTTTTATTAATACATGGCCAAGGAATGATTTGGGAAGATTATGCTAAGGTATTAGAGGAACTATCAAAACATTATCATGTTTATGCTATAGATTGTCATGGACATGGGGAATCAGAATGGAAGGTAGAAAAGTACTCAGCTAAAGAAATGGCTAAAGATTTTATAGAATTTATTGATACAGAAATTGGAGAAAAAGTAGTTGTTTCAGGCCATTCTTCAGGGGGAATGATTGCTGCATGGATGGCTGCCTATTATCCAGATCGCATCTTAGGAACAGTTATTGAAGATTCACCTTTCTTTGCAACAGAAGCTGGCAGAAGGGAAAAGACTTACGCATGGGTTTATGGTTTTCAATTATATCAGGATTTTAAAAATCAAAGTGAAGAGAAAGATTATTTTAAATATAGTTTAGAAAGAAGTTATTGGAAAAATATCTTTGGAGAAAAGATTTGGAATTTTATTTCAAAAAGTGCAGTAAGCTATCATGAAAAGCACCCTGATGAACCCGTTCATGTAAAGTATTTACCACCACAAATAAATAGGATGTTTGAAGTTGTAACCTATCCTTATGATCAAAGATTTGGAGAAACTTTCTATGATAACAGCTGGTTTGAAGATTATAATCAAGAAGAAGTCTTATCAAAAATAAAAAGTCCTACAGTATTTATTAAGGCCAATACTAGTTATGATGGTGATTTATTATTAGCAGCCTTATCAGATGAAGATACCGATCGTGTAGTCAGCCTATTAGAAAAGGGGAAAAGAGTCAATGTTGACACTCCAGGTCACGATATACACTATGATAAGCCAGATGAATTTATTGAAATTATGGTGGAATTTTTAAATGAATTAGAATAAGTGTTAATGTCAATATTATTTTTAACAAATTTGCAAATATAACTTTTAACACTTTTGACTAATTATTTTTTGGAATTATTAGTGAATATTTTATCTTTAACTCTATAAGATTTACCTG
>NZ_JAHLPS010000122.1 GCF_018918055.1 Caproiciproducens sp. MSJ-32
AAGAGCACCGTCATCGCTTCCGTAACCACAGGTTACACGATAAGAAGACTTAAAGGTACGATTTAAACGCTCAATAACTTGTTTAACCCAACGATATTCAGCAGATACTGCATCATCATAAGAATATAAGCTTGCTGGAAACTATAATATTGAAATGTATACTCCACCTCAAGAAAATCCAGAGGATTATTATTGTGAAATTTGGATACCTGTAGAAAAAGTTTAGAGAATGATTAGGATAATTATAAGAAAAAAATGGGTTTTACAAATAATTAAGAATACATGTTAAAGTCAAAAAAAGAGCTACTTTTAACGGATTTTAATCCATTAATGAGATAGCTCTAATTTTTTAAGAATATGAAAATTCTAATTATTTTACTTCAATGGTCCAGTTCATAGTATCTGTAACTTTACCTAATTGAATACCAGTTATAGTATCATATATTTTTTGACTTAGTTCTCCAATTTTTCCATCTTTTATTGTCATAACTTCATCTTTCCATCTAAACTTTCCTACAGGAGAAATTACTGCTGCTGTACCTGTACCCCAAACTTCCTCAAGTTTACCTGTTTTATAGGCATCATAAATTTCGTCGATAGATATTTTTCTTTCTTCTACTGTTAATCCCCAGGATTTACATAAATCTATTACAGAAGCACGAGTAACACCAGGTAATATGCTACCGTTTAATTCAGGAGTAATTACAACTCCATCTATTTTGAAAAAGATATTCATAGCTCCAACTTCTTCAATATATTTACGTTCAACACCATCTAACCATAACACTTGTGAAAAGCCTTCGTCATGAGCTTTTACTTGTGCTGCCAGGCTAGCTGCATAGTTTCCGCCAGTTTTTGCTTCTCCTATACCGCCACGTACTGCTCTTACAAATTCATCTTCAATCCAAATGCCTACAGGTGCTAAGCCGCTTTCGTAGTAAGCTCCGCTAGGTGAAAGAATAATAATAAATAAATATGTTTTAGAAGGATTTACACCTAAAAATTCATCTGTAGCAATTATAAATGGTCTTATATATAAAGAAGTTCCAGCTTCGGTAGGAATCCAATCTTCATCAACTTTTACAACAGCTTTAATAGCTTGAACAAAATCTTCTTCATTTATTTCTGGTATGCATAATCTTTTATTAGTATTATTTGCTCTTCTAGCATTCATTTCAGGACGGAATAAAAGGGTTCTTCCATCTGCTGTTTTATAGGCTTTTAATCCTTCAAACATTTCTTGTCCATAATGAAATACCATTGCTGCAGGAGATAAAGAAAGATTTTCAAAAGGTACAATTCTAGGATCATGCCAACCTTTACCTTCTGTATAGTTCATAATAAACATATGATCTGTAAAAATCTTTCCAAAGCCTAATGGTTGATTTTTCTTTGGTTTTTCTTTTGGTTTTGTTGTTTTTACAATTTTAATATCCAACATAACTTAGCCCCCAAACTTTTTTCGTTATTAGTTGTTAATATTTACTTAATATTTTGATAGTAATTTTATCATATTAACATTAAATGCACAACATTATTAATTTTTATTGTTATAATAAAGCAATAAAATTTTTATATAAAATTTTATTGACATATGCTGGATAGGGTGTTATTATAATACACAAGAAAATTGAATAAAAAAATCCTCATCCTAATGGGTGAGGTAGAGGCGCGATTTCTAAGAGTATCTATATGGAAGCCGGAAGCTAGTGAAGTATAGAGAAAGGAGGCATCGCCGAAGCTTCAGATACCAAAATCTGTTGCTGGGTCTGCAGTTAAGAGCTGCAGGACTGTCATCATAGTATTTGCTCGATATTATGATGTTGTGCTATCTCACATTGAGCTATAAGGGTAGGAGGATTGCTATACTTTTTTGTTATACGCGTTTAGCACCCGACAAACCTGTCGGGTGTTTTTTTAACTAAAAATAATTTGAATATTTCAATTATTAAAAAAATATAAAAAAAGATATTTATTTTATTCTTGCAAGAATAATTTAATAATATATTCAAAGCTAGGGGCATGCTTAAAAGGCAATAATAAAAGCAATAAATAATAATTTAGGAGGCTGATTATATGAAGGAAAAAATAAGATTAGGAATTGTGGGATATGGAAATTTAGGTAAAGGAGTAGAGCTTGCTATTAGTCAAAATCCGGATATGGAGCTGGCAGCTATATTTACTAGAAGACCTATAGGTAACATAAAAAGTTATGATGAAGGAGTTAAAATAGTTGATATTAATGAAGCTGATAATTATGTAAATGATATTGATGTAATGATTTTATGTGGAGGTTCAGCTACAGATATTCCAGTACAAGGACCTTATTTTGCTAGTATGTATAATACAGTAGATGCCTATGATAATCATGCAAAAATTCCAGAATATATAAAAGCTATGGATAAGGCTTCTAAGGAAGCTGCTAAAGTTAGTGCAGTGTGTTTAGGATGGGATCCTGGCTTGTTTTCACTAAATAGAGTTTTACTTGATGCCATGCTTCCATATGGGAATACTTATACTTTTTGGGGACCAGGTGTAAGCCAAGGGCATTCAGATGCTATAAGAAGAGTACCTGGTGTAAAGAATGCTATTCAATATACAGTACCAATTGAAGAAGCGGTTAAAAGGGTAAGAAATGGAGAAAATCCAGATTTAACTGTTAGAGAAAAACATAGAAGAGAATGTTATGTGGTAGCAGAAGAAAATGCAGATAAGAATAAAATTGTAAATGCTATTAAAACTATGCCTGATTATTTTGCAGACTATGATGTTAATGTAACCTTTATTACAGAAGAAGAATTATTAGAAAAACATTCAAAATTATTTCACGGAGGTTTTGTAGCAAGAAGTGGAAGAACAGGAGAGGATCGTACAAATAACCACATAGCAGAATTTTCTTTAAAAATAGATAGTAATTCAGAGTTTACAGCCAATGTTTTAGTAGCTTATTCAAGGGCTGTTTATAGATTAAGCAATGAAGGAAGTAAGGGGGTTAAGACTATATTTGATATACCATTAACATATGTATCAAATAAATCTATAGAAGATTTATGTAAGAGCTATCTTTAAAGTTAGTCTTTGTTTAGAAGGTAACCTTGGGGGGGATTGACATTATGCAATTAGTAGTTCAAAAATATGGGGGCTCATCAGTAGCAACACTAGAAAAAATGAATAAGATTGCTGATGAGGTAATTAAAAGAAAAAAAGAGGGCTTTAATGTAGTAGTTGTAGTTTCTGCAATGGGAAAAACAACAAATAATCTTATTGAAATGGCTAAGTCTATTTCAAAAGAGCCTTGCAAAAGGGAATTAGATATGCTTATGGCAACGGGAGAACAGGTATCAAGTTCTCTCTTGTCAATAATATTTCAAGAAAAGGGCTATTCTTCAATATCTTTAACAGGTTTTCAAGCAGGTATTAAGACAGAAGGAATTCATACAAAGAATAAAATTTGTGAAATAGATACTGATAAAATTAAGAGATATTTAGAAGAAGATAAGATTGTAGTAGTAGCTGGTTTTCAGGGAATTAATACGGAAGGAGATATAACAACATTAGGAAGAGGAGGTTCAGATACTACAGCTGTAGCTTTAGCAGCAAAGTTAAATTGTCATTGTGAGATATATACAGATGTGGATGGCATATATAGTGTAGATCCAAGAATTTTTCCAAATGCTAAAAGACTTGATTATATAAGTTATGAAGAAATGATGGAAATGTCTTGTTTAGGTGCTAAAGTCATGGAAGCTAGATCTGTAGAACTTGCTTACAAATATAATGTGCCAATTTATGTAGCTTCAAGCCATCAAAGAGGAAAAGGAACATATATAAAGGAGTTTGATAAGGAAATGGAACATAAAGTTATAACTGGATTAACTGTAAGTGATAATGTATTAATGGAAACTATTAACAGAGTTCCCTATTCATCAGAATATATCTCGGATATTTTTAGCAGATTAGCAAAAGAAGAAGTTAATATTGATATGATAAGCCAAACATTTTCAGGTGATGGTTATGTTAATATATCTTTCACAACATCTAAAGAGGATGAAAGTACTGTTGATCTAGTAATGAAACAATATATTAATACACCAGGAATAAGTGTAAAGAAAGATACTGATATAACTAAAATATCAGTAGTTGGAATGGGTATGAGAAATGAATCTGGGGTTGCTTCTAAGATATTTAAATTATTTTCAGATAGTTCTATAAATTTTAAGCAAGTTACTACTTCTGAAATTAGTATTTCATATATTATAAATGCTTCTGATAAGGAAAAGGCAGTAAATGTTCTATGTGAAGCTTTTAATCTATAAATTTAAGCAGTAAATAAGATGTGGGGGGAAAATAATGAAAAAAATTAATATAGCTGTTGTTGGGGCTAGTGGAATGGTAGGAAGAAAAATAATTGAAATTTTAGAAGAGAGAAACTTTCCAATTTCTAAAATTTACTTTTTTGCATCAGCTAAATCAAAAGGACAAGTTATCAACTTTAGAGCTAAGGATTATTTTGTAGAAGAACTTAATGAAAACTCTTTTGATAGAGAAATAGATATAGCCTTATTTTCAGCAGGAGGAGAAACAAGCAAAAAGTTTGCGGCTATTGCTAGAGATAAAGGAGTTATAGTTATAGATAACAGCAGTGCCTGGAGAATGGATGAAGATGTACCTTTAGTTGTTCCTGAAGTAAATCCGGAAGACGTTAAATGGCATAATGGAATTATAGCTAATCCAAACTGTAGTACTATTCAATCAGTAGTGCCTTTAAAGGCTATAGATGAAAAATTTAAAATAAAAAGGATTATATATTCCACTTATCAGGCAGTATCTGGTTCTGGAGTTGCAGGCATTAGGGACTTAGAGAATGGCTTGAATGGATTAGAGAATACAAATTATCCTTATCAAATAGCTTTTAATTGTCTGCCACATATAGATGTATTTATGGAAAATGGATATACAAAGGAAGAAATAAAAATGATTGAAGAGACTAAGAAAATACTTGGCAGGCAAGATTTAAGGATAACTGCAACAACAGTAAGAGTTCCAGTTAGATATGGACATAGTATATCAATTAATTTAGAACTTGAAAAAGAATTTGAACTTGAAGAAGTATATGAAACTTTAAGAGAAGCTAAAGGGGTTGTAGTACAAGACAATCCTAAAGAAAATATTTATCCTATGCCAATATATGCAGAGGGAACAGATAGCGTTTATGTAGGGAGAATAAGAAGAGATTTTAGTATTGAAAATGGACTTAATATGTGGGTTGTAGCGGACAATATTAGAAAAGGTGCTGCTACTAATGCTGTCCAAATAGCAGAATTGTTGTTGGAGGAGTTGAGAAAGTGAGACTTTTTAGGGGATCTGGGGTAGCAATTGTTACCCCTTTTAAGAATAATAAAGTAAATTTTGAAAAGCTTGAAGAACTTATAAATTGGCATATAGAAAATAGTACAGATGCAATAATAGTTTGTGGAACAACTGGAGAATCTGCTACTATGAGTAAGGATGAAAAAAAGGAAGTATTAAGATTTGCAGTAGAGAAAGCTGCTGGAAAAATTCCTATTATAGCTGGAACAGGGAGCAATAATACAGCAGATGCAATAGAAATGAGTAAATTTGCTGAAAGTATTAAAGCTGATGGACTTTTGCTTGTAACGCCTTATTATAATAAAACAACTCAAAAGGGTTTAATTAAACATTTTACTGCTATTGCTGATGAAGTAAATATACCTATTATATTATATAATGTTCCAGGAAGAACAGGAGTAAACATACTACCTGAAACTGTAGCAAGTCTTGAAAAGCATCCTAATATAAGAGGGATTAAGGAAGCTAGCGGAAATATAAGCCAGGTAGCAGAAATAGCTAGATTGTGTTCTGATAATTTTTATATTTATTCAGGAAATGATGATCAAATTGTAGCAGTTTTATCTCTTGGAGGCTGTGGGGTAATTTCCGTAGCAGCTAATATTCTGCCAAAGGAAATTCATGATTTAGTTTTTAGCTTCTTAGAGGGAAAAGTAAATGAAGCTAGAAAACTTCAGCTTAGAATGAATTCTTTAATTAATTCATTGTTTATAGAAGTTAATCCTATACCTATAAAAACTGCAATGAATTTAATAGGAATGGATGCAGGAGAGCTTAGATTGCCCCTTGTAGAAATGGAAGAAAAAAATAAAAGTATATTAATAAAAAATTTATTAGATATGGGATTTAGAATTGAGGGGAAATAAGATGATTAAGGTTATGATATATGGGGCAAATGGAAAAATGGCTCAAGTTCTAAGTAGACAGATAGAACTAGAAAAAGACATGGAAATTGCAGTAGGTATAGATAGATATAATAGTGATGGAAAAAATAAATATCCTATTTATAGTGATCCTTATGAATATAATGGAGAAGTAGATGTTATAATTGATTTTTCTCATCCATCTAATCTAGATCAGATGTTAGATTTTTCTATAAAAAGAAAAATACCATTAGTTATTGCTACAACTGGACTTTCAGAGGAGCAGCTAAAGGAAATAGAAGATGCATCTAAGAAGACAGCTATTCTTCATTCCTCGAATATGTCTCTTGGGATTAACATTCTTTCCAGGGTATTAAGAAATATAAGCAAACTATTAAGTGAAGATTTTGATATAGAAATTATAGAAAAACATCATAATAAAAAGGTAGATGCGCCAAGTGGTACAGCTTATTTATTAGCAAATGTAATTAATGAAGTTTTAGATAATAGTAAAGAATACACCTATGGCAGGGAAGGTAAAAATGTTAAAAGAGAAAAAAATGAAATAGGAATTCATGCCATTCGTGGAGGAACTATAGCGGGAGAACATACAATAATATTTGCTGGAGATGATGAAATTATAGAGTTAAAGCATACGGCTTTATCAAAAAGTATTTTTGCCTTAGGTGCTATTAAAGCAGCACGCTTTATAGTTAAGTCTGAGGAAGGACTTTATACAATGGATGATATATTTTGTAAATAGTTTATAAAAGAATAGACTTCAAGTAATTTTTTATAAGTAAAAATATTTTTAAATTTTTAACTTTAAAGGTGCTGTTTCAGACAGCACCTTTTTAAATATTATGGTTTAACAAGAGTTAAATCATACAGAAGAGGCAATGCTCCCAAGGAATATTGGCTTAGAACTCTTCCTGTAATGATCCCAAAGACATGCCCTTAGGATTTGATTGTTATTATAGGTTTTAAAGTAATATTCACATGTGTTAGTGTTCATAAAAGCAACATATTTGGTATAATCAGCAGCTTTTACCAATGGTTGTGCTATCATCCTTATCTCCTTTAGTGTTCTTATAGTCTTCGCTATGCTGACCCTTATTATTGTTTTGATATTTACCAGTATAGGTATTATCATTAACTTTTCTAATAGTAATACTTTCAAAATATCCATTTATTAAAATTGAAGAAATATCTTGTATCATATCCTGATTTAAATATATTGGACTAAGCAAAGACATTATTATCTACCTGTTTTAAAATTATTATATATAATAATATCACTAGTGTTTAATTAATGGATTTTAAATCCTATTGACAAAAATATTATGTAATAAGCTTCTATTTTACCCAGCAATATATAAATGAAAATAGCCAGTAATCTTGCTTTAATATAATTA
>NZ_JAHLPS010000119.1 GCF_018918055.1 Caproiciproducens sp. MSJ-32
ACGCCGCCAGCGTTCGTCCTGAGCCAGGATCAAACTCTCACTAAAAAGTTTAATCTGTCTCAAATTTCTTTGAGTTAATCTTAGACGTTCAAAAGAATTGCTGGTTTATCTTTACTTAATATTCTGTTCAATTTTCAAAGATCTATTTTCAAATAAATATTGCGCTCAAATCGACCGCTTTTTTATATTAACACTTAATGTTCAAATTGTCAACATTTTTCGTATTAATTTATTTAATTTTTATTTCCTCATCTCGAGGACGTTATTTATAATATCATGTAAAATAAATTCTTAATTTGTAATATTGCATAATTAATTTATATTATTATTACTTTTCTATATTTTTCTTTATATTTCTAACAATTTCTTATAGTAACACACCAGGAAAGGTTGATTAAAAAAATAATATTTTATTTTACTTAACAAAATTTATACTTTAAAATTGAATATATAATTAAAAATAAGCAGGAGGTATTTATGTTCAAAAAAGCCTTTTTATTATTATTAGCATCAAGCCTTCTTTTAGTAGCTTGTTCAAAAGATCCAGAAGAAACTAAAAACAACTCATCCTCTATAACTAATAATCAAGAAACTAACAATATAATTTCATCAAATATAAATAATAAGAAAGAAACTAATAAAAATATCAGTCTTTCTAACGAAACTTTAACTCCTAATAAATTTTTATATTTAGGAAATTTATTATTTTTCTCAAATCCTAAAAATGATAATAAGTTGACTGTAGCTGAAATTCCTTATGATAATACATATATAAATGATACTTACATAATAAACTCTTTTGATTATTCAATAAATTATATTACAAGCATAAATAATATAATTTATTTTTCATCAGCATCTCAAAAGGATAGAGGCATTTACAGTTTTAACTACGAAAAAGATACTATTTCAAAATTAAATGATGATGTTGCTATTAACTTAGTTTCTAACGATAAATATCTATATTATATAAATTCATCAGACAAACTTATTTATTCTTATGATATTAAATTAAAAAATAAAAAACTACTTTCAAATAATAAAGCAGGAAAATTCATTTTTAATAACAATTTTATTTTCTATCAAAATTTAGATGATAATTCCAAATTATATGCACTAAAAGCTGATGGAACTTCTAATATTAAATTAACAGATGTCTCTGTAGATAGTTTTATTACTTACAGTAATGGCTTATTATTTTTTGATAGCAGCAACGATAATATTCTTTGTTTCTTAAATCTATCTCAAAATAAAATAACCCAATATTCTTATATTAAAGGAGAAAATTTAAAACAATATAATAACAAAATTTATTATATAAATAGTAATAGTGGCAATTCTTTGAATTCATTAAGCATGAATAATAACGAAGAAAAATTTGAAACAAGCTTAGTATTATCTGATTTTATTAATGATTACTTCATTACAAAACAAAAAATATTTATTGATAAAGCAGCAAATCTTAATGGAATTCAAGTATTGAATATAGAATAAAATTAATCTTATAAACAATAGTACCTGTGTTTAAAAACACAGGTACTATTGTTTATAATTATTTACTAAAGCTTATTAACTATTTCTTTAAATTTATTACCCCTTACTGCAAAATTAGGGAACATATCAAAAGATGCACAAGCTGGCGATAATGTTACTATATCTCCTTCTTCTGAAATTTCTCTAGCTTTTTCAACAGCTTCCTCTAAAGAATCCACAATTGTAATTGGAATCTCAATTCCCTTTTCCTCCTTTAGCTTATCAAAAACATGCTTAATCTTGTCTTTAGTAGCACCAAGAAGAATTAAGTGCTTTATATATGAATGTCCTTCTTCAGCTAAAGGTTCAAAAGGTATATGCTTATCATATCCTCCAGCTATTAATATAACCTTTCTATCAAAAGCAAAAAGACCAGCTAAAGTTCTAGTAGGACTTGAAGCTATTGAATCGTTATAATATTTAACTCCATCTATCTCCCTCACTAATTCACATCTATGCTCTACACCTGTAAAAGTTTGAGCAACTTTTTTCATAACCTCTATTGAAACATCATCTTTAACCGCCAAAAAGGCTGCAAGATAATTTTCTATATTATGAATTCCCTTTATTACAATATCATCCTTATTGCATACTTCTTTATCTTGTAAAAATAAAGTATTATCCTTAAAATATGCTCCATCTTCTATACATCTTTTTGAACTAAATTCTAAAACTCTTCCCTTAGCTTCCTTAACAAAACTATGAGTTATCTCATTTTCTCTATTTACAACTAAAAGTCCATTTTTATCTTGATATAAAAATATATTCTTTTTAGCATCTATATATTCTTGCATGTCCTTATGCATATCTAAATGGTTTGGAGCTAAATTTGTTACAACTGCAACATCTATAGGTAAACTCATAGTCATAAGCTGAAAACTTGATAATTCTAAAACTACCATATCCTCTTCGTTTATATCTTCAACATTTGCAAATAAAGGAGTTCCTATGTTTCCTCCAACCCAAGTTTTATATCCTGCTTCACTTAATAATTTTGATATTATTGTTGTTGTTGTTGTTTTTCCGTCACTTCCTGTTATTCCAAAAATTTTACCTCTGCAATATCTAACAAACTCCTCCATTTCAGAAGTTATGTAAGCCCCTTCATTTTTAGCTCTTACCAAAGCTTCTGAATCTATCCTCATTGAAGGAGTTTTAAAAACAACCTCAAAACCTGTTAACCTATCTAAATATCCTTCCCCTAATTCCAAGGAAACTGATAAACTGTCAAATTCATCAGCAACTTCCCCTAATTCCTCTCTTGTTTTTTGGTCAAAAGCTGTTACTATTGCTCCAAGTTTAACTAAAAATCTTATTAAAGGTATATTACTAACTCCTATACCTACAACTGCTACCTTTTTACCTTTTATAAATTCTTTAAATTCACTAAACTGCTTTTTCATCATATTCCTCCAAAGTAATATATAAAACATTATATTAATTCTAATATCAAAAAGTGCGAAGCACTTTTTAATGTATAATGTAGGACTTCAGATTATTAAAATCTATCTTAATTTTGTCCATTTTCTAGCTAATTATATCACTTAAAATATTAAAATACAAAAATTGGCCGCCTTAAAATTTTTTTATATTTTAAGGCAGACCATTATTTAATTAAAACTCTAAACTTTTTTCTATATAAGCAGTTAGGTCTTCAATCTTAATTCTTTCTTGAAGCATTGTATCTCTATTTCTAACTGTAACTGATCCATCATTTTCTGTATCAAAATCTATTGTAATACAGAATGGTGTTCCTATTTCATCTTGTCTTCTATATCTCTTTCCTATACTTCCTGCTTCATCATAATCTACGTTAAACTTCTTGCTTAATTGCGAATATACTTCTAAAGCTTTATCTGAAAGCTTCTTTGAAAGTGGTAATACTGCAGCTTTATATGGGGCTAAAGCTGGATGTAAATGTAATACTGTTCTCTTATCTCCACCTTCTAATTCTTCTTCATCATAAGCATCAACTAAGAACGCTAAAGCAACTCTATCTGCTCCAAGAGATGGTTCAATAACATATGGAATATACTTTTCATTAGTTGAAGGATCTAAATAAGTCATATCTTGACCAGAATGTTCTTGATGTTTATTTAGGTCATAGTCAGTTCTATCAGCAATTCCCCATAATTCTCCCCATCCAAATGGGAATAAGAATTCTATATCAGATGTTGCATTTGAATAGAAGGATAACTCTTCTTGTGAATGGTCTCTTATTCTTAAAGAATCTTTATTCATTCCTAAGCTTAATAGGAAATTCCAGCAGTAATCTTTCCAATAATTAAACCATTCCAAATCTGTACCTGGCTTACAGAAGAATTCTAATTCCATTTGCTCAAATTCTCTTGTTCTAAAAGTAAAATTACCTGGTGTAATTTCATTTCTGAAAGACTTTCCTATTTGAGCTATACCAAATGGAACTTTTTTTCTCGAAGTTCTTTGAACAGACTTAAAATTTACAAATATACCTTGTGCAGTTTCTGGCCTAAGATATATTGTGCTTGCTGAATCCTCAGTTATTCCTTGGAAAGTTTTAAACATTAAGTTAAATTGTCTTATTTCAGTATAATTTAATTTTCCACACTTTGGACAAACTATATTATTCTCTTCTATAAATTCCTTTAATTGTTCATTGCTCCATCCATCTGCACTAGCTACTTCTGCTCCATTTGCAGTCATATAATCTTCTACCAGCTTATCAGCTCTAAATCTTGATTTACATTCCTTACAATCCATTAAAGGATCTGAAAATCCTCCAACGTGACCTGAAGCAACCCAAACTTCTGGATTCATAAGTATTGCACAGTCAACCCCTACATTATATGAACTTTCTTGTACAAACTTCTTCCACCAAGCCTTCTTTACATTATTCTTAAATTCTACTCCTAATGGACCATAATCCCATGAATTTGCAAGACCTCCGTATATTTCTGAGCCTGGGAATATAAATCCTCTACTTTTACAAAGAGAAACGATTTTTTCCATAGTTTTTTCTACAGCCATTTTAATACCTCCAATTCTATAAAATAAAAAAAGCCCAAAACCTGAAGGGACGAAATTTAATTCCGCGGTTCCACCCTTCTTGGCTTTAGCCCAACTTTCTCAAAACTTAATACTCAAAAGCTCCCTTCAACTTATACTTTTAACGGTTTGCACCATACACCGTCTCTCTAAAAAAAGCTATAAGCCTACTCTTCTTTCTCACCGTATTTATTAAATTATATATTAATTTTATCAAAAGCTTTATTTATGTCAATAGAATTCCCAAATCAATTAATAATTATCAGCTTTTAAATAAGTTTTAGTAAGTTTATTAATATCAACTTAAATAAAAAAACTTTTATAAATATAGAACTTTTTATCTATATTTATAAAAGCTTTTTAAAATGGCTCCGCGGAGAGGACTCGAACCTCCAGCCTATCGGTTAACAGCCGAGTGCTCCACCATTGAGCTACCGCGGAATATTGTAAATTATTTTAAAATTAAAATGGCTCCGCGGAGAGGACTCGAACCTCCAGCCTATCGGTTAACAGCCGAGTGCTCCACCATTGAGCTACCGCGGAATATTATAAATTAATTTTAAAATTAAAATGGCTCCGTGGAGAGGACTCGAACCTCCAACCTATCGGTTAACAGCCGAGTGCTCCACCATTGAGCTACCACGGAACATTTACTACACTAGTTATTATATCAACTTTTTTTTATTTTGCAAGCACTTTTTTTATTTTTAATATATTTACATAAAAATTTAAAGGTAAAAGAGTTGAACAAAGCTTAGTAATATAGCCTTTTCAACTCTTTTACCATAAATTAATTTTTATATTAAATTTATTTTAAAGGTTTCATTGTTGGGAACATAATAACGTCCCTTATTGATGCTGAATCTGTTAAGAACATTATTAATCTGTCTATACCTATTCCTAATCCACCTGTTGGAGGCATACCTGTTTCTAATGCACTCATAAACTCTTCATCTATAACGTATGCTTCATCGTCTCCTAGTTCTCTTTCTTTTTCTTGTTGCTTAAATCTTTCTCTTTGAACTATAGGATCATTTAATTCTGAATATGCATTACATATTTCTCTTCCATAAACAAAACCTTCAAATCTTTCAGTAAAGGCTTCATTTCCTCTCTTTTTCTTAGTTAGAGGGGATATTTCTACTGGATAATCATATACAAAAGTAGGTTGTATTAAATGTTCTTCAGCATATTCTTCAAATAACATATTTAATACTTCACCTTTTGTTACATGTTTTAAATCCTTCTTAAACTCTAAGTTCTTTTCTTTAGCTATTTGTTGAGCTTCTTCATCAGTTTTTATTTCATTAAAATCTACTCCAGCATATTCTTTAACTGCATCTACCATAGAAATTCTTCTAAATGGTGGAGTAAAGTCTATTTCTGTTCCTTGATAAGTAACTTTAGTAGTTCCATTTACCTTTTCACATACTGTAGCAATTAAATTTTCACATATTTCCATCATATCATTATAATCAGCAAAAGCTTGATATAGTTCTATCATTGTAAATTCTGGGTTATGTCTTACAGACATTCCTTCATTTCTGAAAGTTCTTCCCAGATCATATACTCTTTCAAGACCAGCAACTATCGCTCTCTTTAAGTATAATTCTGGTGCTATTCTTAGATACATCTCTATATCTAAAGCATTATGGTGAGTTATAAAAGGTCTTGCTGATGCCCCACCAGCAATTGGTGATAGCATTGGAGTTTCAACTTCTATAAATCCTCTATTATCCAAAAATTCTCTTATACTCTTAAGTATTACAGCTCTCTTTTTGAAGATTTCCTTTACTTCTGGGTTAGAGATCATATCTACTTCTCTTTGTCTGTATCTTAAATCAGGATCCTTTAATCCATGCCACTTTTCTGGTAATGGTTTTAAAGATTTAGAAATTAATTGGAATTCAGTAACTCTTATTGATACTTCACCTGTTTTAGTCTTAAATACTTCTCCAGTTGCAGCTACCCAGTCTCCTAAATCAAAGTTTTTATAAGCTTTTAAGTTTTCCTCTCCAACAACATCAATCTTTAAAAATAATTGAATTTTTCCATCTCTATCTTGTATATCAGAGAAAACAACCTTTCCCTGACCTCTTTTAGACATTATTCTTCCTGCAACAGTAACAGTTTTTTCTTCTAACTCTTCAAAATTTGCCTTTATTTCTGTAGACATATGTGTTCTTTCTACTTTGTACACATCAAAAGGATCCTTACCTTGTGCTTGTAGCTCTTGTAACTTTTCTCTTCTTAAAGCCTCTTGCTCACTAAACTTAGATTCTAATTCCTCTATATTTATTTCTTCTGTGGACATTCTTTATCCTCCTTATTATAATATTTTAGTATATTTCTAAAATTTTAAACTTATTAATACCACCTGGTACAACAACTTCAACTTCATCTCCAATTTTTTTACCTAATAAAGCCGCACCAACAGGTGATTCGTTTGATATTTTAAAACTCATAGGATCTGCTTCTGCTGAACCTACTATTGTATATTCTACCTCTTCATCAAATTCATAATCTTTAACTTTTACAGTCTTTCCTAATGCTACAACATCATTTGGTAATTCAGATTCGTCAACTACTTGAGTATTCTTTAACATATTTTCTAATTGAGCAATTCTACCTTCTGTAAAAGCTTGCTCATTTTTTGCTTCATCATATTCTGAGTTTTCACTTAAATCTCCATAACCTAATGCAACCTTAATTTTTTCTGTAATTTCTTTTCTTTTTACAGTTTTTAAATATTCTAATTCTTGTTCTAACTTCTTAACTCCTTCATATGTCATTAAAAACTTTTTTTCGCTCATGATTTTCTCCCCTTCAAACTCTTCTTAATTTTATTGTTTTTACTTAATATTTTGCTTAATTTTATAGTATTATTTATTTGATTAAATTATTCTAAACATTATAAAACAGCAATTACATATATGTCAACTAAACTTATTTTAATACAGAGATTTCGCATCTAATTTCCAGTAAAGCTTTTTTCTTTATAGGAAATTAGATTTTTTCTATTTTATTGAAATTTTGGAAGAGAAAAAGGCCGTAGGCCATGTATATAGATACACCT
>NZ_JAHLPS010000061.1 GCF_018918055.1 Caproiciproducens sp. MSJ-32
CAATATCTGAAATTTATTCATTTGTACATTAATTTCTATTGAACCGCCGTGTACCGAACGGTACGCACGGTGGTGTGAGAGGACGCTGAATAAAATAATTATTCAGCTCCTACTCGATTATATTTAGGCAGTTGATAATTTTTATATGAATGTGCTATAATACAAGCAGTCAGGGGGATAGGTATGAGAGATTTTAAATCTAATAAAAATAATAATAGAATTATTATTGTAGTTACATTGTTTATAAGTCTTGTTTTAAACATTTACACCTCCTTGTTGAATTCTAAATATAGAATTTCGCTTGGAAGAGAAACTTATAACAGTTTGTTAGATATAAGAACAAAAAATGAAAGTTCAGCTACTTTATTAAATAAATGTATTAAGGCTAAAAGTATAAATAATCAGGAATTATTTACTTTGTATAAAAATTTTAGTTCTATTGATAAGGAATTCAATAATTTATGGCTGAAATATAAAAATTATAACAATGATAAGAAGATTTCTATAGGTAAAAAGGTTTTTGAAAGTAACGAAAATTATGGTGACGTTTATAAAAGAGTAGAAAATTTACTTTATGAATATATGAATTATCAAATGAATAATGATAAGGAAATTATATTATTAGAAGGAAATGATTTGAATAATTTCTTAACATTAGAAAGTTTAAGTAGGAGTTTAAATGAATATTTTATAGAGTTTGATAGTAAATACTATAAAGACTTAGATGAGGAAAAAAAGAAATTACTTTCAATAAGAAAGAATCATTGGGTTGAAGCTATAAAAGATATGAGTTCAGTAATGGAACCTTATTTTACTTATGAATTTACTATAAAGGAATAATTATAGTGTGAAACAGTTGAAATATTCAGCTGTTTTTTTATTGATAAGCTAATTAATTTTTTATTAAAAATAAATTAAAAGATAAATTTATGTTATACTATATATAAAATATTTATAGTTTCATAGCAATACTAATAATACAAGTAAAATATGCAAATGTGAATTTTATTAACATGGAGGTAAAAATGATTTTAAATAGAAATGATATATGTTGGTGTGGAAGTGGCAAAAAGTATAAGAAATGCCACTTAGAATTTGATGAAAAATTAAATAAATTAAAAAATCAAGGATATGAAGTACCTACAAGAGATATGATAAAAAATGAAAAACAAATTCAGGGGATCAGAGAAAGTGCAAGGATTAATGATGGTGTCTTAGATTTAATACAAGAAAAAATAAGAGTAGGTATGAGTACGGAAGAAATAGACAAACTTGTTTATGATTATACAGTAAGTCATGGTGCTATCCCGGCTGATTTAAATTATGGTGGTTATCCAAAGAGTGTTTGTGTATCAATAAATGATGTTGTTTGTCATGGTATTCCTAGTGAAGATACAATTCTACAAGATGGCGACATTGTAAATGTTGATGTATCTACAATATACAATGGATATTTTTCAGATGCTTCAAGAATGTTTATGATAGGCAATGTTTCAGAAGAGCATGAAAAACTTGTTAGGGTGGCAAAGGAATGTCTGGATAAAGGTTTTGAAGCAGTTAAGCCATGGGGATTTTTAGGAGATATAGGAGCAGCTATACAAGAACATGCTGAAGCTAATGGTTTTTCTGTTGTAAGAGCTTTTGGAGGACATGGAATAGGACTTAAGTTTCATGAAGATCCTTTTGTGGCCCATGTTGGTAAAAGAGGAGAAGGCATGGTTTTAGTTCCAGGCATGGTATTTACAATAGAGCCTATGATAAATGAAGGAGATTATGAAGTATTCATTGATGAAGATGATGAATGGACTGTTTATACAGAAGATGGAGGATATTCAGCACAATGGGAATACACAGTTTTAGTTACTGAAACAGGAGCTGAGATTTTATCAAGATAAAATCAGTTTATAATGGACAATTGATAATTAAAAAAAGGATTGCCTAGGCAATCCTTTTTTTAGTGGCATCCTCCACCACAAGATCCGCATCCGCCTTCAACTTCAATTATTGGTTTTAGAGATAATCCTCTACCTTCATTTTCTTCAGTTGAAAGTAACTTGAAACCACCGAATTCATCGATTAAGTTTTCTTCTACAACAAAAGTGATGTCGTGAACTTTTTCTACAAGATCTCCTTCTTGTGGCTCATCAACAGTTATATTAAAAGCAGGCCCACTACAACCAAAACCTGCAAGGTTAATTCTAATGCTGTAGTTATCTACTTCATTTTCATCTAAGAATGCTTTAAATTCTTTGTAAGCTTCTTCACTTATTAAAATTTTATCCATATTTTCACCTTCTATATAAAAATTTAATTGATAATTTATATCACTAGTATAACATAGTATATATAAATATCAAGTGTTTTTTACTTTAAGAATTAGTAATATTTAAGAATTTAGGAAATTTTAATATAATAATCATTGTAATTACAATTTATTGACAATATAATTAATAATGAAATCGTGGAATAATATTAGTATATTTAAATTGTACTTAGATTATACTTAAAAAGAGAAGGGAAGAAAAAAATTGAAACCTTTTAATAAAGAATATTTACTAAGGAAAATAGATGAATACAATAAACTAATTAAAGAGAATACAATTAATGATTTTAAAATAGATAAAAAGAGTATTATGGATAACTATATTAAGGGATATATGTATGAAAAAGAAGATAATATATCAGTTAACATAATTAGACTTCTTAAAGCAAATAAAGAATTAATGAGAATATCTCCTATAGAAATTGAAAGTTCATATACTTTTATAAAATTTGCAAAAGGAAAAGTAGGAGTAGTTGGTTTAGGTTTAGGCTATGTAGTTAATGAATTATTAAAAAAGGATAATGTTAAAGAAGTTGTAGTTTATGAAAAAGAACAAGAAATAATAGATTTGTTTAAAGCAAATTTTGAAAACAATGATAAGCTTAGAATAGTTTATGGTGATGCTTATAAAGCAAAGAAAGAAAGTTTTGACTTTTTTTATGTAGATATTTATTACTATAAATTAAGCAAAAAAGTAGTAGAGGATTATAAAAGTTTTAATAAGATTCATAATATAAAAGAATATTTCTTTTGGGGGTATGAGCATTTTCTTTTAAGCTGCAGGTATGAAGAAATAGTTTGGGTTTATGTTCCAGAGCTTTGGATGGAAGGAAGTAAATTAATCTTTACTGCATTACAAGAGGAAAGCTTACTTAATTATTATAAAAAATTAGATGAAAATTTAGTAAGTGAGATTTTAGCAGAATTTAAAATAATATTTGATGAAGAAGACTAAAATCGATGGATAATTATCAATGGATAATGGACAATTTAGGTGGAGTTTTAGGTAAACTGAAAATTAAAAAATAAACATAAAAAATACTGCATAAAAATTTATGCAGTATTTTTATTCTTTAACTGTTAATCGTCAATTGTCGATTGTTAATATTGTGCTTTTACTTAACCACAATATTAACTAATCTTCCTTTAATAACTATTACTTTTACAATATTTTTATCTCCAATTGCAGCAACAATATTCTCATTAGCTAAAGCTTCAGCTTTTACACCTTCTTCATCAAGGTCTGTAGGAATATTTATTTTAGCCTTTATTTTTCCGTTTACTTGAATTGCAATTTCAACTTCATCTTTAACTAGAGCCTTTGGATCATATTCTGGCCAAGTTTCATTAAAAATTGAGAAGTCTAAACCGAATAAACTCCATTGTTCTTCAGCAAAGTGTGGTGCAAATGGTGCAAGAATTTTTAAGAAATCAATGCATGCTTTTCTTAAGAATTCTAGATTTTTAGTTTCTTTTTGTAGATATTTAGATAGAGCGTTCACAAATTCCATCATTCTTGCTATAGAAGTATTAAATTGGAATTTTTCACTATCTTCAGTAACACCTTTTATTGCATTATTTAGCCAGAAGTTTAATTCCTTTTCTTCAGCATCAAAAGTAGTTTTATCATTGTTACCCCTATTAATTGCTTCTCTTGCTGTTTCTAGATATCTTTCCATTCTATCTACAAATCTAGCTACAGATTTAATACCATCATCACTCCATGCGCCGCCATCAACATATTGGAAGCCGAACATAAGATACATTCTGAATACATCAGAGCCATATTCTTCAATATAATCATTTGGAGAAATAGTATTTCCCTTTGATTTACTCATTTTTTGTCCGTCTGGTCCAAGAATTAATCCTTGGTGAGTAAGAGATTTAAATGGTTCATCGAAGTTTAAATATCCCATATCTCTTAAAGCTTTAGTGATAAATCTTGCATATAATAAGTGCATACATGCGTGTTCAGGACCACCTACATATTTATCAACAGGAAGAAGTCTGTTTATTAGTTCGCTATCAAAAGCCTTTTCAGAATTCTTGTTATCTGGATATCTTAAATAATAGAAAGATGAACACACAAAAGTATCTAAGGTATCAGCATCTCTCTTTGCAGCCTTACCACATTTTGGACAAGTAGTATTTATGAATTCATCACATTTTGCTAATGGTGATTTTCCGTCTGGAGTGAATTCAACATTATAAGGAAGTTCAACTGGTAATTGATCTTCTGGTACCGGAACAATTCCACAGTCGTCGCAATGAATAACTGGAATAGGTGCACCCCAATATCTTTGTCTAGAAACTAACCAGTCTCTTAATCGATAATTAACTTTCTTGGAACCAAGGTTTTGAGAAGCTAATTTTTCAACTATTTTTTCTTTAG
Source organism: Caproiciproducens sp. MSJ-32 (assembly GCF_018918055.1). GTDB lineage: Bacteria > Bacillota > Clostridia > Clostridiales > Clostridiaceae > Clostridium. Next base: position 4,716 of record NZ_JAHLPS010000061.1, read on the forward strand.
CTTCTTCAGTAGTTAATCCAGTGAACTCAGCAGAATTAACTAAAATACCACTTTCACAGTAAGGTAATTCTGTTTCTGAACCATCTTTGCTATTAATAACTCTTTCAATAGGTAAATTAAATTTATTTGCAAAAGCAAAATCTCTTTCATCATGAGCTGGAACAGCCATAACAGCACCAGTACCATAAGTTGCAAGTACATAGTCTCCTACCCAAATAGGAATTTCCTTTCCTGAAATAGGATTAATAGCATAGGAGCCAGTAAATACTCCAGTTTTTTCTCTTGTTAAAGATTGTCTTTCAATTTCTGATTGTTTCTTAGCTTGTTCTTTGTATTCTTCAACTTTTGCTTTATTTTCTTCTGTTGTTAGAAGATCAACTAGTTCATTTTCAGGAGCTAGAACTACATATGTAACTCCAAAAAGAGTATCAACTCTAGTAGTAAAGACATTAAATTTTAGATCTGAATCTTTTACCTTAAAAGTAACTTCAGCTCCAGTAGATTTTCCTATCCAGTGTTTTTGCATAGCAACAGTTTTTTCAGGCCAATCTAGGGTATCTAATTTTTCAAGTAATTCATCAGCATAATCTGTAATTTTGAAAAACCATTGAGTTAAGTCCTTTTTAGTAACTTCTGTAGAGCATCTTTCACAAGCTCCATCAAGAACTTGTTCATTTGCTAGAACAGTATTACAAGATGGACACCAGTTAACAGGTGCATTTTTTCTATAGGCTAATCCTTTTTTATAAAGTTGTAAGAATAACCATTGTGTCCATTTATAATAATCTGGTCTGCAGGTTACAACTTCGTTTTCCCAGTTAAACATGGCACCCATGGCCCTTAATTGTTTTTCCATAGTTTCTATATTTTTTTCAGTTGAATCTTTTGGGTGAATTCCTGTTTTTATTGCATAGTTTTCAGCTGGAAGACCAAAAGCATCAAAGCCTATTGGTTGAAATACATTATATCCTTGCATTCTTTTCATTCTAGCCCAAGAATCTACAGGTCCATAATTAAACCAGTGGCCTGCATGCAGCTGGCTTCCAGAAGGATATGAGAACATTTCTAGTACATAAAGTTTTTTGCCTTCATTATTTGGGTCAAATTTATAAAGATTTGTTTCTTCCCACTTTGCTTGCCATTTTCTATCAATTGATGTTCCATATTTAGCCATAATAAATCCTCCTATAATTTATAATATAAAAAAGCCTCCATCTCAATTAAGAGACGAAGGACATTCGCGGTACCACTCTTATTAGAAAAAAACTATGTTTTTTTCTCACTCGAAATTATAACGGTATTACCGTACTTGCTTTTAACAAGTAAGCTCCTAGGTAAGTTCCTATAATCTAATCACTGTTTCGCAGCTACCAACAGCTCTCTGAAGATTAAAATTTATAGTACTACTCCTAATCATAGCAATTAAATATTATCTTGTAATGGAATTAATTATATATTATTAAAAAATATAAGTCAATATAACAAAGTGATGTACATAATTCTGCATTAATATTGAATTAATTAAAATATTTATGATAATTATAAGTATATAGTATGATTCTAACAGGAGGATAAAATATGGAAGCAAGAGATTTAATGTATATGAAAAATTGGGTTGTTATAGGAGATGTAAAAAATGAAAGTAAATACGCTTATAAAATATTAAAAGCTTTAGAAGAAAAGGGTTATAATGTTTCTGGAGTTCACTTTGCAGGTGGAACTTCTATATATAAAAGCTTAAAAGAAGTTCCTTATGATATAGATGTAATTGATCTTTGCATAAATCCAGTTAAGGGCTATGAATATATAAAAGAAGCAAAAGATCTTGGAATTAAACATATATTAATACAACCTGGAGCAGAAAGTGATGAAATATTAGAATATTGCAAGAAAAATGATATAGAAGCTTTTAAAGATTGTGCCTTAGTTCAACTTAGAAAGATAGAAGAAGGAAAGGTATAAAAATTGACAATTATGAAATAGAAAAACTGCTGTTTAGTTCAGCAGTTTTATTTTTTAGATTGGTCACTGTCTCAAATTCTTTTATGAATTTGAGACAAATACCATGATATTAAAACTGTTAAAGCATAATCATAAATTAAGAAGGCTGCTTGTGCAATTAGAAATAGCAGGTACTGAGGCATTTTATTTTGATTTACATTAATAAATTGACTAAGGAAAAAAAATGATATAAATAAGATTATATTAAAAAATATTAATTTTAATATTAATTCTAAATAGTATTTATTTATTTTTTCTAAGTAGTATTTAATTATTCCGTATATTCCAAAAAAGATAAAGTAAAGTATAACAATATTTTTAGGTAAAAGTAAAAATCCTAAAATTGAAGAACTTATATATACTAGAAAAGCACTCATTACGGAAGCTCTGATAATTGCAATAGGTATAAGCAAAGATGCTATGGTAAGAAAAGTGAAAGTACTTATGGGCATAATGTTATTCAAGAATAAAATAATAATAGTCAAGGCTATTAAAATAGCGTTTAAAGTAAGTTCTTTTGCCTTCATAATATTTCCACCACCTTAAAAATTAAGTTTTGTTAAGTTATATGATATTTGAATTTCATCTCCCCTTTGAGTTATCTTATATATAGAGAAAAACAAAATGCCTCCGAAGGAGAGATGAAATTATGTGCAAATTATTGAATAAAATTTCATGTCCAAGATGCCATAGTCAAAATCTCTATCGCTTTGGAAAAGACAAAGCAGGTAATCAAAAATATCAATGTAAAGACTGTAGACGTCAGTTTACTTTTGAAGATTGTAGGGGTAAGAAAAATCGTATATTGAGAGGATATCCTCGTTGTCCTGTTTGTGGTAATGG
>NZ_JAHLPS010000018.1 GCF_018918055.1 Caproiciproducens sp. MSJ-32
CCATTACCACAAACAGGACAACGAGGATATCCTCTCAATATACGATTTTTCTTACCCCTACAATCTTCAAAAGTAAACTGACGTCTACAGTCTTTACATTGATATTTTTGATTACCTGCCTTATCTTTACCAAAGCGATAAAGGTTATGACTATGGCATCTTGGACATGTAATTTTATTCACTAATTTGCACATAATTTCATCTCTCCTTCGGAGGTATTTTTGGTGTTGCTATATTTAAGATACTCTAAGGAGGGATGAAATTCAAATATCATATAACTTAACAGAACTAAATATATATAAAGGTGAGTTATTATGAAAAAATTATTCGAAATAAAGAATTTAGAGTTTTACGAAGAAGAATTTTTAGATAATATAGAGGATTATGATGATATAATACCAATAATTCAAGAATTAAGTTTAGAACTTGATTATGAAGAAATAGAAACTGTTGATAAAAATGACTGCTGCTATGAAACAAATCAGAATTATATAGTTGAAATACAGGGGTTTATAGATGAAGAAGATAATTTCATAACAAGATATGAAGCTGAATTATTAGATGAAGAAGATAGAGCTTTTTTAAGTCTTTTTGTAATTAGAATTTATAAATGTAAGCAATGTAATAAATGGATAATAGACATTTTGGAATAAATCATTTATTAAATGCTAAGTTATAGGTGGGGGTAAAATGAAAAAAAATATTAAAGCTATAGCAATAGCGATAGTTATAGTTTTTTCAAATAATATGATTTCTTTTGCAGATACAAAAAATTCTCTTCAGGAAAAAATAAATCAAAATAATTCTAGTATAAAAGAATTAGAAAAGAAAAAGAATGAAATAATGAATCAAATAGGAATTACTTCGGAAGAACTGCAGGGAGTTTTAAATGAAATAGATGCAAAGAGCATAGAACTTCAAAGGGCGCAAGAAGAAGTTGATGCATATCAAAGTAAAATAGATGAAGTACAAGCAGAAATAGATTCCATTAATAGGGAAATAGAGAATGCTAAAAGTGAAATTTCATTAAAGGAAGCTTTAATTGAAGAAAAGAAAAAAGAAGAGGATCAGGCAAAAACATTACTTGAAAATAGAATAAGAAGTTATTATAAATTAGATGTTACAACTAATATGATATATATGGTATTAGAAAGTAAAAGTTTAACAGAATTCTTTAATAATGTTGGAGATATAATTAAAATAATGTCAATGGACAAGCAATTGGTCCAGGAGTTAAGAGCGATACAAGAGCAATTAAATATAGAGAAAGAAGAAATAAATAAAAAATTAGAAGAAATAGAAATTAGTAAAAGCTCTTTGGTTGAAAAACAAGATGAATTGCTTAAGGCTCAAGAAGAATTTCTAGTTAAGAAAAATGAACATGAAAGCAAGATGAATGAGCTATATACTTTAGAGTCTGAAAAGACAAATATCATTAACAGCCTTGCATATGAACAAGATCAAATAGAAAGTGAAATTGGTGATTTGACTGCATATAATGAACAATTAGAAGCTCAATTAAGCAGTATTTTGGATCAAATAAATAACGGTAATAATCAAAATAATAGCGGAACAGTAAATAATCCAAGTTCAGAATCTTTTATAAGACCAGGTTATGGTCCGGTAACTGATGATTTTGGACCGAGAATAAATCCTGTTACTGGAGCAGCAGGTTATCATAGAGGAGTCGACTTTGCAGATCCATATGGAGCTCCTGTATATGCTTCAAAAAGCGGAGTTGTTGCCTATTCAGGATGGATGTCGGATTATGGTAATGTAATAATAATAGATCATGGAAGCGGAGTTCAAACATTATATGCTCATAATAGTCAATTGCTAGTAAGTAATGGGCAAGCAGTCAGTCAAGGAGAAGTTATTGCCTATGTTGGATCTACAGGAATGAGTACAGGACCACATATTCATTTTGAAATTAGAATAAACGGACAAGCAGTGAATCCATGGAATTACTTATAAAAAGCAGGTATTAAATTTACTGGAAATATTAAAGGTGTTACAAGATTTTTGTAACACCTTTTGTAATAGATATAGAATTTCGACAAAAAGAAAATTATCTATAATTGTCAAGGACTAGCTATTATATTACAAAAAAAGAAAGAGCTGTTGCCAGCTCTTTATAAGGGATTAATGTTCATTTTAAGGGAGAAATGAACATTATGGGGTTGTTAATTTAGAGATAATATTTTGTATAAATAACAAAATACTGTATTATTATATATAATTATAGTATATTTGGACGAAAAAACCAATATATTTTATAAAAAATTCAAAAAATAATAAAAAGTTTAATACAAAATTAAATATAATTAGGAAAAAGTATAAATTTATGTAAAATTTAAAATATATATATGGAATATTAAAATTTAAGTATATAATAGATAATGAGGTGATTATTATGTTAGAATTTGATAAGAATATATTAAAATCTACACCAGACTACGAAGATTATGATGAAAATGTAGCTAAGTTATCCATAGGTGATTTAAGAGATCTTGGATTAATTAAATGTGGCGGATGCTGCAGCACAAAAAGTAGTGATAAAAAGTGTGGTTGTAGAAAATAATTTAGTTTAATAGGTATTTATATATAGATAAATGTAGATACTTTTATAAATAGATAATTTTTATAAAAATATTAAACAGGAGGGTTTGGGTGTGAGGAAGCCTAGCATATTTAGTAGAGAGTATGAAAGAAAAATGAGAGCACGTAGAAAAAGAATTATAATGATTTCTGCTCTTATATTATTAGTACTCATTGTTGTTGTTTCCAAATCATTAGTAAGTAATATTAATTTTGCTTCGCTAAAAGATAAAATTCAAGCTTGGGTTGATTCGGAAGATAATATTTCAGCAAAGGAGGAAAATTTAGCTGAGGAAAATATTACAGAAGAAACAGCAGAAGAAGTTGAAGAAGAGAAAGTAGAAGAAAAGATTATTGAACTTAAAGTAAATGAAACAGATACTTTAGTTTTAGGATATGAAGAACTAAATGGTGTTAAGAAATTTAAAGAAATCAAAGAAAATAAGGCAAAATTAACATATTCAATAAATCCATCAAGAACAGCTGTGATAACTATTGATAAAAATCAAGATATGAAAATATTTAAAACTGATAAAACAGAAGTGCTTATACATGCACCAAACTATGTGGCTCCTAATGGAGAAGTTTTTGAGAAAAATACTGTATTAAAAACCTATGAGAATTATATATGGAATGTAGATGCGAAATTTATTTCTGATACAAAAGCAGCTTATATCAGTAATGTTCCATATTTTGGATATGATTTAAATAAATATATATGGATAGTTGATCTTGATAGTAAAACACATCAAACTTTATGGAATTCAAAAGGGAAAGAGGTAAAATTAAATAAGTTAACTGATAAAGGTTTAGAAGTATTAATTGATGGCAATGTTAAATATGTAAATCAAAATGGTCAATTAGTTAATTAATTAATGTGAAATTTAAACAAATATTTGAAAATAATTTAGGAAATATGTTATAATGGCATAGTTATATTAATCAAGATAGTATGCACTATTTTAGGAGGAAGAGTACAATGAAAGCTAAAATGGAAAAAATAGAGAAGAATCTAGTTAAGCTAGAAATTACTGTTGAAGCAGAAAAATTTGATGAAGCTATAAAGAAGGCTTATAAAAAGAATGTAAAAAGCTTTAATGTTCCAGGTTTTAGAAAGGGAAAAGTTCCAATAAATATAGTTAAAAAGTATTATGGAATTGGAGTTCTTTTAGAAGATGCAATTAATTTTGCAATAGATTCTTCATATGGAAAGGCTTTAGAAGAAAATGATATTAAGCCAGTTGATTATCCAAATATAGACATTATTACAGCAGAAGAAGGAAAAGATTTCGTTTATACTGCTGAAGTAACAGTTTATCCTGAAGTTCAATTAGGTGAATATAAAGGATTAAAAGTTGAAAGACCTACATACCCAGTTACTGATGAAGATGTAGAAAATAGATTAAAAGAAATGCAAGAAAAGAATGCAAGAATAGAAAGCAAAGAAGATGGAGAAATTGCTAAAGGTGATATAGCAGTTATAGACTTCAAAGGCTTTATTGATGATGTTGCTTTTGAAGGGGGAGAAGGCAAGGATTACTCTCTAGAAATTGGTTCAGGTACTTTCATAGATAATTTTGAAGATCAATTAGTTGGAGCAAAAGTGGGAGATAAGGTAGATGTAAATGTAACATTCCCTGAAAACTATGGAAGAGAAGATTTAAACAACAAAAAGGCAAGATTTGAAGTTTTAGTTAAAGATATAAAGGTAAAAGAATTACCTGCATTAGATGATGAATTTGCAAGTGAAGCTTCAGAATTTGAAACATTAGCAGAATTAAAAGAGGATATTAAGGCTAAATTAGAAAAGAACAATAAAGCAAGAGAAGAAAGAGAATTTGAAGATGCTGTTCTTAAGGCAGTAGTTGAAAATGCAACTATAGATGTTCCAGAAGTAATGGTAGAAAAAGAAATTGATTCTATGTTAAAAGACTTAGAACAAAGACTTAAGTATCAAGGATTAAGCTTAGAACAATATTACCAATTCACTGGATCAGATGAAGCAAAAACAAGAGATTTCATGAGAGAAAATGCTCTTAATAAAGTAAAAACTGATTTAGTTTTACAAGAAATTATAGATGTTGAAAATATTGAAGCAACAGAAGAAGACATAAAAGAAAGAGCTAAAGAAGTTGCAGAAATGTATTCAGCAGCTAGTGACGAAAAAATGATTGATTTATTAATAAAGAATCAAAGATCTGCATTAGAATATGATGTTAAAATACAAAAAACTTTAAACTTCTTAGTAGAAAATAATCAATAGAATATTAAAAGATAATTGCCAGAATAAAATTCTGGCAATTATTTCAAGTGAATATTAACAAAATTAATAAAGTTTTATATAATTTTATTATAAGCAAATATAATTAGTTTTTTTAAATATGGATATATTATATAAGAGAGAATAAAGAAAAAAAGGAGTGAATAAAATGAGTTTGGTTCCAATGGTTGTAGAGCAAACAGGTAGAGGAGAAAGGTCATACGATATTTTTTCAAGACTTCTAAAAGATAGAATAATTATGCTTAGTGGAGAAATAAATGATGATACAGCAAACTTGGTTGTTGCACAATTATTATTTTTAGAAAGTGAAGATCCTGATAAAGATATTTATCTTTACATAAATAGTCCAGGCGGATCAATAACTGCAGGAATGGCAATTTATGATACTATGCAATATATTAAACCAGATGTTTCAACTATATGTATAGGTATGGCTGCCTCAATGGGAGCATTTTTACTTTCTTCTGGAGCAAAAGGTAAAAGGTTTGCATTACCTAACAGCGAAATAATGATTCATCAGCCTCTTGGTGGATTTAAAGGTCAAGCGACAGATATTGAAATACATGCTAATAGAATATTAAAGATTAAAGAGATAATAAATAAAATATTAAGTGAAAATACTAATCAACCTATAGAAAAAATTAAGGCAGATACTGAAAGAGATAATTTTATGTCTGCAGAAGAAGCTATGAATTATGGATTAGTAGATAAGGTTATTACTAAGAATAATTTAGATAACGATAAAAAATAGTTTATCCTAACTTAAGCGAGGTGAATTTATGGCTAAATACGACGACAAAAAACAATTGAAATGTTCTTTTTGCGGTAAATATCAAGAACAAGTAAAAAGATTAATAGCTGGACCAGGAGTATATATTTGTGATGAATGTATAGATTTATGTTCAGAAATAATTGCAGATGAATTTGAAAATCATGTTGAAATAGATACAACAACTGTTCCTAAGCCAAAAGAAATAAAAAACTATTTAGATCAATATGTTATAGGTCAAGAACAAGCTAAGAAAGCTTTAGCTGTTGCTGTTTATAATCATTATAAAAGAATTAGTTCAAATATTATAGATGACGAAATAGAGCTTCAAAAAAGTAATATTCTCTTATTAGGGCCAACTGGTTCAGGAAAAACTTTATTAGCACAAACCTTAGCTAAGTTTTTAAATGTTCCCTTTGCAATAGCAGATGCAACAACATTAACTGAAGCTGGTTATGTTGGTGAAGATGTAGAAAATATCCTATTAAAACTAATTCAAAATGCAGACTATGATATAGAAAGAGCAGAAAAAGGAATAATTTATATTGATGAAATAGATAAAATAGCAAGAAAATCTGAAAATCCATCAATAACAAGAGATGTTTCTGGAGAAGGTGTTCAACAGGCATTATTAAAAATATTAGAAGGAACAACTGCTTCAGTACCTCCTCAAGGTGGTAGAAAGCATCCACATCAAGAGTTTATTCAAATAGATACATCTAATATATTATTTATTTGTGGTGGAGCTTTTGATGGTTTGGATAAAATTATAGAAAAGAGAACTCAAAGAAGCTCTATTGGATTTGGAGCTGAAATTGCATCTAAACATGAAAAAGATGTAGGAAAACTTCTTAAAGAAATAATGCCAGGAGATTTATTAAAGTTTGGTCTTATTCCAGAGTTTGTTGGTAGATTACCTGTTATCGTAACTTTAGAAAGCCTAGATAAAGATGCATTAATAAATATACTAACTAAGCCAAAGAATGCTTTGGTAAAGCAATATAAAAAATTATTCGAAATGGATAATGTTGAATTAGAGTTTGATGAGAAGGCATTAGAAGCAATCGCTAATGAGGCAATTGAAAGAAAGACTGGAGCAAGAGGTTTAAGATCAATAGTTGAAGAAACTATGACAGAAATAATGTATGACATCCCTTCAGATGAAACTATTACAAAAGTTATTATAAATGAAGAGTGTATAAAAGAAAAAAAATCACCTGAAATTGTTAGATTAAAAGAAGGTGAAGTTAGACCTCAATTAAAGTCTTCTAAAAAAGGAAAGAAAAGAAAAGATATAGAAACAGCTTAATCAATTGAGAGTTTACAGTTATTGTAGATTTTTGGCGGCTGAAATATTATTAGATTTTAAACTGTTGACGTAATGTCAGCAGTTTTTTTATGTGCGCCCGGCATGGGCGTAATCTTGTCGGTGAAAGTCCGATACGGGGGTTGATAGTGCCAACCGTTAGCCTAAGACAAGGGTGTCCACCGCGAGGTGGAATCTGAAGGAAGTCGGCGG
>NZ_JAHLPS010000005.1 GCF_018918055.1 Caproiciproducens sp. MSJ-32
GTAGTTTTTTGTTAATAATGAACTTTTTTTCTTTTTATCCATAGAATTAATATTATTCCAAGAATTATTGATATTAAACTTACAATTTGAGCTGTCCTTAAACCAAAGACCATTAAACTATCTGTTCTTAAGCCTTCAATAAAGAATCTTCCTATTGAATATAAAATTGCATAACCAGCTAAAACTATTCCTTTATCTTTTTCTTTCTTTTTAAGAGCTAATAATACTAAAACTATACAAACTAATAAATCCCAAATGGATTCATATAAAAAGGTTGGATGATAATAAGCACCATTTATATACATTCCTCTTTGAATAAACTCAGGAAATCTACTAATAAATTCCTTTGTAACTTCTCCTCCATGGGCCTCTTGATTCATGAAGTTTCCCCATCTTCCTATAGCTTGTGCTAAAATAACCCCCGGCATTATTACATCTACATACTCAAGGAAGTTTATCTTTCTGTACCTTGCAAATAAATATCCTGAAATTAAAGCACCTATTACTCCCCCGTGGATTGCCATCCCGCCATTTCTTATGTTTATAACGTCTATAAAAGAGTGATAATTTTCAAATTCAAAAATAACATAATATAATCTTGCTGTAATTATTGATACTGGAAATACTACTAAGAAGGCATCAACTATTACTTCAAAGTTTAATCCTTTTTTCTTAGCTAAGATGTTGGCTAATAACAAAGCTGCTACTACACCAAGAGATATAATTATTCCATACCACATAATTTCTATACCAAATATTTCAAAAGCCACTCTATTCATATTTATCACCTTACCTTACTTATTGTAAAATACTTGTTCTTATTATAGTTTATTATCAACTTTATTTCTAGTATTATAAAAGAAATTTGTAAGCAACTTACTGCAACTTTCATTATATAGCCAGTTTACCTGAACATACCAATTAAAAATATTATAGTCTAGTAAGTTAACTATAGATCCGCAAGCCCCCATATCTCTATTAAAGGTTCCTATATAAAGTTTAGATATTCTGCTTTGAGCTATGGCAGCCGCACACATTGGACACGGTTCTAAGGTAACATACATTTCTGCTCCTTGAAGCCTCCAATTACCTAATTTTTTACAGGCTTCTTCTATGGCTAAAATCTCTGCATGAGCAGTTGGCTTGTTTAGAGTTTCCTTTAAATTATGAGCTCTAGATAAAATTTCTCCATCCTTAACAATAACAGCTCCAACAGGTACTTCTCCCTTATTATATGCAATTTGAGCCTCTTCTAAGGCTATATCAATATAATCCATAAAAATTTCCTTTCCATAAAAAAGAGCTGTAACACAACTTATGTTATGAAACAACCCTGCTTTTAAGTTAATTATACATTGTCAACTTTGAATTATTTAAGTAAAAATTCTCACTTTCTTGACTCTATTTCTATCCACTTTCTCTACAATAAATTTAATATTATTATATTTGACTTCTTCCTTTTCCTTAGGGATTCTTCCTAATTGCCCCATTACTAAGCCACCTATAGAATCAAATTCCTCTGATTCCATATTAACTCCTATAAGCTCTGATATATCATCTAGTTTGGCACTTCCATCAACTATATATTCATCTTCTTTTACTACTATTATTTCATCATCATCTTCTTTATCATATTCATCTTCTATTTCACCAACAATTTCTTCAATTAAGTCCTCTATAGTTACTATACCAACAGTACCACCATATTCATCTAAAACTACTGCCATATGATTTCTTGTTTTCTTCATTTCATTTAATAGTTCAGATATCTTCTTATATTCAAAGGTGTAATATGGTTCTCTTATATAATCTAAGACATTAAAATTTTCATTAGGATTATCAACTAAAATAAGATCCTTTATCCCCAATATTCCTATGATATCATCTATCTTATCTTTATATATAGGTATTCTTGAAAACTGCTCCCTTTTAATGACTTCCATAACTTCTTCATAACTAGCATCAGAAGGTAATGCCACGATGTCAACTCTTTGAACCATAACATCCCTTACTTGAGAATCTGCAAATTCTATAACATTAAATATCATTTCTTTTTCAACGTCTTCAAGAACGCCCTGCTCTTCGCTTACTCCAACCATAGTTTTTATTTCTTCTTCTGTTATAAATTGTTCCCTATTGTTAGCTTCTCCTCCTAATATTTTTATTAATAAGCCAGAAACCTTTGTAAAAATTGTTACTAACGGATTAAATATTATTACTAAAATACTGATAGGTTTTATTACTGCCAAAGAAACTTTTTCTGAATTTAGTTTTGCTAAAGATTTTGGAGTTATTTCCCCAAATATTAGTACCAAAACTGTCATAATTGCAGTTACAAATCCTATTGAACCTTCACCAAAAGAAGAAATTGCAATTGAAGTTGCTATTGAGGATGCTGCAATATTAACTATATTATTACCGATTAAGATGGCACTTAATATCTTACCAGGATCCTCTAGTAACTTTTCTATTAGTTTTGCTCCTTTTACCTCTTCATCTACCATATGCCTTATTCTAATTTTACTTAAGGCCATTAAAGCTGTTTCTGACATGGAGAAAAAGCCCGATAAAATTAATAATACTATTAGTAAAATTATCTGCCACGTGTAACTGTCCAAACTATTCCTCACTCCTAAAATAAATATATTCTTATATAAATATTATACCATAATTTATATTTAATTCCTTTTATATAAAAAATAAAAGATAAAAGCCCACAAATTTCTTATTAAAATTTGCAGACTTTCCTGGTATCCCCAACAGGAATAAAACCATAGATTTTTATAAATATTAGCTTGTCCCCAAAACTTCTTAAACCCTTGTATTTACTTAACTTTTATTATAGCTTGTACATTTATAAATTTTCTTATGTTGATATAAATATTAAATAAATGTCGGTATTTGGTCGGTATACAGCCGATATTTTTTAACCTACTATCTTATTATGTTAGGCTTTTAAATTTCTCATTGCTAAATAATTAAAGGTAAAAAAAAGAGTAAAGATTTTTCCTTACTCTGAATAATAAAATTAAATTAAACGCAAACTACTTATACAAGAATATAATTACTAACTTATATCAGAATGTTTTTCTTTAAACAATTCTTTAAGCGAATTATATTCCTCTTCTATTCCTTTATAATAATCTTGAATAGGTATAACATTAGATTTTTTCTTTTTATACTCTATTTTAGCATTATTACAAGGTTTATTATTTTCAATAATTTGAATGTAAGGCGTGTTAATCTCACTATCAAACATATTGAATTTTAGTTGTTCGTAGTAGTTTTTATTATCCCACATAATAGGAGCTACTACTTTCTCATATCGTTCCTTAGTAAGTCCCTTAAACTGAATTACTTCTTCGGCTGATATAGTTCTTTTCTTAGAGCTTTTTAATCTTGAAACTAAGTATCCTAGTAAAACTTTAACTGTAGTAAATAAAAGTATTATCATTAGTATTTTTATCATGTTTTATCTCTCCTTTTATTGTATATTCATACCTCTTCTTTTTAGTTTTGTGTAAGTGTTTTCTGGTGTTTTGTATAAATAGTTTTCTGATGTGGAAATGAGGTATGTAAAGACTTAGAATAAAAACTTATCTAAGTTATTAAATTCTAAGTCAGTATAAACTACTTCAAAATTCTTGGAGTTATATCTAATACTCTTATTTTCTGTAGTTATAACTAATATAGGGAATACCCCTCTAAACTCTTTAAAATCGTTTCTAAGCCTGTATAACTTTTCATATGATATATTTACCCTAAAGTTAGTTAAACACCCCTTAAAATTGAATTCTAACAATGTTAGGTATATATAACCATCCTTTATAAACTCTAAAAAGCATATAGGAGTTATTTCACCATTTAGATAAACTGGATCATTGACTATCTTGGTTATCTCACATTTATTTTTCTTTAGTGCTGCAATATATTTTTCCATTGCTCTATTCTTTAGACTTCTAGGTATTTTCAATTTTAATCATTCCCTTTTTAACCTTTTTAGGTGGTCTTTGATAAAGCACACTTTCCTTTTTAGCCTTTGTTTCCTGAGCCCCCTCTTTTACCTGTTCTTGTGATTTTTCTTTTTGTATTTCTCCAGGCTGGTCCTTTACTGCTACTTCCTTTTTCCCTGGAGCTTCTTCTTGTAATTTGGGGGCTGAAGATTCAGCTGTGATAATTTCTCTATTTTTGATTGGTTCTTCTAATAAAGGCAACTCTCTTGGAACTTCATTCACTATTATAGTTTTTATTCCATGCAGCTTTTTGGCTTTATTAATGGAATTTTCAGGAGTTATTATTTCTTTTACATAATCACTTAAAACCTTAAAATCTTCGTCTAGGAATGGAGTTTTTACTATCTCCATAGTTTTGCTTGTACCATATACCAAGCACTCTCTATCCTCCAAATTTGTAGCGTCCTCACACTCTATAATGTTTTTACTATCTATGGTGCTTATCTGCCTAAAGCTTATTCTACACATTTGAGATTTTACATCACTAGGTAAGTTTGATACTGTAGTTCTTTGAGTAAGTGCGATTAAATGAATACCACTACTACGCCCAGCTTTAACAATAGTTAGAATATTGTCCCAACATTTATTTTTTAATTCCTTAATATCGTCCCTATCACTACTTGAAGGCATAAAAAAAGATAACTCCTCTATTATATAAAATACTCTCTTTATCTTTTTATCTTTAAAATGTTTATTGTAGTGCTTTAAATTCTTAATTCCTATAGATGAAAAATATTTGCTCCTTTTGTCAATTAACTTTGCAATTCTCTCTAGATCATCAGCTATTTCTTTTAAGTCCTCACTTGCAAATTTAACTGGCTTACAATTTTTAAATAACCCTAATTCTCCCTTTAATATCTGCCCCAGGTGCAAGTCTATTTCATCACTTGAGTTATATACCAAATTAGCTAATACGGTGCTTAATAAGAATGTTTTCCCCGTTCCTGTAGCTCCACCGATTAATATATGACTATCTTTATTCACATCAATTAAATAATCTCTATTATCAAATGTTTTTCCTATTAAAATCTCATAAGGTTGAGTTTTTACAGGGGCAAATTTATATTCTCCTATATCTTCTGTAACTATTTTTATTTTAATTGTACTACTAAACCTTATTTTTTGAATAAAAGCTAATCCCTCAAATTTATTTTCAATATCTTCTTTTACATCTTCAATTTTTTTTATATTTAATCCTGATGGTATTTTTACATTTAATATAAATCCATTTTCTATAAACTCAATCTTTCTTACTGATGGAACTATCTTTGATTCCTTAGAATGTAACTTTAATTCTTGCATCAACTCTTCCCAATCTCTTTTAATGCTGTTCTTTTTCCTCTGATCTATAGTAAATCTTAAATATAATGAAGTCGCTGCTAACCCACCAACAACAACTAATTCCATATTTAAACCTCCCTTTAAAGGGGTAGATTGCCTAACCCCTTATATATTAAATTTCCCCTAAGTTGGAATTTACCCTATCTATTTCAAGCCTTAACCCAAATCGTGAAGATGAAAGGTTTAAATCAATCTCATATTTATTCATTTGATTTAAGACCTTCATTAGTTCTAAATCCTTGCTAATAATATTAAAACTGTCTCCACTTTCCATATCTAATAAATCTATTAAAACGTAAGCTTCTCCCTTTTGATTTTGCTTTAAATCTACTTTAGTTACCAATACATTAACTTTATTTAGTTTCATATTTACCTCTCCTTTTTCAAATCATAATAATTTACTTTCCCTATATGGTCCCCTTTCCAATCTGTATAACCTATAGGATAACTATTTGAGTATGTTATTTCATACCCTTCAAACTGGCTTAAAATCGTTTCTATACTATCTTTTGTGTACATCTTAACTTCAATAGGCTTGTCCAATGTTTTACGGCTATAACCATAAATCCTATAGCCTTCAAGCTCTCTATTCTCCATACTCTTTGTAATGTAAGTTGCAACATATAGAGCTATATTTGTATTATCCTCTTGATTCAAACTCCTTATATCTACAAACCCAAATCCCCAATATTTGTTATTAAATTTATTTTCTAGTTCCTTATGCTCCTTGCTTTTTCTCTCCTTGCTGCTGCTTAATTTTATTTCAACAGGTATATTACAAAGTAAGTGATAATGCAATCTATTGTTTAAATCTCCATACTCCAAAACCCACAAATATTTTAGATTCTTATAATCTCTTCTTAATTTAGTAAAGAGTAGGTTTAAACTTTTCTTGCTTTCCTTATAATCCTGTTCCTTAGCAAATGTTAATGTTATAAAAGTATTCATATCACTATTAGCCTTAATAAGCCTTATAATATTGTTTCTCGCCTTATTTAGAGTGTCTTTTCTATTTTCTTTTTTATCCTTAATTGCTCCCTTATTCTCATCTTTTTTCTTATCCTCTTCGTTGCTCTCTTCTAGTAATTTTTCTATTCTTTTATAGCCTTCATCTTTCTTACTCTCATTAATCACATAGTTATTAATTTTAAATATTTCTAATCTGTCCCCCGACTTAATAACCTTTAGATTATACATTTTAAACCCTTTTATATTGTTTCTGTTTGAATTACGCCACTACTAACAAGTTAAGGAGTATTTTTATTTATATCTTTATGCCATATTAATGCTAAAATAAAAATTAACAAGATTACAAATATAAAACTTAACAGAATTGCAAATGAAATAGTATAATTATCTCCGACGTAAGGAGGTAATTAGCATGATAGAAACAATAAAGGCAGAACTGAACATTTTGAGGTGCTTAAATATGAAACCAAACTATAGTGACTTAGCAAGAAAATATGGAGTTTCAAG
>NZ_JAHLPS010000087.1 GCF_018918055.1 Caproiciproducens sp. MSJ-32
AAATTACATATTGCAATATCTATTTCTCCCGCTTTTAATATAGAACATAATTCTAAAGTTGTACCATTAGAAGATGAAAGTATAGATAAAAAGCCTTTATTTAAAATTCATGATATTTTTGTTTGTGGAAAAAAATATAAAGAAAAAATAAAAGAAAAATTAGATTTTGAAGAAATAGCAAAACATCCATTAATATTGCTTGAAAGAAAATCTAACTCAAGAAAATATGTTGAAAATTATCTTATAAGTCAGGGAGTAAGTATATCTCCAGAATTTGAATTAGGATCTCATGAATTGCTTTTAGAATTTGCTAAAATAAATTTAGGAATAGCTTCTGTAACAAAGGAGTTTGCAAAAGAATATTTAGATAATGGAAGTGTGTTTGAAATTGAGACCATAGAAAATATTCCTCCTAGAAGTATTGGATTATGTTCTTTAAAGAATGTACCATTATCATTGGCTGCTAATAAATTTTTAGAATTAATTATAGAAGAAATATAAATTTTAAAAAATGGAGTGATTAATTAAAAGTGGATAAAAATAAAAAAATCAAATTTAGAGAACTTGAAAAATTAAGAAAAAAAGAAAAGAAAATGATAGGCAAGAAAGAAGGATTTTTTAAATCTAAAATAAATCCTATTACTGATAAAATGGAAGAATTAATTCCTAATAAGTTAAAAAACACATTAGAAAATGCCTTTTACAATGGATTTAAAATTGTTTTGAAAAGGGGAAATAAATATATACAAAAACTATTTGATAAAGATAAAATAAAAATCGAACATGATATAAATAATTATTCAGTAAGTAAAAAATTAAATAGAAAAAGTATTAGAATTTTAGATAGTCTAAGCAGAAAAAGGAAGTTTATTAATACGTCAATATCAACGGCAGAAGGAGCAGCTTTAGGATTATTAGGCATAGGAATACCAGATATACCAATTTTTTTAGCAATGATACTTAAAACGATTTATGAAATTGCTTTAAGTTATGGATTTGATTATGAAAAAGAGGAAGAACAAATTTTTATATTATATTTAATATGCACGGCTCTTGCAAATGAAGAAGCACAGATGGAATATAATAATAAACTTGATAATATTGCTGAAAAAATAGACTTAAATATGGAATTAGAAGAAAATCTTGATGACACAGTTAAGACAGTCTCAGAGCTATTATCTGATACTCTCCTTATTGCTAAATTTATTCAAGGCCTTCCTATTGTTGGTGTAATAGGGGGAACAAAGAATTATAGTGTTATTAATAAAGTAAGTAATTTAAGCAGGATAAAGTACAAAAAGAGATATTTAAAAAATAATTTATAGTTTGAATAGGTGATTATATGAAGAAAACAATAGGAATACTTGCCCATGTTGATGCTGGAAAGACTACATTTTCAGAACAAATATTATATCATACAAAATCGATTAGAAAGTTAGGAAGGGTAGATCATAAGACTTCTTTTTTGGATAATAGCGATATAGAAAAAGAAAGAGGGATAACAATCTTTTCTGATCAAGGAATTTTTGAAATAGGAGATTCTATATATTATCTTTTAGATACCCCAGGTCATGTGGATTTTTCAACAGAAATGGAAAGAGCATTAAGTGTTTTAGACTATGCTGTTTTACTTATAAGTGGAGTTGAAGGAATTCAAGGTCATACAGAAACCCTATGGAATTTATTAAAGAAATATAAAGTTCCAACAATTTTTTTTATAAATAAATTAGATAGGACAGGAGCTAATTTAAAAGAAGTAATAGAAGAGATAGAGAATAATTTAACAAAAGATATTATATATATTAGTTCCTTAAATAATATAGATGAAGAATTGATTGAATTTATATCAGACAGGAATGATGAATTATTAGAAAGATATCTTGAAGGAAAATATGAAGAAAATCTTTGGATAGAAGAATTGAAAAATCTTATAAAAGAAAGAAGGGTTTTCCCATGTCTAGGGGGTTCTGCCTTGTTGGATGATGGAATAGAGGAGTTTTTAGAAGTCTTTGATAAAATTACTTATTCAGAGTATGAAAATTATAAGGAAAAAGCTTTTTCTGGCAGGGTTTATAAAATAAAATATGATAACAATGGTACAAGAATGACTTATATTAAGGCTTTAGAGGGAGCCTTAAATGTTAGGGATGAAATTAGTTATTATCATGATAAAAACATTACAGAAAAAATAAGCAGTATAAAGTTAGTTAATGTCATACTGATAATTTAAATGTAGGACATCAAAATTTAATAAGGACCCATATTTTTGAAAGAAATCATAATGGGATTTTAACTGGCTCACCAATTACGGATATTAAGATAACCTTGTTAACTGGTAGAGCACACAACAAACATACAGAAGGGGGAGATTTTAGAGAAGCAACATATAGGGCCATAAGACAAGGGTTAGAAAAAGCAGAAAATATACTTTTAGAACCTTACTATAAATTTAAAATCATTATTGAGCCAGAATATGTAGGAAGAGTATTATCAGATATTCAGAGATTAAAGGGAAAATTTAATTCTCCAGAAATGAATATCAATAGGGCAATAATTGCTGGAAGGGGGCCTGTTGCAACTTTTATGAATTATAGTGAAGAAATCCTTACCTTTACAAAAGGCAAGGGGAATATCAGTTTAAGCTATGATGGATATGATATATGTCGTAATAGTGAAGAAGTTATCACAAAGAAAAAATATAATAAAAATGCAGATATTGAATATACATCTAGTTCAGTATTTTGTGCTAAGGGATCTGGATTTATAGTAAAATGGGATGAGGTAGAAAAATATCTGCATTGTGAAAAAGTTTATTAAAATTACATATTATGGTTGAAAAATCTGATTATAAGAATATAATTAAAGTAAGATGATTTTAATAATTATTATTAGTTAATAGTAGGAGGGGATATAAAATTGAAGTTATAAGGAGATAAAGAGATAACTTATTTACTAAAAGTTGCTAGTTTATTTTATTTAATTTGGTAAAAAATAAGATAGAAACTAAATTAAGAAAGAAGTGAGAATATGAGAAAAATTTCAATAATTGGAGCAGGGTTTATAGGTGCTACAACAGCTTTTGCCATACAGCAAAAAGGTTTAGTTAGAGAATTAGTTATTACAGATATAAATCAAGAAAAGGCCTTAGGAGAAGTTTTGGATTTAACTCATGGAAGTTCTTTAAGTAGTCCATGCTATGTTACTTTAGGTACAATAGAGGATACTAAAGATTCTGATATTATAATAATAACAGCAGGTGTTGGTCAAAAACCAGGGGAAACAAGATTAGATTTAATAGATAAAAATTATAAGATATTTAAAAGCTTTGTACCTGATTTAGCAAGATTAAGTCCCAATGCCATACTGCTAGTTGTAACAAATCCTGTAGATGTTCTTTCCTATATAACCTATAAACTATCTGGTTTCCCTAAGAATAGAGTAATTGGCTCTGGGACAGTTTTAGATACAACAAGATTAAGAAGTTTATTAGGAAAATACTTTGGAATAGACGGAAGAAGTGTTCAGGGCTTTGTATTAGGTGAGCATGGTGATAGCGAATTTGTTACTTGGTCATCTTTAACAATTGGAAATATAAAAGTTCAGGACTTTTCTAATCAATTTAATATAGAATGGGATTCTGAAACTGAAAAGGTAATAGCAGAAGATGTTAAGAATGCTGCTTATGAAGTAATAAAAAGAAAGGGCGCTACAGCCTTCTCTGTTGCAGCAGTCTTATCAAGGATTGTTGAAGCTCTTACTAAAGATGAAAAAACAATTTTAACTGTATCAACCTTACTTGAAAATTATAAAGGAGTAAGTGATGTATATTTAAGTGTTCCTACAATAGTAGGTAAGAACGGAGTAGAGAAAGTATTAGATATAGAACTTTCTAAAGAAGAAAAGGAAAAGTTTATAGCTTCTGCAAATTTGATGAAGGAATATATAGAAAAAGTTTATAATGAATAAAAAAGAGCATTAAACTGCTCTTTTTTTATGCAAAGCTATCTTTCTAAATTGATAAAAAAGGCATAAATATAGTATCATCTAATATAAGAAAATAATTTTGATGTTTATAGTTATATAAGCATTTTGGAGGGAATAATGTTAAACATAGGATGCCATTTATCAATAAGTAAAGGCTATGAAAATATGGGAAAGGACGCTCTTTCAATTGGCGCAAATACTTTTCAATTTTTTACTAGAAATCCTAGAGGGGGAAAAGCTAGGGCAATAGATTTAAAAGATATGAAAGCTTTACTAAATATAATGAAAGTAAATAATTTTACAAAGCTTCTTGCTCATGCACCATATACTTTAAATCCTTGTTCAGCAGATGAAAGGACAAGGGAACTTGCTAAAGAAATGATGATAGATGATTTAAATAAAATGGAACTTCTTCCAAACAATTTATATAATTTTCATCCTGGAAGTCATGTTAAGCAAGGGGTAGAAATAGGAATAAATTATATCGTTACTTTATTAAATTCAGTATTGTGGGAAGAACAAAAAACTACTGTCTTATTAGAAACTATGGCTGGTAAGGGATCTGAAATTGGAAGAAACTTTGAAGAAATTGCAGAAATAATATCTAGAGTAGAATTAAAAGATAAAATGGGTGTATGTTTAGATACTTGTCATGTATATGATGCTGGTTATGATATAGTAAATAATCTGGATGAAGTCTTAAAGGAATTTGATAAAATTATAGGTTTAGATAGATTAAAAGCAATTCATTTGAATGATAGTAAAAATCCTTTTAAAAGTCATAAGGATAGACATGAAAAAATAGGTGAAGGCTTTATAGGAATAGAAGCTATTACAAGAATAATAAATCACTCAAAACTTAGGAGTTTACCATTTTTCTTAGAAACTCCAAATGAATTAGAAGGCTATAAAAAAGAAATTGAATTATTGAAAAGTAGATATAAAGAATTATAGTTAGAATAATGTAAAAAGGATGTGTAATAATGGATGAATTAAAGAAGTTTATAAATCAAATAGTTCAAGAAGAATTGATAAAAATAGTTATAAGCAATAAAAAGAATAAAGAGGAGAAATATAATAAGATTAATATTTTATTAAAGATAAATAATAAAGGTAAAAAATATTATCAAGTAGAAAAATTTACAGAAAAACAAGTTTTTCATGAAAATATAGAGTTAGATAGTCTTGAAGACAAAATTAATGATTATATAGTAAATTATAAGCAGCTTACAGCTTGGTCAGAGAATTACACTTTTGATTTTAAAATTTCAAAGAAGGGTAAAATCTTTTTAGGAAAAAAGAAAAGCAATAATAAAAATCTGAAAAATACTAGCCATAATAAAGAAAAAAATTATATTTTAAAAGAAGGTATGATTATAGAGCCATTAATTGACCTTGGAATATTTACCAAAGAAGGTAAGGTTGTTAATTCAAAGTATGATAAGTATAAACAGATAAATAGATTTCTTGAAATTATTGATGACGAAATTAAGAAGAACAATTATAAAGAGTTAACTATTTTAGATTTTGGTTGTGGTAAATCGTATTTAACCTTTGTTTTATATTATTACTTTGTAAAAATAAAAAATATAAATGTAAAAATGATAGGACTCGATTTAAAAGAAGATGTTATTAATAAATGTAATGAAATAGCAAAAAGATATAATTATGATAATCTTCATTTTGAATTAGGAGATATAAATGGATATAAATACAATAATAAGGTGGATATGGTAATTACATTACATGCCTGCGATACTGCAACAGATTATGCCTTATATAATGCAGT
This sequence comes from Caproiciproducens sp. MSJ-32, assembly GCF_018918055.1. Classification (GTDB taxonomy): domain Bacteria; phylum Bacillota; class Clostridia; order Clostridiales; family Clostridiaceae; genus Clostridium. Next base: position 5,774 of record NZ_JAHLPS010000087.1, read on the forward strand.
AAAATGGAATACAAGAATGATTTTCTCTGTTCCTTGCTGTCAGCATGAATTAAACAGTCAAATGAAGGCTAAAAATCTTTCAATACTAAATAGATATGGAATAATTCAAGAAAGAACTGCAGCTTTAATGACTGATGCTATTAGGGGAAATTTATTAGAAGCCTGTGGATATAAAACACAGTTATTAGAGTTTATTGATATTGCTCATTCACCTAAAAATATATTAATTAGGGCTTCAAAAGCTAATATTAGTGAAGAAAAAAAGAAAAAAGCAATAGAAGAAGTAAATGCAATAATAAAAGAATTTAATTTTAAGCAAACTCTAATGGAACTATTAAAAAAAGATAATTTTATATAAAAAGAAATAAAAAAGAAGATTGATTTAATCTTCTTTTTTATAATTTATTAAATTTCTATTTTTATTGTTAGTTGTATAATGGTTTTGCATCAGAATAATCAACTTTAAAATATCCTTCAGGAAGTTCACCTCTAAGAGAAGTATATAATTTATCTCCAAAGTATATGGCAACTTTATCTACTCCATAATTGTAGGCATAAGTGCTAAGAATTGAAGCAAGAAGTCCACTTTCAGTAACAGAACCTAAGAGCATTTTTTCAGTAAAAGCTTCATTAAAAATAACTGTTAAAATCCCTTTTTCTTCATCTAGTTTTGCAGAAGTTACTCCTACCTCATCTATTAAAGCTAAAAATCTATCTTCAGGTAAATTGTATTGAAGTTCTTTAGTTAAAGCTTTTACTAATGCATTATCTGTTACCTTAATTTGAGTATCATAATAATATAGTCTGGTGATAATAAAGGTGAAAATAAAATAGAAAAAACTAAAACTGAGTTAAGAAAGGTTC
>NZ_JAHLPS010000047.1 GCF_018918055.1 Caproiciproducens sp. MSJ-32
TATATTGATTTTTCCAAATACATCTTATCTAAATAATATATATTGGAAAAGTATATGACAGGATAATTATTATAGGGAACATAGAATATGAAGATGAATATGCTAGTTCATTAAAGGAAACAATACTTCAAAATATAGCTGTTAAGGTTAAAATTTCAATTAGTTATTTAGATGGAAGTTATGAGAGTTTTAAAAAGGCTTATGATGATGCAGTCTTAGCTTTAAAAATAGGTAATAAATTTAATATTAAACCTGAGATATATTATTTAGATAAGATGTATTTGGAAAAATCAATATATAATTTAAAAGAAGATTATTTAGAAGAATTAAAAAAAGAATATAAAGATATATTTAAAGGATTTAATCATGAATTATTTCAAACTTTAAAAGAGATGTTAAAATGTAATTTATCCTTAACAAAAGCTTCAAAGAATTTATTTATTCATAGAAACACTTTAATGTATAGGATTGAAAAAATAAAAAAGGAAACTGGTTTTGATATTAGAAATTTTAAAGAAGCTACTTTTTTATATCTTATTTATTTAAACAGAAATGTTTAAATAAATAAGATAAAAATGAGCAGATTTTCTGCTCATTTTTTTGTACAAATAGTTATTCAGCAACATTAACAAAATTAATAAGGTTTAAGATTTTTTTATTTACTACTAAATTCCCATTTTTATAAACAGAATCAATTTTATTTGATTATAAAATTACCAAATTAAGTCGTAGAGGGTAAAAATATATAAATTTTAATAAATTCACGATTTCTAATGTAAAATAATATAATATTTTAGATATTACTTTAATTTGGAGAAAATATGAGTAAAAAAATAATAGTATTGGGAATATCAGATGAAATATTGATTTATTTAGTGAAATATTTTAAATTAAACAATGCTGAAGTATATCTTGTTTTAAATAAAGATGAAGAAATTCCAATATTAAATGATATTGAAAAAGAGGTAGTAGTTGCAAAGATAGATAATGATTTAAATCAAATTAAGCTTTTATTAAAATCAATTGAAGCAGACATTATATATAATTTTTATGGAAGCATTAATGAAAAAAATTATAAAATAGAAAATTTTATAGAAAATAGTTACTTAAGGATGATATTATTTTTAGAAGCCTTATCTCAATTTAATAGTGTGAGTTTTGTTAACTTAATAAGCCATAATTACAAAATTAAAGATGAAAAATTTTCTGAACTTTATAGGGCTGCTGAAAATCTAATAATTAAAAAATGTCAATATTATAAAGAGTATTATGGAGTGAAGGTAATTACAAAATATAGAACTGGGGATATTGATGAAGATTTTAAAGGTATTTTGGAAATATAGTAGGCCTTAATGCAGTTTATTAATAAAATAATATTTTAGTTTTTAGTGCTGAAGCATTAGAGATTCATAAATTATTCATTTCAATTGTTTTTTTTTATATCTTATTACATAATAGTAGTAAGATATAAATTTTATTTGAACAACTATATATTTTTTATGAGAGGAAGTGTAAGTAATGAAGAAAGAAATTATATCAACTAATAATGCTCCAGCCGCTATAGGACCATATTCACAAGCTATTAAATTAGGCGATTTTATATTTACTTCAGGACAAATTCCCATAAATCCATCAACAGGAGAGATGGAAACTGAAATAAAGGCAGCTACTGAACAAGTTATTAAAAATATTAAGGGGATTTTAGAAGAAACAGGCTGTAGTTTAGATAAAGTTATTAAGACAATAGTATTTTTAAAAGATATGAATGATTTTGCAGCAATGAACGAAGTTTATGCTCAATATTTTGGAGAAAAGGCGCCGGCAAGAAGTTGTGTTGAAGCAGCAAAATTGCCTAAGGATGCTGTAGTAGAAATAGAAGCTATAGCAAAGTTATAATATAAATATATTTTAAAATTAATAATTTATAATTTAGGAAATAATTCAGCTATGCTGAATTATTTTGTTTATATAGCATAAGTATTTAATATAGGGATTTAATTTAAATATTATTTGCAAAATATTACATAATATGTTAAAATTTTATTAAATACTAAGGAGGGGAAGAAATATGGACAAAATATTTAATATAGAAATTCAAAATTCAGAGAATAAATATATAGTTGCTAATACTATCACTCTAAGATTGCCAGAAGAAAAATATGAAGAATTAATTGATATAGCTATAGAGGTTAATGATACTATTGACGAGGTAGTGAAATATATTGTAAATAGTAATTTGATAGATAAAATTGATTGTAAAGATTTTAAGGAAATATTTAGAGAAAAATATTTTAGCAGAATGCGTAATTGTTAATTTAAAACACTTAGATTTTATCTAGGTGTTTTTTTGATTTTATAAAAAATGACTTGTTAATTTAAAAGTAAGGATAAATTTGAATAAAGAAGCTTTAATTAGGATATTATAGGAAATGATAATGTTTATTGGAGGGTGATTTATGTTTACTATTATGGCGATAAAAATTGAACCAAGAGTTAAAAAAGCTCCAGAGGTTCAAGAAATACTAACAAAATATGGATGTATAATACATACAAGAATTGGCTTACATGAAGCAACAAAGAATTCTTGTGCAAACTCTGGTCTAGTACTTTTAAATCTTCTTAGCGATGAAAAAGAAGAAATTAAGAATTTACATGAAGAATTAGAAGCTATGGAAGGTGTTACAGCTAAAATATTAGAAATGTAATTAGATAAAAAAATAACCGCTATTTTTAGCGGCTATTTTTTTTAATGAATATCAAAGCCTTTTTTTCTTTGCAAATCCAATAATTAGATATATAATTGATATTTGAGGAAGTGAAAAAGAGCTTTGAAATAGAAAGGAAGATAATAGTGAAGAAATTTATAAAAATATCATCATTAGTAAGTGCTTGTGCCTTAGGATTTTCATTATTTACCGCCTGTAGCAATGGAAAAGCTGAAGGTGAACAAAAGACTATAAATGTATTAAATTATGGTGAAAATATTGCAGAAGGTTTACTAGAAGAATTTGAAGAAAAATATAACATAAAGGTTAATTATAAGACTTTTGATGAAATGGAAACAATGTATATAGAAGTTTCTTCAGGTAAAACAAATTATGATGCTGTTCTAGTTGCTGATTATATGGCTGACAGAATGATAAATGAAGGTTTACTTCAAAAAATAAATAAGGAAAATATACCTAATTTAGAACAAATGAGTGAAAATGATTTAGGACAGCCTTACGATCCAAATAATGATTATACTGTACCATACATGAATGGAACTATAGGTATTGTATATAACAAAGATTTAGTATCAGAACCAGTAGATAGCTGGAAGGTTATGTTTGATGAAAAATATAAGGGACAAATATTTATATTAGATTCAATGAGAGATGCTATAGGAGCAGCAGCAAAATATTTAGGTTATTCTTTAAATACTACAGATAAAAATGAATTAGAGGAAATTGAAAAGGCTTTACTTAAACAAAAAGATTTACTGCTTACTAAGGGAGCAGACAATGTTATGGATATAATGCGCCAAGGAGAAGCAGCTGTTGCTATGATTTGGTCTGGTGAAGGGCTAAATTTAAGTGAGGAATATGATAATTTAGAATATGTTATTCCAAAGGAAGGAGCAAATTATTGGCTAGATTCATGGGCTATTCCAGCAAATGCAAAGGATAAAGAAAGTGCAGAAAAGTTTATTAATTTTTTAAGTGAAAAGGATAATGCTTTAAGAATAGCAGATGAAATTGGATATACTACTCCAAATAAACTTGCTATAGAAGAACAGCCGGATGAAGTTAAAAATAACCCTGCAGCTTATTTATCTGAAGAGTTAATGAGTAAGTGTGAAGTTTATAAATATATGAAGCCTGAAGAGTTAAAATTATATGAAGAATTATGGTTAAGAGTGTATGCACAATAAGTTAAATATATTAAGAATAAATTAAACAAATAGAATAAAGGGGATAATCATAGTATAATATTAATAACATCTACTAAATATAGGAGTTGATTATTATGGATGATAGGATTATAGATTTTAATGAGATAAAAAATCGAGTGAATGAAAAAGATCTAGATAAATTTGAAGCCTATATATTTTCTTTATACTATGAGATGAGTAATGGGAAATTAAACATGGCTGAATTCTCAAAAAAAGTTATGGAATATATGGAAAAAAATAATATTTCCCAGGATAAGTTTATGAAGATGCAAACTAAGCTTATGGAAAGATATGGTTTTGATCCTTCTGAATTAGAAAATCAGTTGAAAGCATTAGGAATAGAAAGTATAATTCCTGGCGGAGGAGATATTGAAAAGGCTAGAAAAACCTTAAGTTTCCAAGAAAAATATAAGGATAGATTAAAAGTAAAAACAATTAATAGCTATCCTATTGAAAATGATAAAAATAAATTAGAAATAATAACTGATGGGACAAATGTTATTTTAATTAGTGAAAAAAATATAGATTTAAATGATATAGAATTAAATGAATTTTTATGTTCTTATAAAAAGCTTCAAGAAGATAATTCATTAAAAATATATATTTGTGAAAATACAAGAGAATATATTTACTAATAAATGGACAGTTTCAATTAACAATGGACAGTTAATGTGTATTGTTAATTAAAAACTGTTCTTTTTTATATTGGTCTCTAATTTTTTTAGTGTGAATAATTGGAAATAAATATATAGAGAAAAAATAGTATGAATCTTATATGATTATAGTTTATAATGAATTAGTATGTTAATGTGAAATTAATTAACCAGGAGGATAAAAATGAGCGTTTTAACTGTTAAAAATATAAGCCACGGTTTTGGAGATAGAGCAATATTTGAAGATGTATCCTTTAGATTATTAAAGGGAGAGCATGTTGGGCTTATAGGAGCAAATGGTGAAGGTAAATCTACTTTTATGAATATCGTAACAGGAAAACTTATGCCTGATGAAGGTAAGGTAATTTGGTCTAATAATGTTAGAGTTGGATATATGGACCAGCATTCTGTTTTAGAAAAGGGAAAAAGTATTAGAGATGCCTTAAGAGATGCCTTTAAATATCTATTTGATTTAGAAAAAGAAATGAATACATTATATGAACAAATGGGGGATGCAGACCCGGAAAAACTAGAAAAGATGCTTGAAAGAACAGCTGTTATTCAAGATTTATTAGATAATAACGGTTTTTACATAATAGATGCAAAGGTTGAAGAAGTTGCAAAGGGGCTTGGTCTTTTAGATTTAGGATTAGATAGGGATGTAGATGATTTATCTGGCGGACAAAGAACAAAAATATTACTAGGGAAATTATTGCTTCAAAATCCAGATATATTATTATTAGATGAGCCAACAAACTATCTTGATGAGGAACATATTGAGTGGCTTAAAAGATATTTACAAAACTATGAGAATGCTTTTATTTTAATCTCTCACGATATTCCTTTTTTAAATTCTGTAGTTAATTTAATATATCATGTAGAAAATAAAAAGCTAACAAGATATGTTGGAGATTACTATGAGTTTAAAAGACTTTATGAAGAGAATAAAAAGAGATTAGAAGCTGCTTATGAAAAACAACAAAAGGAAATTGCAAGGCTTGAAGATTTTGTTGCTAGAAATAAGGCAAATGTAGCAACAGCTAATATGGCTAAATCAAGACAAAAGAAGCTGGATAAAATGGAGATAATAGAGCTTACAAAGGAAAAACCAAAGCCAGAGTTTAATTTTAAAATGGCAAGAACTTCTGGAAAGATGATATTTGAAACTAAGGATTTAGTAATTGGATATGATAGTCCTCTTACAAAGCCATTAAACCTTTATATGGAAAGAGGACAAAAGATTGCTTTGGTTGGAGCTAATGGTTTAGGTAAATCCACATTACTTAGAAGTTTACTAGGAATAGTTAAACCTTTATCTGGAGAAGTACAACTTGGGGATTATCAACATATTGGTTATTTTGAACAAGAAGATAGATCAGGAAATACAAATACCTGTATAGAAGAAGTTTGGAATGAATTTCCTGGGAAAACTCAATATGAAATTAGAGCTGCCTTGGCAAAATGCGGATTAACTACAAAACAAATAGAATCGAAAATTATGGTATTGTCAGGGGGAGAAGCAGCAAAGGTTAGATTATGTAAGATAATTAATAAAGAAACAAATATTTTAATATTAGACGAACCTACAAACCATTTAGACATAGATGCAAAGGAAGAATTAAAGAGAGCTTTAAAGGAATATAAAGGAACAATACTATTAGTATCTCATGAAGCAGAATTCTATAGAGATATTGTTACAGAAATATGGAATTGTGAAGATTGGACTACTAAGCTGGTATAAATAGCTGATTTTCAAAAAAATTTATCAGAAGAAATTCAACTATTAGTAGAAAATACAGAAATATGCTTAATTTAATGGGATTGCAAAAGGCAATCCCATATTATTTAAAATTGAGTTAGATAAAAAATTTCTGATTTATAACTAATAAAAAAGGGGCTGTCGCATTAGCGGTTAAAAATCGCTAATGCTCAGCTCTTATTTTGTACTGTTTTATATGAATTTTAAAGAGTTTTTCAAATAAATTCATCTCTACTCCTTAAAAATGGCGCA
>NZ_JAHLPS010000026.1 GCF_018918055.1 Caproiciproducens sp. MSJ-32
GACTTAAACATATTTGATCTAAATCCAGGTATTTAGTCGCCTCTTCTATTCTTCTTATAATAGTTTCCTTACTTTCAAGTTTTCCTGTTTTAGAGGATACTAGACCTAGTACAACTTGTTTATCTCTTGGAACATATTTTAAAGGTTCAAAACCGCCTGATCTCTCATCGTCAAATTCCAGATAAAAAGCATCTACATTGGCATTAGCAAATAAAGTTTCTGCTACTAGATCATAAGGTCCTTCTGCTGCGTAAGTAGAATGGTAGTTTCCTCTACAAACATGAGTAGTGATTATTAAATCTTCTGGTAAATCTTTAATAGCTAAGTTATTTAACTTAAGAAATAAATTTAAAGTATCTTTTACTTGTTCTTCTGTATATCCAAGAAGTTTTATTAAATTTCTATCACAAAAAGTTCCCCAAGTACAATCATCTAACTGAATATTTCTACAGCCTAAATCATAAAAAGCTCTAATTATTTGATTATAAGTCTTTGCTATATCATTTATTAAGTCATCTTGATTTGGATATATAAATTTTACATCTGCTATATTTTCTGGTCTTTGCAATTCTAACAGCAATTGAGCTGGTGCAGGAATAGTTTGTCTTGCTTCCACTCCCTCTTCATCTGCCACTTCCTTTAAAAATTTATAATGTTCAAGGAATGGATGATTGCCAGTAAATTTTATTTTTCCTAAAACTCCTGCTGTTTCTGCCCTTGTTTCCTCTCCTTTAAATTGATATCCTCTTTCAACTTTCTTATATTCAACACCATGAATTCCCCACATAAAATCTAAATGCCACCAGCTTCTTCTGAACTCCCCATCTGTTACAGATTTTAAGCCAGCTGCCTTTTCTTTCTTTACAAGTTCTCTTATTGCCTTATCTTCAACAGCCTTTAAATCGGTCCTTGTAATTTCCCCATTTTCATATTGTCTTCTAGCTTTTTTTAATTCCTCTGGTCTAAGAAAACTTCCAACAATATCATTTCTGTAGGGTACTTGTAATCTCTGTTTTCCTAATAATTCCTTTGTCATAAATAACCCTCCTTATTTTTTGTCTAGAATATTATACCATATAAATTTATATATAATCTTATCACTATTACACTTTTCATTTTTTGTTAATAAAAAAGTTATGAAAATCTGCTGATTTTACATAACTCTATTTTAAAGATTACACTATAATATTAAGCTCAAAAAACACTCCTAACTCCTAACTCCAAACTCCTAACTCCACACTCCTAACTCCTAACTCCACACTCCTAACTCCTAACTCCACACTCCTAACTCCTAACTCCACACTCCTAACTCCTAACTCCACACTCTACACTCCTAACTCCACACTCTACACTCCTAACTCCTAACTGAATAAAGTTTTTCTAACTCTTCCTTCGGCATTAGAACTTCAACTAAAAAAGCCATTATTATAACTCCTGGAAGATCTATTAAAAATCTCGCCAAGGTAAACTTATATCCTAAAGCTCCAACTTCAAACATTAAGGTAGATATTTTGATTACACACCAAGCATTCATAAAAATAATTATATTCCTAAATCTAACCCCTTTTTTAAGTAGAACTTTTGTAAAGGGAAAGGCTGCATACATAGGGCCAGCAGCAATAGTTCCCATAAGAATGGAAAGAATAATTCCCTTTATTCCCGAATCATATCCCATATATTTCATCATAGTTTCCCTAGGAAGCCACACATCTATAAGTCCTAGTAAAAGCATTATTGGCGGGACTACTGAAATCATCTGTTTTATACTTGAGAAAATTGAGCTTAGAGACTTTAAACCTAGATTTTTATTCCAAATAAAAACTATTAACAATACTAAAAGCATCACTAGAAAAAAGGAATATCTTTTAATCAATTTCTTAATCATAATAATACAATCACCTTCTCAACAAAAAATGCTACTAAAATTGAAAAAATAAAGGCAATTATATTTCTATAAACTGTAGCTCTTTTACCTATATATTTTGCTTCTAAAGGAATTGTTATTAAACCAATTAAGGTTAAAGTTGATACAAGGGCTGCAACTTGCGCCATTCCTGCTCCATTATTTATAAGCATATCAGCTGTAGAAAAAGCTACAAAGGTAGGCATCATAACAATAGTTCCAATTAAGGCTGATAATATTATGCCAAGGAAAGCTGAATTAGTTCCTAGTATGCCCCTTATAGTTTCAGGTGTTAGTATGGCAAGAATTAAGCCAACAGAAATAACTATTCCTAAAAACTGTGGCAAAATATTTTCTAAAGATTTCAACCCCTTAATAAAAGCCTTTTTAGTTTTCTTCTTATCTTTTTTATATGATAATAAAAATAATATAACTGTTGCTGAATAAAGAAAAAAGCTGCTCATTATTTCACTCCAATAACTTTTTAATAATATTATTATATTAATTTTATAAACATTAATGAGATAATTATTAACAGAATTTAATTATAAACAATTGTAAAAACATAAAAATAAAACTCTAACAAACTAATCTGTCAGAGTTTTTGCTATAAAACTTATAAAATTAATCTTACCACTAGGATATTCTTAAATAATACCCTTAATATCCTCTAAATATTTAAACATTTGACTTAAATAAGTATCCATACTGTCAAGATACTTATCAGCCTTAACTGTATCACCTTCATAAAAGGCAGATATAGCTTTACTAGCTGTCTCATGTACCTTTTGATGAGATTCTTCCATCTCCTTAAATTCTTTTAGACTGCTATATTTCTTACCTTCATTTCCATAATACCATCTTCCTAAACGGCAAGATTTAAAATCAGCTAGTTTTTCTGGTTCTAATTTTTCATAGCCTAGGAAAGTATTATAAACCCTCCACTTCCAAACTAAATGATCTGTCTTAAAAATTTCCATCATTGTTTTATCATCTAAGAATTCTCTTTTATTTAAAAATTCTTTTCTAAAACCATGTACATGCTTGCTTGAATTATTTATGTATTCTCCAATACTTTTACTTTTTTCTTCTATAAAATCTGATTCTTTAGCTATTTCTTCTATTCCATTAGTTAAGCTTTCTGTAATAGCATGTTGTTCTTCCATATTTGAAGCAACTTGATTTATAGTTTCGTCTATTTCATTAATAGAATTAGATATATCGTGTATTTGCATTAATGCTTCATTTATAATGCTCTTTCCTGTATCTAATTCCTCTATAGACTTCTCAATTTGACTAGAGGAATTGTCTATTGCTAAATTTAAAGCCTCAATATCCTTCATAACATTTTCCAAGGATATTCTAGTATCTTCAGCAAGTTTTCTTACCTCATCTGCAACTATTGCAAAGCCCCTGCCATTTTCTCCTGCTCTTGCAGCTTCAATAGCAGCATTTAAGGCTAATAGATTTGTTTGATTTGCTATTCCCTTTAATAAAGTTATTACTTGGTTTATAGATTTTGTTTTTTCTCTTACTTCATCCATTTCTTTATTTATATTTTTCGCTTTTTCAAAGTATCCAACAATAAAATCCATGGATTTTTCTATTTTTTCCACACCAGCTTCTGCAATTCCAGTAATATCCTGTGTATGATTTGCTACATCCTGTGAAAAACTTGATATTTCTTCACTTGAAGCTATCATTTCTTTAATGCTGTTATAGAAATTATTTACTTGCTCAGTCTGAGTGCTTGTACTTTTTATTATATCTCTTAAAGAATCCATTCTCGTCATTTCTGATAATATAGTATCTAGGCTAAGTAAGTTCTTTACTTTATCTGCCTTTATCTTATCTATAAGTTTATTCCACTTTTTTGAAAGCTCTGCTGATCCTATTTCTTTTTCATCAATATAGATTAATTTTTCATTTAATAAATTATCTATAGCCATTAATAGTATATTTTCATTTATAGTATTAACAGTATTAAATTCAGACTTGCTTTTTTGATTTTTTCTAAACTTTATCATAATTCCTCCAAAGATTGTAAAGTATATAATAAAATTATACAGCATATTAACATAACTTTCTACTTTTAAGTAAACTTTAATATATTTGGAAGGAGATTATGAGCTGTATTTACTAATAAATTTTACTACTCCGTCCTTTTCATTACTCTCTATGACTTTTGTTGCTATCCTTTTTAACTCTTCTGCTCCATTTTCCACAGCATAACATTCATCGGATATCTTAAACATTGGAATATCATTAACATTATCCCCAAAGCTAATAAGTTTATCGCAATTTATATATCTCTCTAGTTCCTTTATTCCATTTGCCTTAGAGGCTTTGCTGCTATAAGCATCTAAATAATAGCCCTCCCCATATATGTCCTTATAATAATCCACATATAAACCTTCTATTAACTTTAGTTCATCATATATAGCTTTTATTTTTTCATAATCATCAAATAATACAAAATTAATTACTTCCATCTCTTCTAGAAGACTATAATAATCATCTATTTTTACAAAGGTCTTTAGTTTTTTCTCACATCTCTCATTATAAAAATCTTTTTCTGGATTATTTATTATTCCTCTATAATAAACAAAAATATGGTTATCTTTTATACCATATAAAAAGCAATTCTTATCATATTTTTTTAAAATATCTAAAACTCCCTTTACTACAGTATCCTCTAACTTATTAATTTTTATATATTCTTGTTTTGCTATATCATAAATTAATACTCCATTCATTAAAACTACTGGGATTTTGATATTAATTCCCTCTAAAATATCTACAACGGTAGCTGGAGTTCTTGCACTAGCAATAGTAAAGTTTACTCCCTGTTCTATTAATCTATTTAATTCTTTTTTTGAATAATCTGATATTTCCTTGTTTTTATTTAATAAGGTCCCATCTAAATCTGAAACAAATAACTCCATACTTTCACACTTCCTATAAATTTTACTTTAGTTATATTATAATCTAATTTTTGATTATAACATAATTCTCTTATTATAAAGATATATAAATTAAAAAGAGGCTGTAAAACAGCCTTTTTTAGTATATCCCCTATATTTTCTTTATTCCTTTTGATTATGGGTTCCATCACAATAAGGTGGATTTTTAGTTTTTTTACATCCACATAAATATGTTATTCCATCTTTTTCTGCATCAAAATACATTGGTCCTAAGCCTGTTCCCTTATGACCTTTAAAATCGCAGAATGGTTCTTTTTCTGATTCTCCACATGTACACCAGGCATATTTTTTTCCCTTTTGAAGTTCTACAGTTATTGGTCCGCTAGTAATTGTCTTCTTTTCCATAATCAATCTCCTTTTATCTTTTAATTACCATTTTCCATTAGACACATGACCTGCTATTTCAGCCTTAGCTCTCTGTTTGATAGTCCATGCTTCATTTTTAGTTTGTTCAAAGGATGTTACGCATTTTGCATCAAGCTCCATCTTTATACCTTCATCGCATAATTGAGCAATTTTAGTAGCTAAATGAATAATTTCTATATGAATATCATTTGTTGGAGTTGATGAATAGATTTTATCAGCTTCTTCCTTGCTTAATTCTACGAATTTATCTTTAGGAACTAAACACTTTGGGCATTTTTCAGGTGCTTCAGTTCCTTCCCACACAAATCCACAAACTGTACATTTAAATAATTTTTTCAATTTTATTACCTCCTTAAAAAATTAACCATATGAAATTAAAAAATAATTTCATATGGTTATTATTTATAAAATTTTTAAAATATATTCTTATTTAAAATTGAGAAGTTCTTTGTAAGGTGCTATATAAAATATAAAATGAATTTAACTAGTATTAGAACAATTAAAAATAAATTGATTTTAATTTATATAATAATAAGTTAATTCCAAAAATTATTAATAATATAAAAATATTTATTTTTAAAACATATTCTTTTGCAAGAAAAATCTCATTGAAATATACAGAAAAAAGACTAGCTAAAATTGAAATTAATACTACTAAGACTCCTATATTTTTTCTATCTATAAAAAAGACTTTATACTTAAAAGTATTAATAAACTCGATACATACTGCATAAATAATTAAATTAATAAAATATGGAATATTTAAACTTATATCATATTTATCTATAAAAATATTATTATACTCTATTAACACTGAAATAATAAGAAAAATCCCTAGATAATTAATTATTTTATATAAAAAGTTTATAATCCATTCTAACAAGCTCCTTTTAGAAGAGTTTTTTATAAACTCCTTACAAAAGTTAATATAATCATAACCCACGACATCCTCTATCAATAGACCTTGATTCTGAGCTTCGAGAGCCTTTAATAATATCTCATTTAACTTTTCCTTATATATCTTTTCTTTTATATTATTGTTAGATAGATATAATTCTATTTGAGTAAATACCTTTCTATTTTCTTTAGTAAGCTGCTTTCTTAGTTTCTTATATTCCTTATTCAATATCTTCTCCCCCAATAAATTAACATTTAGAAACAATCTAATATATTTATTATATTATAAATGAGCAAATTTCATAGCATTATTTACCATAAAAATTGAATAGACTCCTCCTAGGCAATTTTTAAGGCTTGAAAAATTTGCTCCAAGGGCACTCCAGCCTTTGATTGTTCATA
>NZ_JAHLPS010000112.1 GCF_018918055.1 Caproiciproducens sp. MSJ-32
TTATTAAGTGAACCAAAAAATGATATTAAACTAATAGTGATTGAAATAAGTGATTGAACTTTCTTCATAATTTATGGGAGAATAATAATTATTTTTTCCTACAGTAAATTGACGCTATCATAAAATAATTGCAAGTTTACATAATAATATAAACTAGATATAGTTAATTATAACTAATAAATCATACAGTTGCCTAAAGAGAAAGGAAAAAAATATGGGAAAATCATTAGTTCTAGCAGAAAAACCTTCTGTTGGTAGAGATATAGCAAGGGTTTTAAAATGTAATCAAAATAAAAATACATATATTGAAGGAAATAAATATATTATTACCTGGGCTTTAGGGCATTTAATAGGATTAAAAGATCCTGAAGGATATGATGATAAATATAAAAATTGGTCAATGGAAACTCTTCCTATTCTTCCAAAGGAAATGAAACTTACTGTTTTAAAAAAGACTTCAAAGCAGTTTTATGAGTTAAAAAAGTTATTAAACAGAAATGATGTTGATGAAATAATTATTGCAACAGATGCAGGTCGTGAAGGGGAGCTTGTTGCAAGATGGATAATAGAAAAAGCAGGTGTAAAAAAGAAGCCGATTAAGAGGCTTTGGATTTCATCCCAAACTAATAAAGCTATATTAGAAGGATTTAAAAATTTAAAGGATGGAAGGGAATATGAGAATTTATATAAGGCAGCAGTATGTAGAGCAGAAGCTGACTGGATAGTTGGGTTAAATGTAACTAGGGCTTTAACTTGTAAATACAATGCTCAACTATCTGCTGGAAGAGTTCAATCTCCAACTTTGGCTATGATAGTTGCTAGGGAAGAAGAAATTAAAAACTTTAAACCAGAAGATTATTATACTTTAAATGTCAAAGGAAATAATTTCGTATTAAATTAGGTAAATAATAAGGGCAATTCTTCAATATTTAATAAGGAATTTGCTAAAGCTTTAACAGCTAAAGTTAAAGGCCATGATGGTGAGGTAATTGATATAACTAAGTCGAATAAAAAGAAATATTCACCGGCCCTTTATAATTTAACTGAACTTCAAAAAGATGCAAATAAAATTTGGGGATATTCAGCAAAGCAAACCCTTAATATAATGCAAAGACTTTATGAAAATTATAAATTATTAACTTACCCAAGAACAGATTCAAAATATATTAGTTCTGATATAGTTGAAACAATTCCTGAAAGGTTAAAGGCTATTGGAGTAGGGGAATATAGAATTTATGCTGAAAAATTACTTAAAGAAGGGATAAAAGCCAATAAAAACTTTGTTGATAACAGGAAAGTAAGTGATCATCATGCTATAATCCCTACAGAAGAAAGAGGGAATAAAATTAATTTAAGTAGTGAAGAAAGAAATATTTATGACTTAGTAGTAAAGAGATTTTTAAGTGTAATGCTTCCACCCTATGAATATGAACAAACTAATTTAAAGGTATTAATAAATGGAGAAATATTTACTGCCAAAGGTTATATTACTAAAAATAAGGGTTGGAAGAAGTTATATGAAAAAGATAATTTAAATGAATATGAAAACAGCCAGGAGCTTCCTAATTTAAATAAGGGAGATAAGATTAAAATTTTACAAGTCAGTTTAATTAAAAAGCAAACTATAGCTCCATCAAGATTTGATGAAGGAAGCCTTTTGTCAGCTATGGAAAATCCACATAAATATATTGTAGTTTCACAGGATGCAGCAAAAACACTCAATGAAACTGGAGGACTAGGAACAGTTGCAACTAGAGCTGATATTATTGAAAAATTATTTAACTCCTTTGTTATAGAGAAGAGAGGCAAGGAAATAGTTCCAACTTCAAAGGGAAAGCAGTTGATAGAATTAGTACCAGCAGAGTTAAAATCACCACTATTAACTGCAAAATGGGAAAATAAATTAGATAAAATAAGCAAGGGAAAAGAGGATCCAAATGCCTTTAAAAAGGAAATGAAAAATTATGCTATTGCTTTGGTGGAATCAATAAAGGAAGAAAATAGCAAATTTATTCACGATAACCAAACTGGAAGGAAGTGCCCAAACTGTAGTAAATATCTCCTTGAAGTTAAGGGAAAAAATGCTAGAATGCTTGTATGCCAGGATAGAGAATGTGGCTATAGAGAAAACTTGGCCAAATTTACAAATGTTAGATGTCCTGAATGTAAGAAAAAACTTGACCTTAGAGGAGAAGGGGAAGCGAAGATATATGTTTGTGTAGGAGCTACTTGTAATTTTAGAGAAAAAGCATCACAGTTTGAAAAAAGATTTGATAAAAATGTTAAAGTGAATAAAAAAGAAGTTAATAACATAATAAAGAAAATGAAGAAGGAAGCAGAAGACTTTAATAATAATCCATTTGCAGCCTTACTTTGTAATTTAAATTTAGAAGATAAATAAATATGAAAAATATGGAATCCATAGGTAATATAAATACTAATTCCCTATTTCTTTATTTTTGAAGAAGTGTTAAAAATACAAAATATTAACTATTATAGTTTAAATTATATTATAATATATTTATAGCATTTTATAAGGATTAAAAATAAATTTAAAAGGGGATTGAAATTTATGTATGATTTTATGCAGAGGGTTATAGTAAAAAATTTAACTAATTATAGTTTAAGCAATATTAGTATAAGGCATGATGGTAAAGTGAACGGTAATTATAAAGCTCTTATAAAAGAACTTAAACCTATGGAATCTAGGGAAGTGCAATTATATACACTTGGAGCCCGGGAATCATGTAATTTAATTTTATCTTATATCTATAAAAATGTAAGTAATACTGTTATTGTATATGGTAAATTAAATGGTAATGATTTAAGGTTAATTACCCTTGAATTAAGAGAAAAAAATGGTGAAATAGCTATTAATACAATAGTTGATAATAGTTTATGGACATAAAATTAGATTTTAAATAAAAGTAGGAGGATTGTACAATCTGTTTTATAAGATGGTACATCCTCCTTATATTTCTTTTAAATGCTATTATCGTAGAGAATTTTTTCTAACTCTTGGCATCTATCTTTATCCATTGCTTTTAATCCTTTTAACCTATAGTCAATTCCAAGTTTGTTATATTTTTCTTCGCCCATAGTATGATAGGGTAGAAGCTCAATTTTTTCAACATTATTAAAAGTTGATTTTATGTATTTAGCTAAATTTTTAATATGTTCTTCATGGTCTGTAACTCCAGGAACAACTACATGTCTTATCCATAGGGGAGTATTTGCTTTAACTACTTCTTTTACAAAGTACTTATAGCTATCCATTGATCTACCTGTTATTTTTTTATATTCAGCTTCTTCATGATGTTTTATATCTAATAGAACTAAATCTGTATATCTTAATATTTCTGGATAATTGCCTAAACCAACCCCAGAAGTATCTAAAGTAGTATGAATATTATTTTCTTTACAAAGTTTAAAAAACTCTAGCAAAAAATCAGGCTGCATTAAGGGATCTCCACCAGAACATGTAACTCCACCGCCAGATTTTTCGAAAAAGGCTTTGTAACGAAGGACTTTTTTTACTAAGTCCTTCGCATCTATTTCATAGCCTCCATTAATATTCCATGTATCAGGATTATGACAATAGGAACATCTTAAAAGGCAGCCTTGAAAAAATATTACTGTCCTTATTCCTGGACCATCTACCAAGCCCATTGTTTCAATTGAATGAATTCTTCCTTTTGTCATAATCATTACTCCTTTATATTATTAGATTTTTTCGTGGAAAGTTCTGCTTATAACTTCTAATTGTTGTTCTCTGGTTAATTTTATAAAGTTTACTGCATATCCAGATACTCTTACAGTTAATTGAGGATATAATTCTGGATGTTCCACTGCATCTAGTAAGGTATCTCTATTTAATACATTTATATTAATGTGATGTCCTTCATTTTTGAAGTATCCATCTAAAAGTGATGTTAAATTATTTATTTTTGTTTCTCTTTCTTTACCAAGAGAATTTGGTTCTATTGAGAAAGTATAAGATATTCCATCTTCACAATGATCATATGGAATTTTAGCTACTGACAAGCAAGAAGCTAAAGCACCATTAGTGTCTCTGTTATGCATTGGGTTTGCACCAGGTGCAAAAGGTTCTCCAGCTTTTCTTCCATCAGGAGTTGCACCAGTCTTTTTACCGTAAACAACGTTTGATGTAATTGTTAAGATTGATTGAGAGAATTTAGCATTTCTATAAGGATGTTGTTTTCTTATTTTGTTCATTAATTTTTCTACAACTTCTACCGCAATGCTGTCAACTCTGTCATCATCATTACCGTATTTAGGGAAGTCTCCTTCAATTTCAAAATCAACAGTTATTCCTTCTTCATTTCTAATTGGTCTTACTTTCGCATATTTTATAGCACTTAAAGAATCTGCAACAACGGAAAGGCCTGCAATACCTGTTGCTAAAATTCTTTCTACATCTCTATCATGTAAGGCCATTTCTAATCTTTCATAATTATACTTATCATGCATATAGTGGATAATATTTAATGCATCAACATAAGTTTTTACTAACCAATCCATAACCTTATCATAGTTTTCCATAACCTTATCATAATCTAAAATTTCATCTGGAATAGGATCTAAGTTAGGAATAACATGAGTAAATTTCTTTTCATCTATTCCGCCGTTGATAGCATATAATAAGGCCTTAGCCAAGTTAGCCCTAGCTCCAAAGAATTGCATTTGTTTACCTATCTTCATAGCAGAAACACAGCAAGCAATTCCATAATCATCACCAAACTTAGGTCTCATTAAATCATCATTTTCATATTGAATAGAGCTTGTATCTATAGAAACTTTTGCACAGAAGTTCTTAAAGTTTTGAGGAAGATTTTCTGACCATAAAACAGTTAGGTTTGGTTCTGGAGCAGGTCCTAAATTATATAGTGTATTCAAGAATCTATAAGAAGTTTTAGTAACAAGAGTTTGCCCATTATTGTTCATACCGCCAATAGATTCAGTAACCCAAACTGGATCGCCGCTGAATAATTCATCATATTCCTTTGTTCTTAAGAAACGAACAATTCTTAATTTAATAATGAATTGATCTATTAATTCTTGAGCTTCACTTTCAGTTAGTATTCCTTTTTTAATATCATTTTCAATATAAATATCTAGGAAAGTTGAAACTCTTCCAAGGGACATTGCAGCACCGTTTTGTTCTTTTACTGCAGCAAGGTATGCTAAATATAGCCATTGTACTGCTTCTCTTGCATTTTCTGCAGGTCTAGATAAATCAAAACCATAGATATTTCCAAGTTCCTTTAATTCCTTTAAAGCTTTTATTTGTTCAGATAATTCTTCTCTTAATCTAATTGTTTCTTCATTTATTATTGTAATAGAATCCTTTTCTTTAATTTTTTCTTCTATTAAAGTATCAACTCCATAAAGAGGAACTCTTCTATAATCACCAATGATTCTTCCTCTACCATATGCATCAGGAAGACCAGTAATTAGGCCAGTAGTTCTTGCATTTCTTATATCTTGAGTATAGGCATCAAAAACACCGTCATTATGAGTTTTTCTATATTTTGTGAAGAATTCTTCAATGTTTTTATCTAATTTTTTACCATATAATTCAACTGATTTTTTCACCATTCTTATCCCGCCAAAAGGCATCATGGTTCTTTTTAGTGGTTCATCAGTTTGAAGTCCTACTATTATTTCAAGATCTTTATCAATATAGCCTGGACCATAAGCAGTTATTGAGGCTATTGTTTTGTCATCAACAATAGGACCAGTTTGATTTTCTTTCTTTAATAGCTCTAATACTTTTTTCCATAGTGCTGTGGTTCTTTCTGTTGGGCCTGCTAAAAAGCTTTCATCTCCATAATATGGTGTATAATTCTTGTCAATAAATTCTTTAACATTTATCATGGCTGTACCTCCTTAAAATATGCATTTTAGATACTCTTTAACTAAATTATAACATAAATTTTGATAAATAATAGTTGAATTTTGAATTATTTAGGGAAAAAGTATATAAATCAGATAGAATAATGATATCATAGAAAGGATAAAAAACAAACATAAATTTTGATAAAATCAAGCATTTAGGCTATATAAAGGATATTAAGAAAATTGAAAAAAAGTTTAAAAAATATTGTTAAATTTAATAATTGTATTGTAAATATATTAAGAAGCTGCTATGAGGTAATTTTATTAGGAGAAGAGAAGGATTATAAGGGAAGTGCCCTTCTTTATATAAATGATTTAAAAGAAACTAATCCTGAAATAGCAGATGAACTGTTTAAAAGATACATGACTAGATAATAAATGTAATAAAAAATTAATTTTTTTTGACTAAAAAAATATTTATCTTGGATTCGGCAAGTAATGCCGAAAGGCATTGAAATTAAAGGATTTTTTGTTCAAAAAAATTAAAAAGAAATCATCCCTTTTTAGTGTTAAAATATAATTACAAAAAACAAAACACAA
>NZ_JAHLPS010000105.1 GCF_018918055.1 Caproiciproducens sp. MSJ-32
AGATTTTTTTTATAGTCATGAAAAATATTTTACCATAAATCCTAGACTTTTAAAGTCTGGGATTTATTTTTTTCATCAAAAAGGAGCTTCACACTAATTATTTAGTGCGACAGCCCCTTTTATAATCCTATTTTTTCCCATTGAAATAAAGAACCTGGATCAGTTTTTACTCCCTTAGAGTATTCATCATGACCTATAATATGTTTCCTATCTTTAATTATAGATGGATTATTTATTAATATGCTGTCTAATAATATATTGAGGGATTCATACTGGGCCTCTGTATAACCTATTAAAGATTTATCAATTAAATCATATTGCTCTGCAGATATTATAGGCAGCATTTCTTCTTTTGTTCCAATAGCAAGAAGTTCAATTCCAATAGAATAATCATTCATTTTATTTTTATACTCGGGAAAGCCTTCAAGGTTTCCTTTCCCTGCATGATAGGCAACTCTATTTTCTGGCACCATACAATATATTTCCCCATATCTTCCAATAACATAATGAGCAGATATCCCATAATCTAAAAATATATCATAAATATCATAAATATTATATGGATCCTTATAATTATTTACCACATTACTTATAAAATGTATCATGACATGAGTTATTTCTTTTTCACGCGGCCTTGAATTTTCATTAGGAGGAAAGATATCATTACTTTTAAGTTTTTCCTTTAAATTTACAGATACTTCTTTTGTTAAAGTATAATTTTGATTTTCTTCTTCTATTCTTTGATTTATAGGAAAAAATGAAAGCAAAATAATCATAAATACATAATAATATTTTCTCATCTAGTTTATCACTACCTTTTCTTAAGGTCTTCTTATTTTATTATTTGCATTTCCATTACTTTTATGTATCAATAATAGAAATACTAAATAACTATTATTTTAAGTGTTTTACACCATTTTCTAATATCTCCATTTGAAGCAAAATTTCTTCATCAGTAATCTTTTTTTCTTTTCCCTTTATAATCGCTTCATATAAATCATCATATACTCTGCCATAATCGCCTTTTACTGTTTCTACTTTTTCTTCATGGATTTTTCCTTCATCATCTACATATGTTAAAGTTCCATAATGTTCTAACTTATCAAGTCCAAAGTCTTTATTATGAGGCATATAAAACATCTTAAGATGATATTCTTGAAGATCTTTAGTCATCTTTACAAAACATCCCTTTTTCCCATAAACCACAAAACTAGGTCTTTCTTTAATTCTAAAATAACTAGATTTTACTGAAATCTTTAAATTTCCATAATATAAGTCTAAATCAAAATAATCATTCATTCTTCCAGGTCCAAGAAGTTGCCTTACATCATAATGAATATTATCTGGCTTTCCAAAATAACTTATAACCTGATCTAAGGTATGACAAGCATGTCCATATAAAAAGGATTCGTTTACATCATATTTTTTAATTCCTTCAGGAACCTCTGGCCTATAGTAATCAAAATGCATTTCTATTTCAAGTAATTCTCCTAATTTTCCTTCTTCAATAACTTTTTGAACTGTTAAGAAGTCGCTGTCAAATCTTCTATTTTGATAAGCCTGAACTATCAATCCCTTTTCCTTTGCTAGATCAAAAATTTCCTTTGCCTGTTTAGAATTTTCCATAAAAGGCTTTTCTACTAGACAATGTTTATTATTTTCTAAAACCATCTTAGCATATTCGTAATGACTATCATGTCTTGTACAAATAACTATAAGTGGTATTTCTTCATCCTTTAAAAGTTCATCTAAATTTGAAGTGTATTTTACTCCTTCAATTCTATCCCATTTTTCATTCTTTGGATTTCTTTGATAGATAGTTTTTATCTTTAAGTTTTTTCTTTGAAGAACAAAGGGAATATGATATCTGTTAGTGCTTTTCCCATTTCCAATATAACCAATAGTTAACATAATACTCCTCCTAGAAATTAATGTTAATTATTTTTAATTATACCTTTATTCTACAATAAAATAAAAGTAAAAATTATTATATTATGAAAAAATGTACATTCTAATAACTAAAAAACTCCTTTTGTATAACTATTAGAGAAGGGTGTTTTAATATTTTACAATAAAAATAATATGACCAGCTATTTTAAGCTTTTATTCTTATAATAGCTGGTCTTTTTTATATTTTTTATTTATTTAAGCTTTGACAATATTCATCCATTGTATCAGCCACTACTTTTGCATGTGCTACTGCATCTACAACTAACCCTGGTCCCGTAACTACATCTCCTGAAGCAAAGGTACCTTTTTTAGTTGTATTTCCTTTTTCATCTGTAATAAGCAAGCCCCATTTATTAGTATTTAACTCAGTAGTATTTGAAACTATATTATTCTTTGGATTTTGACTTACTGCGATTATTACAGAATCACACTCAAAAAATTCCTCTTCACCAGTAATTATAGTTTTAATATTTCCTTCTTCATCAGCAATATTTTCTGTACACGCTAATTTTATTCCTTCTTCAGTAATTTCAACTGGTGCCTTAAATAAATTAAAGTTTATTCCTTCCTCTTTACCTTCTTGAATTTCCTTTTTACTTGCTGACATTTGCTCAAAGCCTTTTCTATATATAATAGTAACATCAGCACCATTTTTCTTGGCAGTTATTGCTGCATCAAAGGCAACATTACCAGCTCCTATTACTGCTACCTTTTTTCCTAATCTATATGTTTCAGGTGACTTTAAATAATCTATAGCATAATGAACATGACCTTCGGTTTCTCCCTTAATATTTAAAGTCTTAGGATTCCACACTCCTGTTCCAATAAATACCGCATTATATCCATCTTCAAAAAGCCTGTCTAATGTAATAACAGGTCCTATTAAAGTATTTGGTCTAATTTTAACTCCTAATTCAATTAATCTTTCCTCAATAGTATCAATTATTGATTTTGGAAGCCTATATTCAGGAATTCCATATCTTAATACTCCTCCAATTTTGCTATGAGCCTCAAAAATTGTAACTTTATAGCCTCTTCTAGCTAATATAAATGCTATAGTAATTCCTGCTGGGCCAGCTCCAACTATAGCAATTCTTCCTTTGGTTTTTGGAATATTTTCAAAGCGGACTTCCTCTATATACCTTTTTGAGATTTCATATTCTATTTCATGAAATCTTATAGGCTCTCCTTTTATTCCCCTAACACAATTACCCTTGCATTGCTTTTCATGAACACATACTAAAGCACAAACCACAGAAAGAGGATTATTTTCAAATAAAATTTCTCCCGCTTCTCTAATTTTACCTTCCTTATATAATGATATTACTTCAGGTATTGATGTATTAATTGGACAACTGCTTTTACATCTTGGCTTCTTACATAATAAACATCTATCTGCTTCATTTATTAACACCATTCAAACAACTCCTATGATACTATGTTATATTTATTAATATTATATATAATATTCATTTAATATGGTAGTTTAATTTAAAATATTTTATAAAAAGAAACTACTATATATTATATAATGTTGATATAATATTTTAGAGGTGGTATTTTTTATGAATAATAGATTAACTTTAGAAAATATAAAAAAACTACAGGAAGAATTAGAATATAGAATGACAGTAAAAAGAGCAGAAATAGCTAAAGAAAAAATGGAAGCAGCTGCCCATGGGGATAGATCAGAAAATGCAGAATATAAAGAGGCTTGTAGAAATTATAGGGAAAATGATAATAGAATTCAATACTTATTAAATATGATTTCTACAGCAACTATTATTGATGAAGATGAAATAGATAAATCCGTACTAGGAATTAACAGCAAGGCTAGGGTTAGATTCATAGAAGATGATTATGAAACAGTTTTATCCTTAGTAACAACTATGGATTTAGATCCTGAAAATATGTGCATAAGCATTGAATCAGACTTAGGAAAAGCCTTGTCAGGAAAGAAAGCTGGAGACATAGTTGAAGTTAATGCTCCTGGTGAAAAATATTCTGTTGAAATATTAGAAATATTATAACATTTTAAAATAGGTCAGATACCTTAAAAACTAAAAGGTTTCTGACCCATCTTTTATATCTAAACTAATTATTTAGAACTTTGAATTTCAATTCCTACTTGTCTTCTTGCCTCATCTAATATTTTCATTACATTTAAAGAGTGTTTAAGCTGTTTTAGATTTTTTTCAAAGTCCTTATTTAATATCATATCTTTAAAAGCTACTAATTCATAATATAATCTTTCTTCATAGAGATTTAAATTAAATTCTTTTTCTTCTCCTAGATTACTTCCATAAGTAAAGTTTGCCAATACGCTAGATGGATAATCACTATGGATATATCCCTTATCTCCCTGGATATTAACGCTTGTAGGAGCTTTACAATCCTTTGCTCCAACTGCAACGCATTTAAAAGTTGGATAATTAAGCACTAAAATTCCCGAAGTATCAATATCTCTTTCTATATTAGCAAAATAATTAATACTTTGAGGTTCACCAAATAAACCTAATACAAAGTGAATATTATAAACATTTAAATCCATTAATGCCCCGCCTGATTTTTTAGGATCAAAAACTGGTAAGACATTTCCCTTTTTAAATTCATCATACCTTCTAGAATATTGAGAATAATTAAGCTGAACTATCTTTACATCTCCTAGTTCTGGCAATAACTCTTTTATTTTTAAATAATTTGGATAATATTGATTTGTTATTGCTTCAAATAAATATAATCCTCTTTCTTCTGCCAGCTCTGCCAATTCCTTTGCTTCCTCATAATTCGATGTAAAAGGTTTTTCTAAAATAACATTCTTATTTTTTAATAAGGCTTTTTTGGCAAAACTATAGTGAAGTGAATTTGGAACTGCTACATATATAACATCTATTTCTTCATTATCAAGCATTTCATCATAATTTAAATAAATATGTTTAATACCATACTCTTTAGAGAAATTCTCCATTCTATCCTTAGATCTTTCTGTTGCACAAATTCCATAAAATTTATATTCCTTTATTTTAGATGCTGCAGCTAAAAAATCTGGAACTATTAAGCCTGACCCCAGTATTCCTATATTCATTTTTTCTCCTCCTTGAATAACACTTTCTTACTTTAATTATATGTTATACCTTTACATTATCCAATAAAAAATTATATTTAGTCATTTACAAAAGATAAGGTCTTAGTTATCCTATCTTCCCCAAGCACAGTATTTTTAAATATTTTCCTTGCATTTTCTATATATTCTTCTGGATTCTTCATAGCAGGACTAAAATGTGTCAGCATAAGTTCCTTAACTTCTCCCTCTCTTGCTAGCTTTGCAGCTTCAGAAAAAGTCATATGTTTATTCTTTATTGCTTTTTTTATATCATTATCATCTCCATAAGTTCCTTCACAAACAAGCAAATCACTTTCTTTTATAAAATCAATTATTTCTTTTATGGGCCTTGTATCTGTTATAAAGGAAAACTTTATTCCCCTTCTTTCCTTTCCAAGAACCATATTAGGTTCATATTTAATTCCTTCATATATTAGACTTTCTCCCTTTTGAAGCTTATTCCACAAAATTTTAGGTACTTTATTGGCTTTTGCTGCTTCTATATTAAACCTAGGTTTTCTTTTAAAATAAAAACTATAACCTAAACAGGGAGCTGAATGATCTAATTCTAAACTAGTTATATTTATATTTTCTATTAAAGTTATTGTATCCCTTGGCTTTTCAATTATTTTTATTTCATAAGGAAGATAAGGTATTATAACCCTTAAACCTTTAATAATCTCCTCAATACCAGCAGGTCCTATTATAGTAAGAGGTTCTACTCTTCCACTATTTCCAATTGTAGCAAGAAGTCCTGGAAGACCAACAATATGATCCCCATGTCCATGAGTTATGCAAATTATATCTATAGTTTTAAAACCTGTGCCTAAAAGCTTCATGGACACTTGAGTTCCTTCCCCACAATCTATTAGAATTTTTCTTCCCAAATAGTTAATTAAAAGGGAAGATAAAAATCTATTTGGTACAGGCATGCCTCCTCCACAGCCTAGTAATGATATATCTACCATTTAAACCACTTCCTATTTTATATTTATTTCTTTAATTTTAACATGGAGCTGTCGCATTAGCGGGTGAAAAAACGCTAGCGACAGCTCCTATTTTTCAATAAAAAGAGAAGATTCGAATCTTTGCTGACAAAATAAAATTATTTCTTAAAAAAGGCGCACTTTAATA
>NZ_JAHLPS010000003.1 GCF_018918055.1 Caproiciproducens sp. MSJ-32
TTTGGGATCCTTAGCAGCAATTCCAGAAGTATATTATGAAGCTGCTGAAGTAGATGGTGCAAGCAAATGGAAACAATTTACAAGCATTACTTTGCCATCCTTGGCTAAAACTGCTTATCCATTAATAATTTCAAGTTTTGCATTTAACTTTAATAATTTTGGTTCAGCTTATTTAATTACACAAGGAAACCCAGCTAGGTTAGATACCCAGTTTGCTGGATATACAGATATTTTAGCTTCTGTAAATTACAAGCTTTCAATTCAATTTGGTAGATATGATATAGCATCAGCCCTTAGTATAATTATATTTTTAATTATAGCAACCATTTCATTTATACAAATGAAAGCATCTGGCCAATTTGAGGAGGTTGATTAAAATGAATTTGAAAAAAGGAAATAAATATAAATACAAGAAAAAATTAAGATCTGATGAAATAAGAAATCTTTGGTTAGGTAGAATTTTTATTTGGATAATGATTGCAATAACCTTATTTCCAATTATAGCAGTTGTTTCAGCTTCTATGGCAAAGGGGGATGCTTTTACTCAAACAACATTTTTTCCGGCAGAATGGACTTTAGAGAATTATAAAAAGTTAATTGAAAAAACAGACTTTTTAACCTGGGTAAAAAATTCTCTTTTAATCTGTACAACAGTTGCATTAATTCAATTAGCCTTATCAGTTCCAGCAGCCTTTGCTTTTTCAAAATTAAGGTTCTGGGGACGAAAAAATGGTTTAATGAGCTTATTGATACTTCAAATGTTCCCAACAACAATGGCATTACCTGCAATAATAGGTGTTGTATATACTTATAATTTAAGTAATAGACCTTGGGTGTTAATATTAATCCTTGCAGGAGGAAGTGCATATAATATTTGGCTTTTAAAGGGATCTATTGATGGCATTCCAGATGAGTTAATTGAAGCTGCCTATATAGATGGAGCTTCAGTATTACAAACTTTTATAAAAATAATTTTACCTTTACTTAGAAATATGTTAATTGTTATTTTCTTATTCTCCTTTATAGGAGCATATAGTGAATTTATGTTCACATCAGCATTGCTAAAGAATGCAGATTTACAAACAATAACTACAGGTTTACAAAAGTTTATTAAAAATAATTTCTCTGCAAACTGGACTATGTATTCTGCAGCAGCTATATTAGCTACAGTGCCAATAGTAACTATATTCATGCTTTTCCAAAAATATATAGCAAGCGGCTTAGTTTCTGGTTCTGTTAAAGAATAATATATTGTAAAATTAAAAATTGGAAACGATGCCGAATAATTTGTCGAATTTTGGGGGTAGAATATGATAAACATAAGAGATATAGCTAAAATTGCAGGAGTTGGTGTTAGTACAGTTTCGAGAGTAATAAATAATCATCCAGATGTAAAAGAACAAACTAGGGAAAGAGTTTTAGAAATTATAAAAGAAAATAATTATATTCCTAATAATAGTGCAAGAAATTTGAAAAAAAATAACACAAAAAATATTGGTGTTTTAATTAAAGGGGTTTTTAATCCGTTCTTCTCTGAAATGTTAGATTTAATAAGCAAAAGAATTTCAAAAGCAGGATATTCTATGATATTAGAACATCATGATTATCTAAGCGATAATGAAATTAAAAACTTAATATCAATAGTAAAAGAAAAAAGATTACAAGGAGTAATTTGCTTAGGAGGAAACTTTGAAAATATAAAAAATGAAGATTTTGATGAGATAGAAGTACCTGTAGTTTTAACTTCTATAAATCATAAATATGGAAAGGAATTTTCAAAATTTTCTTCAGTAACAATTGATAATGTGTATTCTGCTTATTTGGCTACTGAGCATTTAATAAAATGCGGCTGTAGATCAATAGCTATAATGTTAGGGGATGAAAATGATTTAGGAATAGGTTCCCTAAGAGAAGAGGGATTTTTAAAGGCCTTAAAAGATTATAATATTAAATTTAATAATGAATTAAGATTATTAGGAAGATTTGATTATAGAGGAGCTTATAATGAATTAAAAAAATTATTAGATAAGAAAGAAGATATAGATGGAATATTTGCAATATCAGATATCATGGCTGTTGGTTGTGCAAAGGCTATAAAAGATAGCGGTTTAGATATTAGTAAAGATATTTCAATAGTTGGTTTTGATGGTATGGATATAAGTGAATTTTATAGCCCTACAATTACAACTATTAAGCAGCCAAAGCTTGAAATGGCTGAATTAAGCGTAGGATTATTATTAGAATTACTAGAAGGTAAAACAGAAAATAAACATATTATATTAGAAACTGAGTTAATTGAAAGAGAATCAACGAGTTGTAAAAAATAAAAGTTTTATGGAAAATGAGGTAGAATTTATGGAAAGAAGTAGCGGTATTTTAATGCATATTTCATCTCTGCCAAGTAAATATGGAATAGGAACCTTTGGGAAGGAAGCCTTTAAATTTGTTGACTTTTTAAAGAAAGCAGGACAAAGATATTGGCAGATACTTCCTTTAGGTCAAACTAGCTATGGGGATTCACCATATCAAAGTTTTTCTGCCTTTGCTGGAAATCCCTACTTTATTGACTTTGATATTTTAGAAGAAGAGGGTTTTTTAAGAAAAGAAGATTATGATGATTTAGACTATGGTTCTGATGAAAAGAGAGT
The DNA here is from genome assembly GCF_018918055.1 of Caproiciproducens sp. MSJ-32. Taxonomy (GTDB): domain Bacteria; phylum Bacillota; class Clostridia; order Clostridiales; family Clostridiaceae; genus Clostridium. The sequence continues at coordinate 2,649 of NZ_JAHLPS010000003.1, forward strand.
TGACTATGCAAAGTTATTTATTAGTAGATATAAAGTTCTAAGAAAAGCCTTTGAAAACTCAAAAAATATAGATAGAAAAGAATTCGAGGACTTTAAATTAGAAAATAAGTTCTGGCTTGAAGATTATTCTCTATATATGGCAGTTAAAAATTATTTTAATCTTGTTAGCTGGCAGGAGTGGGATGATGATATAAGATTAAGGAAAAAATCAGCTTTAGAACATTACAAAAAAACTTTAAAAGAGGAAATAGAATACTGGAGTTTTATTCAATATTTATTTTTTAAGCAATGGAGAAAATTAAAGAAATATGCTAATGATAATGGAATTGAAATAATTGGTGATATCCCTATATATGTAGCAGAAGATAGTGCAGATGTATGGAGTAATCCTCAATATTTTAATCTAGATGAAAATTTAGTTCCTAAAACTGTAGCAGGAGTACCACCAGATGCCTTTACAGAAGATGGACAGCTATGGGGAAACCCAATATATAATTGGGATAATCTTGAGAAGGATGGATATTCTTGGTGGATTGATAGGATGAGGGAAAGCTTTAAATTATATGACGTTGTTAGAATAGACCACTTTAGAGGTTTTGAATCCTATTATGAAGTTCCATATGGAAATAAAACTGCAAAAATAGGTAAATGGAAGAAAGGCCCAGATGTAAAACTATTTAATGCAATTAAGAATGCCTTAGGAGAAGTAAAAATAATAGCTGAAGATCTAGGATATATGACAGAAGCTGTAATTAAAATGAGAGAGGCTACAGGTTTTCCAGGAATGAGAATATTGCAATTTGCCTTTGGTGATGGTGATAGTCAAGACCTTCCTCATAATTATCCTGAAAACTGTGTAGCTTATACAGGAACCCATGATAATGAGACAATAATGGGATGGTATAATTCAGTGGGAGAAAAAGAGAGAAAGAAAGCTATTAAGTATTTAAACTTAACCTATGATGAAGGAATTGCACAAGGAATGCTTAGAGGAATTTGGGGAAGCAAGGCATACTTAGCTATTGCAACAATGCAAGACCTTTTAAGTCTTGGTAAAGAAGCTAGAATGAATATTCCTTCAACCCTTGGAGGTAACTGGACTTGGAGAGCTTCTAGGAAAGATATAAATGATAAATTAGCCGAAAAATTATTTGAAATGACTAAGTTATATGGAAGACTTAATAAGTTCAAGTTTGAAAAAGAAATCCTAGTTGAAGAAAAGGATGAATTTAAAGAAGATAATATAGCAAAGTTAACGAAATAAATTATTTTTCATATTAAATCCCTTTTATTAAATAAAAAATCTCTGTTTTTATAGCAGAGATTTTTTTATAAATTATAATAATGAAAAATATTACATTATTTGAAATGAAAAACAACATATTATATAATTAATTTTAAAATAAATAGAAGCAATGATTTATTGAAATCTATGGGGAGGTATGAGAATGAAATATTTCAAGAAATTAGTAGGCAAGAATGTATATTTATCTCCAATCAATGTTGAAGATGCAGAAATATATACTAAATGGTTAAATGATTTTGATGTAACAGATGGCGTAGGAAATTCTACTATGATTTTATCTGTAGAATACGAAAGGGATTGGATTATAAAAAATTCTAATCAATATCAATTTGCCATAGTAAGATTAGATAATGATAAATTAATTGGAAATTGCAGTATTCATGCAATCAATCAAATAAGGCAATGTGCAGAAGTGGGATTATTTATAGGTGATGAAGAAAATCGCAATAAGGGTTATGGAGAAGAAGTTCTTAATTTATTATTGTATTATGGATTTAATTATTTAAATTTAAATAATATAATGCTTAGAGTATTTTCCTTTAATGAAAGAGCTATTAATTGCTATAAAAAAGTAGGTTTTAAGGAAATGGGAAGAAGAAGACAATCCTATTACTTAAGGGGGAATTATTATGACGAGGTTTATATGGACATATTACGAGAAGAGTATAATAAATAATGTGAATAGTATTTTTAAATTTCCAATGAATAATTGACGATTGTAAATTGAATTTAGGGGGGTAGAAATGAAACATTTAGGAACAGTAAAAATAGAAACAGATAGATTAATTTTACGTAGGTTTAGAGAAGATGATGCAGAGGCTGTATTCAAGAATTGGGCTAGTGATGAGGAAGTGACAAGGTTTTTAACCTGGCCTTCACATAAATCAATAGAAGTAACAGAAAAAGTATTATCAGAATGGATTAAGGGTTATTCAGAAAATAAATTTTATCAATGGGCAATTACTGTTAAAGAAGATGGGGATGAACCTATTGGCTCTATTAGTGTAGTTAGCATGAGGGAAGAAATAGAGATGCTTCATATTGGATATTGTATAGGTAGAAAATGGTGGCATCAAGGAATAACTTCAGAAGCCTTCAAAGGAATTATTAAATTTCTAATAGAAGAAGTAGGAGCTAAACGTATAGAATCCCGTCATGATCCTAATAATCCTAATTCAGGCAAGGTAATGTTAAAATGTGGCTTAAAGTATGAAGGGACCATGCGCAAAGCTGATATTAATAATCAAGGAATTTGTGATGCTGCTTTCTATGGACTTTTAGCAGAAGATTATTATACAAAAAAATAGAATAATTACTATCCTTATTAAAATAATTATATAATATTATAATTGTTTTAATAGAGAAATTCGTCTATAGGAGGAATATAATATGATTGAATTACTAAAATCAAGAAGAAGCATTAGAAGATATGAAGATAGGGAAATAGAAAAGGAAAAAATTGATGCTCTTTTAAAAGCTGCTCTTTTAGCTCCATCCTCAAGAAATAGAAGACCTTGGGAATTTATAGCTGTAACAGATAAGGAACTTCTTAAAAAGTTATCTGAAAGTAAAGAGCATGGCAGCAAATTTTTAGAAGGTGCAAAGTTAGGCATAGTAGTAATTGCAGATAAGGAGGTCTGTGATGTTTGGATTGAGGATGCATCAATAGCTGCAACTTTAATACAAGTTACAGCCCATTCATTAGGATTAGGCTCCTGCTGGATTCAAATGAGGGAAAGAATGCGTAATAAAGAAGAAAAAGCAGAAGATTATATAAGAAAGCTACTTAATATACCAGATAAATACGGGGTAGAATGTGTTATAAGTGTAGGTTATCCAGCAGAAGAAAAGAAAGCTTATGAAGAAAGTAATTTAGACTATAACAAGATTCATTATAATTATTACAGTAAGTAATAACATTAAAAAAATGGGGCTGTCGCACTAAATAATTAGTGTGAAGCTCCTTTTTGATGAAAAAAATAAATCCCAGACTTTAAAAGTCTAGGATTTATGGTAAAATATTTTTCATGACTATAAAAAAAATCTTA
>NZ_JAHLPS010000110.1 GCF_018918055.1 Caproiciproducens sp. MSJ-32
GTGCGCCATTTTTAAGGAGTAGAGATGAATTTATTTGAAAAACTCTTTAAAATTCATATAAAACAGTACAAAATAAGAGCTGAGCATTAGCGATTTTTAACCGCTAATGCGACAGCCCCATCTAAAATAATATTATTTTATTGGATTTCCTTCGAAATCAGTGTATTTTGCTGGATTTTCTTTATCTCCCACATTATTTTGATTTTCATGCAGCTTTTGTCTTCTTTTACCTTTTTGTAAAGCATTATTTGTTCTAGAATCTGCTTTCATATAAAACACTTCCTTTCAAAAGTATTTTATACACCAAATAAAATTTAATACATTAAACTTCAAACTCTTCTATTTCAATTGAATATGTTCCACAATTTTTACAAACCATTATTGTAAGTAAATAACTTTTATCTACAATACCTTCTCTATTTAATTTTGTAAAAGATTTCTTATCGTATTCGTCATCAATACTGCTTGTTACATATTTATTATTCTTTCCATATACATAAAAATAAAACTCTAAAAAATCAAAATATTTCTTTTTCTCTTCCTTACCATATCTGCATTGGCTGCAATAGCTTTCACAATAAGCCTTTTGAAAATCCACCTCATTACTTTTATTTAATATTTCCAATACTTTTTTGTAGTCAATTCCTTCTAAAGGCTCATTTTCATCATTAACAAAATACTCTAAATTATCTTCCCCTAATATATATTCCTTTCCTTCAAAATTAAATTTATATTCCATAATTCCCTCCACTTTCTTAATAATCATCAGCTTCATCTTCTTTATTTACAAAAAAGTTATTAATATTAACTAATATTTCATTTATTTCATTACTTACTCTAGTTCTTTCATTATTTATCCAATCTAAATCGAATTCTAAATTAAATACTTTACTAAAAGAATAATACATATTTACTCTTTGATATTGTAATTCCAATTCTTCTAAATTTCCTGTAAAACATTGGGGCTTAGTTAAACTTTTATTCTTCATTATAAAGACTTCATTTACATAATCTAAAAATGTATTCATTAAATATTCATTGGAAGTATCAAAAGGAATTTTTAATAGTTCCCACTGATCTTCTTCTTTTAACTTAAATCTCTTTATATTTTCTAATACGAGTAAATACTCGCTTATATCCATTTTTCTATAAAAATTAATTTTTTCTTCCCTAGTTGCCCATAAAGACAACTTTTCATTTAACGGAAGGCCTTTTATGTTTAGTATTGCTTCAGATGGCCCTAATACAGCTTCTGTAATAATTTCATCTTCCTCTTCCAATCTTTCTTTTATAAATTTCTGCCTATCAGCAACTGTTGCAACATATCCCACATCATATATTCCTATTCTTCCTGATCTTCCTGCTATTTGCTTTACTTCCTGTGAGGTTAAAGGTCTTATTTCTTCTCCATCAAATTTTCTTGTATCAAAAAATATTATTCTTCTTATTGGAAGATTTACTCCCATTCCAATGGCATCTGTTGATACTAAAAGCTTAGTTTCTTTATTAATAAACATATCATATTGCTTTCTTCTTACCTCCGGAGGCAAGTCTCCATAAATTACACTCGCCTTAATTCCACGATCTGAATAATTTTTTGCTATTTGTAAAACCTTCTTTTTAGAAAATACTACAATTGCATCTCCTTCAGTAACTTGCCTTGCTTCAAAATTATTTTCTTGAACTTCTAAAGGTATCTTTCTATAATACTCTTTTAATTCATATTCATCATTGCAGTCCTTAATTATTTTTTCTAATATTTCCCTTGCATTTAATGCACCACATATGTGAATCTCTTTACATCTTAAGCCTAATAAGGCTCTAGTCCAAGCAGCACCTCTTTGGGAATCACTAATCATTTGAATTTCGTCTATTATTGCTAAATCATATTCTTTTTTTAAATCTACTTTTTCTATTGTACAAGCTGTATGGGTAGCCCCTTCCTTGATTATTTCTTCTTCCCCTGTCTGTAAGTTACAAATAACTCCCATATCATTTAACTTTTCATAGTTTTCTAAGGCTAAAATTCTTAAAGGTGATAAATATATGCCATTCTTTGCTTCCTTTAACCTTTCCATTGCTGTATAGGTTTTGCCAGTATTAGTTTCACCCAAATGCAGATAAATCTTTCTCTTCATATTTCTTGCTAATTTATATTCATCTTTAGGATTATCCGGGAAATTTTTTTCAAATTCCTCAGCAACAAGCTTTGGTATATGCTGTTTCGTTAGTACAGACATAAATCCTGAATTTATAAAACTATTATAATTATTCCTAATAACCTGATAAAAATCAAAATCTGTATTGTTTTTTCTATTATAATCATCTAATAATCTTTTTGATATATATTCTAATAATTCTTCATATCTTTCTAATAAATCATCATATTCCTTAAAACCTTCCTTTTCCATTTGCTTTAACTTAATTATCTTTTTTCTTAAAGCAGCTTCTTGCTCTATTAGAGCTCCAACTTTTGAATTGTGTGCAATCTCTTCTATATGATTTATTTGAGATTTTAATTTTTTGAATTCTCGTTGATTAGCATTTTTCTTCACCTTATCACCTCATTTATGGCAAAATTAATTCTAGAATAATTGTTAATAATTTATTCACTTTTATAGAATTTCTATTTCAAACTTTTATTTGATAGTATATAATACCTTTATCAAGATTCCTTTTTAATATTTTAACTAATAAATAATAATTTATTGTTAGTTTTCCTTAAAGTATTATTTTTTATTTAATAATGAAGGGTTATTTTGGATATTGAAATACTTAAATTAATTATATCTTATTATTCTTTATTTGGGGGTGGTTTAGATATGAAAAATCATCATATTTATTTAGTTTTCTCTAATACCGGTACGATTATCTCAAAATTGCTCCATCTTTGTACAAAGGATAATTATGTTCATGTTTCTATTAGTTTAGATAATAGCTTTAGCAAGATGTACTCCTTTGGAAGATTATTTGAATATTTTCCTATTCCAGGGGGACTGGTAGAGGAAAACCTAAAGGCTGGCTTATACAAAAAATTTACTAATAGCAAATGTGTTATTTATAGAATAAAGGTTACTGAAGAACAATATCAATTTTTAAAAAAAGAATTGGACAACTTCCTTCTTAATAAGAAAAAATATAAATATAATTTACTTGGCTTATTAGGCTTTTATATTAACAAACCAATAAAAAGGAAGAACTACTACTTTTGCTCCGAATTTGTATCACATCTTCTAATAAAAAGTAAAATCTATAATTGTGACAAGGATCCTTCTTTAATTAAACCAAGCGACTTACTTAAAATTCAAACTAAGGAATTAGTTTATGAAGGCTTTACTCATGCTTGTACTGTTTAATAATCTTTTTAGCAAAGTTATATATCTTATATAATTTTGGATTTTCCTCTTTTTCTTCCGATAAAATTTTATATTTTGCTATTTCCATTATAGGCTCCAGAAGGGATATGGTATCTTCATATCCTTCTTTTATTCTGCTCTTCTTTTTTTCTTCATCTAAATCTAAGGTACCATTTATAACTCCGTCATTTATATTTTTAGGATATATCTCTATAATTTTTGTGTTAGGATAAAGAGACTTGTCTATTTTTTCTTCTTTTGATAAGGTTACAACTATAATGATATCGCATCCTTCACCATAAATAGGCTGAATAGGTACATTATCACAAATTGCCCCATCAACATATTTAAAGCCATTAATCTCTGTTGGATCAAAAATCAAAGGAAGGGATGCTGAAGCTAAAATAATTTCTTTGGCTATTTCCCTACTATATTCATTTATTTTAAAATATCTTATTTTAAAATCAGGCAATTCTGTACAGGCAGCATAACATATTCTATTTTTTCTTATTATTTTATCTACATCTATATAATTACTGGCTATTTCCTTTACAGCATCATTAGAGGCGCTCTTTTCATTCATTTTTTGAGTAATATATTTCTTTGATATTGCTAAATTCTTTCCACCTATAAATAAGCCTACTCCCCTTGTAAATAATTCAAACTTACTATAGGGTACAATTGTATCAATAGTTATATTATTCCATATATACTCAGCTATTTCTGTATCCCCCTGAGCAAATAAAGCAGCATTGAAAGCCCCAATTGAAGTCCCTGAAAAGTAATTAATATATTTATCTAGCCCCAAATATACTAATGCCTTCCATACTCCAAGTTCATAAGCACCTTTTCCCCCTCCGCCAGCCAACACTAAACCTATTTTCATAAACTCCCTCAAAATATACATACTTCTTCTAGATATTATTTTATTAATTCATGAGTAAATTGGTTAATAAAAAAGGCTGTTACAAATCTAAGTTTGTAACAGCCTTTATCCTAATCTAATTAAGCATTAAGTGATTTTTTTGCTACTTCTACTAAATCAGCAAAAGCTTTTGGATCATTAATAGCTATTTCTGATAACATTTTTCTATTCATATCTATTCCAGCTAATTTTATTCCATTAATAAACTTTGAATATGAAAGCCCATTCATTCTTGAAGCGGCATTGATTCTAGCTATCCATAATCTTCTAAAATCTCTCTTTTTTAATCTTCTTCCAACATATGCATTTCTTAAAGCTCTAATAACAGTTTCATTTGCAGTTTTAAATAATCTGCTCTTTCCGCCATAATATCCTTTAGCAAGCTTTAATACTTTTTTATGATTCTTACGAGCATTTACTGCTCTTTTAACTCTAGCCATGTCTAATCCTCCTAAAACCCTTTAAAATTAAAGGTATGGTAATAATTTCTTCATTGCTTTTTCTTGAGTAGTTGAAACATAAGCTGTTTTTCTTAAGTTTCTCTTTCTCTTAGCACTTTTCTTAGTTAATATATGACTCTTAAAAGCCTTAGCTCTTTTTAATTTTCCAGTACCAGTCTTTTTAAATCTTTTTGCTGCTCCTTTATGAGTCTTCATTTTTGGCATAATATAAATCTCCTCTCTAGTTATGCTTTTTTAGGGGCAAGTACCATTATCATATTTTTACCTTCATGCTTTGCTGGTTTTTCAATTACACAAACATCTTCTAATTTACTCACAAAGTTATCAAGTATTCTATCTGCCATATGACTTAATTGGACTTCTCTACCTTTAAATCTTACAGTTACCTTTACTTTATCCCCATCTTCTAAGAATTTTCTAGCTTTCTTTGCTTTAATATCAATATCATTTTCTTCAATTGAAAGCCCAAATCTTATTTCTTTAACATCAACTACTTTTTGCTTTTTCTTAGCTTCCTTTTCCTTTTTAGTTTGCTCATAAATATATTTACCCAAGTCCATAATCTTACAAACTGGTGGGTTAGCATTAGGTGAGATCAGTACTAAATCTAGATCTGCCTCATCTGCCATATTTTGAGCCTCTTTTGTAGGAAGTATGCCTATTTGATTACCATCTGAATCAATTAACCTAACTTCCTTAACTTTAATAGCTTCGTTACAAGTAAAATTTTTACTTATATTAAGTCACCTCCAAAATTTTTTAAAACATAACAAAAAAGGGCGTATTTGCCGCCCTCTTGATTATAAAAAACTAGCTGTTAACTAGTAATTAATCCAATAGCAATTACCCTACTAAGCTAGGCCGTAAGGTGAGAAACGGCTGTTTCTTCTTTCCTGTTAAATATCTTAACATTTTATTAATTTTCTGTCAATCTTTTTATTTTTATATTTCATAACTTTAGTATTATCACTAATTAAAATATTATTCATCTTTTAAATATTATCTTTTACCCGGATCAAAAGGCTGTCCTTCAGCCTTTGGTGCACGAGAAGATTTAGAGAAGAATACTAAAGCTATTAAAGTAACAATGTATGGGAAAGTTTTTAATAATATACCAGGTATTTGTGATAAAGC
>NZ_JAHLPS010000065.1 GCF_018918055.1 Caproiciproducens sp. MSJ-32
TGCGCCATTTTTAAGGAGTAGAGATGAATTTATTTGAAAAACTCTTTAAAATTCATATAAAACAGTACAAAATAAGAGCTGAGCATTAGCGATTTTTAACCGCTAATGCGACAGCCCCTTTTTTGTGTATAATTAGATAAAGATTATTAAAAGAAAAATATTATTAATAAACTATCTTTTTATTATATAGGTATAATAAGTTATTTAGAGTAAAAACTAAAATTGATTAAAGGTAAATAAAGCGAGGTGATATTTTGAATAAGAAAAAAAGGGAAGCTGGATTTAATTTTGAAAATAGTTATATAGAACTTCCAGATATATTCTATAGAAGGCAAAGACCAAGTTCTGTACCTAATCCCAAATTAGTTGTATTTAATCATTCCTTAGCAGCCTCCTTAGGATTAAATTCTAAGGAACTAATTAGTAATTATGGAGTGGAGCTTCTTTCAGGAAATAAGCTTATGGATGGAACAGAAGCAATTGCTCAAGCTTATGCAGGTCATCAATTTGGCCATTTTACGATGCTTGGTGATGGAAGAGCTATTCTACTTGGGGAACATATAAGCCCTAAAGGAGAGAGAGTAGATATTCAGCTTAAAGGTGCTGGAAGGACTCCTTATTCTAGAGGCGGTGATGGCAAAGCTGCTTTAGGTCCTATGTTAAGGGAATATATAATAAGTGAAGCTATGTTTGCCCTTGGGATACCTACAACAAGAAGCTTAGCAGTAGTTGAAACAGGAGAAAAGATAATTAGGGAAGATCTTTTGACTGGTGCAATATTGACTCGTGTGGCAGCAAGTCATTTAAGAGTAGGAACTTTTCAATTTGCGGCTCAATGGGGATCAATTGATGATCTTAAATCATTAGCTGAATATGCTATAAAAAGGCATTATCCAAATGTGGACAAGGAGAAAAATAAATATCTAGCCTTTTTAAAGACAGTAGTAAAGGCTCAAGCAGAACTTATTACTAAGTGGCAGTTAGTTGGTTTTGTTCATGGAGTTATGAATACTGATAATATGACAATTAGTGGAGAAACTATTGATTACGGGCCATGTGCTTTTATAGATACGTTCAGTTCAGATACAGTTTTTAGTTCAATTGATAGATATGGGCGCTATGCCTATGGAAATCAGCCAAGTATTGCTGCTTGGAACTTAGCAAGGTTTGCGGAAAGTCTATTACCTTTAATTCATAGTGAACAAGATGAAGCTGTAGGCTTGGCTCAAGAAGCAGTTGCTGAATTTGAAGATATATTTATGGAAAATTGGATTTCTGGAATGAGATCTAAACTTGGAATCTTTAATGAAGAAGAAGGAGATCAGGAGTTAATCGAGGAACTTTTAGATCTTATGGAAAAAGAAAAGGCTGATTATATTAATACCTTTAGAGCCTTGACTATTAATAAAATAGAAGATATAAAAATGTCTAATACAGAAGAATTTAAAGTTTGGTATAAAAAATGGCAGGAGAGGTTAAAAAGACAGTCAGAGTCAAAAGAAGCCGTAACTCAGCTTATGAGAAGCAGCAACCCAGCAGTTATTCCACGTAACCATAGAGTTGAAGAAGCATTAGAAGCTGCAGTTGAAAAGGGGGATTATAGTGTCATGGATAAGCTTTTATATGCTTTATCAAGACCTTTTGCTTATGCAGAAGAACAGGAAGAATATGCAAAATTGCCTAAAGCATCAAAGGAAGCTTATAGAACTTTTTGTGGAACATAAAATATAATTTGGGGATTGATATTACAATCCCCAAATTTATAAGACTTAATTATTTAACACTATTTTGAATTTATCATAAACTATTTGTGTATAGCATTAATTTGGAAGTGTTTTTACGAGCATTATATATATGGCTTTTTATTCAAATAGAGTTTGTTATGAAAGTTTTAAGGAAAACTGGACTTATGGAAGAGGCGTTTTAATATCAGATATTGTGAATACTAATTATACAAAATCAGGAATACCAATTTGTTCTGCTACATCAGGGGGAATGAATGGAATAAAGTATATAATCCCTTTCTTATTTACGTCTCCACTAGAAGTTATGAAGATAACAGATAAAGAAGCAGCTTTATATCTTCATTTATTATTTGCTTTAGAAGAAAGCAGCTTGATGTATATAAGTGGAGTTTTTATTTCAAATATACTAGATTTTTTTAGAGTTTTAGAAGAAAAGTATCAATTATTAGTAAGGGATATAAGAAAAGGAAGGGTAAATAATAAAATAAATATAGATGAAAAAACTAGAACTGCTTTAAATAAACTATTATCTCCTAATGTTAGCAGGGCAGAGAAATTAGAGGAAGAATTTAATAAAGGATTTAAGGGAATAGCAAAAAGGATATGGCCAAGATTACTGTATATTGAGACTGTAACAGGAGCAAACTTTTCAATATATGATGATAAAGTTAATTATTATACTGCTTCATTGCCTATTTATTCTCCTTCTTATGCTTCTACAGAAACAATGATAGGCATTTTTAAGACATATAATCTCTAGGGGAAAGGGAATTGAAATTAACACATCTTCCTATAGATATAAATTAGATGATTTGACACCTTCAAGGGATATACTAAAATTGTATAAAGAATTAGGTGGAAGAATAATTACTATAGGTTCAGATACCCATAAAGAAGAACACATTGCTTATAAAATTTTAGAAGTAAGGGAAGAACTGAAAAAGCTTGGATTTAAACAGTTTTGTACCTTTGAAAAAATGAAGCCTATCTTTCATGATTTATAATTAATGTTTTTATTTGCAGTTATAAAGGTATATAAAAGATTTACTTATTCATCTTTTATATACCTTTGATTTTTATGTAAACTAGCAAAAATAGATATAATATAATAATGGTTATATAATTATATAAATTTATATTTTAAGAGGAAAGAAGAGGATATATAGTGAATGGTAAAATGATTAAGGCATGTGAACTAGCAAAAGAATTAGGATTATATTTAAAATTAGTAACATCAAATAAGTTTTTTGATACTTATAATCCATTTTTTAATATATTTGATGAAGTTGAGGAGCCTTGCAGGCGTATTCTTGTTCTAACTCCTTATAAGGAATTAGAAGAGGTAAATGATAAAAATCCTGCAGATCCAATAACAGAGCCGCTATTTATTGAAGGGAATATATGGATTAAGGAATATCCCTTAACAACTAATCCAAATAAGCTTAATTTAGAGGAAATTGAAATTAGTGAGGAATTTTATAATAAGATAAAAAATATGTAAAGGGGTCAGCCCCCCCTTACAATAATTGTAAGGGGGGCTAACCCTATTTTAATAGACTTTTCTTATAAATTTGAATTATATCTTCTAATTCTACTTTTTCAGTATGATTTTTTAATTTGCTTTTATTTGAAACAAAACTTTTAGAGTAGTTTATTATTTCTTCCTCAGTTATTTCGATATTTACATTTATTAATTTGTTAAAGATATCTTCTAATTCTTCTAAATTCATTCCTAATAGATTTAACATTCTATTGATTTTAGATTTATCTTTAAAACTTTTTAAATATTCAATTGTCAATACACCATTAGCTAAACCATGAGGAAGACCCTTAAAATATGTAAGGGGATATCCCATTCCGTGAGGCAGGGAAGTTCCAGTTTGAGCAATTTGTATTCCAGCTAAAGTAGATGCCAGCATAACCTTATTTCTAAAGTTAGAATCTAATTCTTTATTAATAAGTTTCTTAAAGCAGTATTTAAATAATTCAAAGCCTTTTTCACCGTAAATTTCTGACATATAATTGCTATTTGTATTTAAATAGCCTTCAACTAAATGGGTAAAGGCATCAATTGCAGTGTTTACAGTTATTTCATAAGGTAAGTCAAAAGTGTACTTACTGTCAAGAAAGGCTGCAACAGGAAATACTGATTGTCCTAAATTTTTCTTTGTTTTTTCTTTGTTTGAAGTTACTATGCTATATTGAGTAACTTCTGAGCCTGTTCCAGAAGTTGTAGCTATAGCAATTACAGGAATACTTTTTAGTTGCTTTTGAGAAAAGATATTATCTTTTTTTACTTCTGGATTTTTTATAAAAACAGCAATGGCTTTTGAAGCATCCATGGGGGAGCCACCGCCTATCCCAATAACAAAATCAACATTATTGTCTTTTCCAATAATGCTGCCCTTTTCTATAGTTTCTAAGGAAGGGTTTTCTTCGACTTCATCAAAAAGTATGTAGTCTATTCTTGAATCAGAAAGGGCTTTAACAACATCATTATAAGAACCATTTCTTTTAGCAGAGTTTCTTCCTGTAACAATTAGAGCTTTTCTTCCTATACTGCTGAAGACTTCCTTGTTTTTTAAAATAACATCCTTGCCGAAATATACTTTTGTAGGCATTGAATAGATAAATTCCATAACCATCAACCTTTCTTTACTTATTTAGAGAATATTTAAGTTTATTATTCTTAGATTAAATCTTTTCTTATATATTATTATATAATCATTTTTATATATTAGCTTATTAATTATGTTTTATAGTGAAATTAAAACTTTATTATATATCAGTAGATTTATATATGAGAAAATTTAAGATGTCTTAGTTAATATTAGAGATGTTGAAATTAAAATAAGAACTTACACCTATAGTAAGGGTAAGTTCTTATTTTAATTTATATATATTTAGAATATATTAGAAGTTTCAGATTATTATTTAGAATTAGATAAATGAAGTATTTTATTAAATAAACCTTTGTTTGCATTATCTAGTTCTATTTCTTGCTGGATAGTATACGCTTCAACAGTCCTTTTTAAATTTTGAATTTCTTTTATTAAAAGTTTATTATTATTTAAAAATGATTGAGTAAAGTTATTAAAGTCATTTTGTAGAGAAACTTTAAGTTCTTCATTTCTATCGTTAATTTTATTAGAAATTAATTCTTCAGTATTGCTAATAAGTTCCTTATGTAAACTTGAATTTATTTCATTAATATTATCAAATTTAGAATCTATGTACTCTTTAACTTCCTTATTAAATTTTTCTTTAAATTCACTTAAGTTTCTATTTTGGGCTTCAATAATTATTGAAACAATATTTTGTAGATACAATGAATTAGCTTTTTGTATATCATCTATGAATTGGTTTTTAAAATTATTAAGTTGTATTTCTTGTTCCTTTTTAATGGAATCAATAAGTTCCTCTACAGATAACAAATTACTTTCTGAATATTTAATTTCCTTATCGCTTAAAGGTAATTTATTATAATAATCATGAATTTCTTTTAGAGACATACCTCTATTTTTTAGTCTTATTAAAAGTTCTAAGTTATCGATATCACTATTAGTATAACGCAATTCTTTATCTACTATTTCTATTTTTAGAAGATCGCTAAAAATATTAGTGTAGTACTTTATATTATTAACTTGGATTCGGCAAGTAATGCCGAAAGGCATTGAAATTAAAGGATTTTTTGTTCAAAAAAATTAAAAAGAAATCATCCCTTTTTAGTGTTAAAATATAATTACAAAAAACAAAACAC
>NZ_JAHLPS010000108.1 GCF_018918055.1 Caproiciproducens sp. MSJ-32
ACTTTAAAAATCAAGTGTTCTGAAAAAAGCCTTAAATAGAAAGGCTTATTAAAGTGCGCCATTTTTAAGGAGTAGAGATGAATTTATTTGAAAAACTCTTTAAAATTCATATAAAACAGCACAAAATAAGAGCTGAGCATTAGCGATTTTTAACCGCTAATGCGACAGCCCCTTTTTTATACTAAAATTTTAGGAGATCTTCCATATTGTATAAGCCAGGTTTAGTAATTGTAGCCATAAATTCACAAGCTTTCAATGCACCGATTGCAAAGACCTCACGTGAAATAGCTTTATGAGATATCTCTATAACTTCTCCAGTTCCGGCAAATATTATTTCATGGTCACCAACAATGGAACCTCCTCTAATAGCGTGAATTCCTATTTCATCTTTAGAACGTTTTTTTGAACCGTATCGACCATAAACATAGGAACTTGCGCTGTTTAATGAATTTTTTATAGTATTTGCTAAAAGAAGTGCAGTACCACTAGGAGAATCTACTTTTTGATTGTGATGTTTTTCAATAATTTCAATATCAAAGTTTTCATACAAAATTGGAACTATTTTTTTTAATAAGGAATTAATTAGATTTATTCCTAAAGACATATTAGCAGATTTAAAAATAGGAATTAACTTGCTTTTTTCTTTAATTAATTTTAAATCCTTTTCATCATAACCAGTAGTACATAATACTACTGGTTTATTATTTTTTAAACTGAAAGTTACTAAATCTTCAAGAGCATCTGCTCTAGAGAAATCAAGTAAAACATCATATTCAAGATCTATTTCTCTTACAGAGTTAAATATTTTATAGTTATAGTCCTTCTTTAATAGCTTATCTACACCAGCAACTATTTCTATATTAGGAAAGTTCTTTGAAAGTTCTGTTATTGTTTTTCCCATTTTTCCGCAACATCCATTTAATATAACTTTTATCATATCTATCTCCTTATATTAAATTGTATTGTTTCAATGTTTCCTGTAAAATTTTTAAATTTTCTTCTTCCATTTCTGCTAATGGCAATCTTAATTCGCCAACATCTTTTCCCATTAAATTTAATGCAGTCTTTACTGGAACCGGATTCGTCTCTATAAATAATTTATTAGCTAAATCTAAAGTTTCTAGTTGAAGCTTTAAGGCCTTTTCTATATTCTTATTAAGATAGCTGTAAGTCATATCATGAACAGTACTTGGAATAATATTTGCTAACACTGATATTACACCAATACCTCCAAGGGACATTATTGGTATTATTTGATCATCATTACCTGAATATATATCTATTGCATCACCGCATAGGACTTTCATTTGAGCGACTTGACTTATGTTGCCGCTAGCTTCTTTAATTGCTATAATATTTTTAAATTTTGATAGGGCTAGAAGTTGTTTTGGACTAATATTAACTCCTGTTCTAGATGGAACATTATATAAAATAATAGGAATATTTACTGCATCATTAATAGCTTTGAAATGTTTTATTAATCCCTTGTTTGTAGTTTTGTTGTAGTAAGGTGTAATAACAAGTAAGGCATCAGCACCAACTTCTTCTGCATATTTACTCATTTTAATTGAAGCCTTGGTATCATTTGTTCCCGTACCAGCAATTACGGGTATTCTTTTATTAACTAAATCAACAGTGAATTTTATAACTTTTTTTCTTTCAGATAAAGACATAGTACTTGCTTCACCAGTAGTACCACATATTACTATAGCATCAGTTTTTTCTTTAATATGCCATTCCAATAATTCTTCAAGTTTTTTATAATTTATAGAACCATTTTTAAAAGGGGTTATTATTGCCACTGCAGAACCCTTAAAAATTGCCATTATTCATCACTCCCTATTAGTAATTCGGCTATTTGGACTGCATTTAATGCAGCACCTTTTCTAATGTTATCTGCAACAACCCATAAGTTTAAGCCATTTTCTATGCTAAGATCTCTTCTTATTCTTCCAATATATATATCGTCTTTTCCTGAAACCATTAACGGAGTAGGATATTGCAGGCTCTTTATATTATCATAAACAATAATTCCTTTGGTATTTTTGAATAATTCTATAACTTCTTTTATATCAAAAGATTTTTTTAATTCGATATTTATGCTTTCACTATGGCAGTTAAATACAGGAACTCTTACACAAGTAGATGTAATCTTTAATTCTGGGTTATAAAGAATTTTTTTCGTTTCCTGAATCATTTTCATTTCTTCTCTCGTATAACCATTATCTTGAAAAATATCAATTTGAGGGATACAATTTCCTGCTATTTCATAAGGAAATTTTTGAGCTTTTATTCCTTTTAATCCATTTTCTAAATCTCTAATTCCATTCATACCAGCACCAGATACAGCCTGATATGTAGAATATATTATTCTTTTAATGCCATAATTATCTTCTAAAATTTTTAATGGGAGTACTGCTTGAATTGTGGAACAATTAGGGTTAGCGATTATTCCTTTATGCCATTTTAGATCTTCTGGATTTACTTCAGGAACAACTAGCGGAACATTTTCATCCATTCTATAAGCACTTGAGTTATCAATTACAGTTGCTCCAATTGATACAAAGATTTTTGCAAAATTTAAACTTACATTTGCACCTGCAGAAAATAGAGCAAAATCAATTTTTTTATTAATTATATTATCTTTTCCTGTTTCTTCTATCAAAATTTCCTTGCCTTTAAATTTTAACTTGGAACCAGCAGATTTTTTTGAAGCAAAAAGATATAAATTTTTTATAGGAAAATTTCTTTCCTCTAATATTTCTAGGAATTTTCTTCCTACTTTTCCGCTTGCTCCTACAATAGCGACATTATACATTGCTTTTGTACCTCCTATAAAAGATTTTCAATAGCTTTTTTTAGAAAATATCTAATATATTATATAAAGCTTAAGTGAATATAGTGAAAGCAAATTAAAAGTATAGAAAATATAAATTTGGAAAAGATATTAATATCAAATTTATAGGGGGTATCAAAATGAGTAAAACACCATTAAAAAAAATAATAAAATCAAAAATAAAATCTAAAAAGGAACTATCACCAGAAGAACTTCTTAGAGAAAAGCTTAAATATGAAATAGCTGAAGAATTAGGATTAAAGGATAAAGTTGACCAATATGGATGGGGAGGTCTAACCTCAGAAGAAACAGGAAGAATAGGAGGGATAATGACTAAGAGAAAAAGAGAACTTAAAATTCCTACTAATGATGAGATTTTAGGAAGAAAGTAAACATAATATTAATATTATTGTTAGATACATTGACTAAAATTAAATTTACATTTAATATAGTCTTTAGAAAATTCTATAAAGGGGGAGTGGCGGGTTGTCTTATGGAGAGTTCTCTAAAATTTATGATAAATTAATTAATGAAGATATTAATTATAAAGTAATTTGTAATAGAATACTTGAAATATGTAAAGAAGAAAATATTGAATTTGATTCATACTTAGATATAGCTTGTGGAACAGGAAATGTAACTGTAAATTTAGCTAAAAAATTTAAGGAGTCTTTTGCTGTTGACTTATCAGAAGATATGTTAACTGAAGCCTTCTCAAAATTTCAGGAAGAAAATATTGATTGTAAGTTAATTTGTCAGAATATGAGTGAACTAAATTTAAATAGAAAATTTGACTTAATAACCTCAGTATTGGATGCAACAAATTATATATTAGAAGATAAAGATTTCGTTGAGTATTTGGAAAGAGTAAAAGCTCATTTAAAGGATAATGGTATATTTATTTTTGATATAAATTCTTATTATAAATTATCTGAAGTTCTAGGAAATAACATATACACCTATGATGAAGAAGATGTTTTTTATGTTTGGGAAAATGAATTTGAAGATGACATTGTAAGTATGTATTTAAGCTTTTTTATAAAAAATGGTAATTTATACAAAAGATTTGATGAAAGTCATTTTGAAAGAGCTTATAAGGAAGAATTTATTGAAAAAGTATTGAAGAATATTGGACTAAAAATTATAGGGAAATATGAGGATTATACAAAAGAGAGGGTTAAAGAAAAATCTGAACGAATAGTTTATGTAGTAAAGAAGTAAAATAATTGGAGGTATAACATGGATAAAATAATAAAAGCGACAGCAAAAGATGGAATGATAAGAATAATTGCGGGACAAACAAGAGATTTAGTTAATGAAGGAGTATCAATACATAATTGTTCTCCTGTGGCAGCAGCTGCCTTAGGAAGAATGTTAACAGCAGGAGCCCTTATGGGATCAACCTTAAAGGGCAGCAATGAAGTTTTAACTTTAAAAATAGATGGAAATGGAGAAGCTAAGGGAATTACTGTAACTGCTTATGAAGGAGGAAAAGTAAAAGGATTAGTTGGAAATCCTTACAGTAATAGACCTTTAAATTCAATAGGGAAATTAGATGTAGGTGGTTTTATAGGTAAAGATGGTGACTTTATAGTTATTAAAGATTTAGGATTAAGAGAGCCTTATGTAGGAAGAGTTCCAATATATACAGGAGAAATTGCGGAAGATTTAGCTTATTATTTTACTGTATCTGAACAGACACCATCTGCAGTTGCTTTAGGAGTATTAGTAGATAAGGATCTTTCTATAAAAACATCTGGGGGCTTTATTATTCAAATGATGCCAGATGCTGATGAATTATTATCAGATTTAATTACATATAGATTACAAGAAATTCCTTCTATTACAGAAATGTTACTTCAACATGGAGATATAACAAAAGTAATTGAATTTATTTTTGAGGGAATGGATTTAAAAATATTAGATAAAATTACTCCTGAATATAAGTGTAATTGCTCTAGAGAAAGAGTAGAAAATGCTTTAATATCAATAGGTAAAGAGGAATTGACAAAAATTTATGAAGAAGGTAAAGAAGAAGAAATTACATGTGATTTTTGTAAAACTACCTATAAATTTAATAAAGAAGATATTGAACAATTATTAAAACAAGCAAAATAGAGTTATTTAGTGATAAGAAGGCTAATTTTTATATTAAATAAGTTATAATTAATAATTAAAAAAACTGACTGTTATAAAATAATAAAATGTACCCTATGGAATAGACAATTTAAAAAAAGTCTATGCCATAGGGTATTTTTATGTATAATAAAATAAATATCATTAGGAGAAGAATGTAATGAGCAAAAAATTATTTACAGAAAAAGAAATAGAAATATTTGAGGAATGTGGATTTAACATAGATATTTTAGGTATGAAACGTGTTGAACTATCAGGTAAAAGATGGCGCTCCGCATTTCGCAGAAATGGAATAACTATTAATGCTAAAATAAAAATTAACAAGATTACAAATATAAAACTTAACAGAATTGCAAATGAAATAGTATAATTATCTCCGACGTAAGGAGGTAATTAGCATGATAGAAACAATAAAGGCAGAACTGAACATTTTGAGGTGCTTAAATATGAAACCAAACTATAGTGACTTAGCAAGAAAATATGGAGTTTCAAG
>NZ_JAHLPS010000101.1 GCF_018918055.1 Caproiciproducens sp. MSJ-32
CTTGAAACTCCATATTTTCTTGCTAAGTCACTATAGTTTGGTTTCATATTTAAGCACCTCAAAATGTTCAGTTCTGCCTTTATTGTTTCTATCATGCTAATTACCTCCTTACGTCGGAGATAATTATACTATTTCATTTGCAATTCTGTTAAGTTTTATATTTGTAATCTTGTTAATTTTTATTTTAGCATTAATAATTGCTTAAAATGTAAACTGTGTACTCTTAACTGTTAACTGCACAAAAGTTATTCTTTTGTGAATAGAATATTAACCATTAATGAAGTCAATAATAATTGATATGATAAATAGAAAGAAAAGAGAGGAGGATGCATTATAAATATTAATGCGGAAGCTATGAATGAATTATTAATATTACTTCAAATAACTACATTGATAATCTTTATATATTACATGATGGCTAATAATAATAGAAAAACTAACAAGATAGTTATAGAAAAAGAAAATAGGAAAGAAATGGATAAATTGAATAAGATGAGGAGTATAAGCTTAACTGAGCCTCTAACTGAAAAAAGCAGACCAACTAGTTTTGAAGAGATAATTGGTCAGGAGGATGGAATAAAGGCTTTAATGGCAGCCTTATGCGGGCCGAACCCTCAACATGTAATAATATATGGTCCACCTGGAGTTGGAAAAACAGCAGCTGCTAGATTGGTTTTAGAAGAAGCAAAAAAGAGAATTAATTCTCCTTTTAAGGAGAATGCTAAATTTGTAGAAATTGACGCTACTACTATTAGATTTGATGAAAGAGGAATTGCAGATCCTTTAATAGGTTCAGTTCATGATCCTATTTATCAGGGAGCAGGCTCTCTAGGAATTGCAGGAATACCTCAGCCTAAACCAGGAGCAGTAACTAAAGCTCATGGAGGAATCTTATTTTTAGATGAAATTGGGGAACTTCATCCTATAGAGTTAAATAAACTATTAAAAGTACTTGAGGATAGAAAGGTATTTTTAGATAGTGCTTATTATAGCAGTGAAAATCCAAATATGCCTGACTATATAAAAGAAATATTTGATAATGGATTACCAGCAGATTTTAGATTAATTGGTGCAACAACAAGAGGCCCTGAAGAAATTCCGCCGGCAATTAGATCAAGATGTGTTGAAATATTTTTTAAATCTTTACAAAAAGAAGATATAAAAAAAATAGCAGCTAATACAGTTAAAAAGGTTAATTTAGAAATTAGCGATAGTTCTTTAGAACTAGTTTCTAAATATTGTACAAATGGAAGAGAAGTAGTAAATTTAATTCAGCTTGCATCAGGTATTGCTATAAATGAGAATAGAAAAAACATAAGGGATCAGGATATACAATGGGTTATAGAAAATGGTAATTATACACAAATTCCAGATAAAAAAATTAGAAATCAAGCTCAAGTGGGAGTAGTCAATGGTTTAGCAGTTCATGGAGCTAATATTGGAATATTAATGGAAATAGAAGCAGTTGCCAAGAGAGTAAAAGGAAGACTAGGAAGCTTAAAGGTATCAGGTATTATTGAGGAAGAAGAATTAAGTTCAAATAATAGAAAGATGAAAAGAAAGAGTACAGCATATTCTTCAATACAAAATGTACTTACAGTTCTTAATAATATTTATAATTTAGAATGTGAAAATTTTGATATACATATCAATATACCAGGAGGAATGCCAGTAGATGGACCTTCAGCAGGAATAGCGATAGCGATGGCTATATATAGTGCAATTAAAAATGTCGAAATAGATAATAAAGTAGCAATGACAGGAGAAGTAAGTATTTTAGGAGAAGTAAGACCAGTAGGGGGAATTTTGGCAAAGATACAAGCGGCAGAAAAAGCAGGAGCTAAAAAAGTAATAATTCCTAATGAAAACTGGAGTGATTCATTTAAGGAGATGAAAAATATTAAAGTAATACCAGTAAGATCTATAAGAGATGTTTTAAATATAGCAATAGGCAAAGAAGGGTTAAAGGATAAAAGTGAAAATATTAAGATTAATGATAATATAGATATTTTATCAGCAAAAGGAGAATAATTTAAAGTTAATTGACAGTTAGAAAAAAGAGGTTGATATATTTTGTAAAAAGTTTTATAATATCAACTCTCAGCTTCTGCTGTCAATTATTTTGTTTAATTTTTATTTCTTTCTGTTAATTAACATATATTTTCCGTGATATATTGTTAACATTTTTGACATTGATAAAAGTTTTCTTTATATTATAATATTATTGTTATAAAACTTTAAATAGTCTAAAATACTTATTATAAAATAGATTAGTAAAATTCTTATGTTATTTTATATAAATTAAGTAGTTTTACAGAGGAGATGAGATAAGATGAGTGAAAATAGAATTACTTTGCCTTTAATTCCTCTACGTGGAATTAGTGTTTTCCCTAAAATGGTAATACACTTTGATATAGGCAGGGAAAAATCCAAAGCTGCAATTGATGCTGCAGTAGAAAATCAAACAGAAATATTCTTAGTTAGCCAAATAGACTATGAAATAAATGAACCAAAATTTGAAGATATATATTCTATTGGTACTATATGTAAGATTAAGCAAATAATTAAATTGCCTAATGATATAATAAGAGTATTAGTTGAAGGAGTAGATAGAGGAGAACTAATATCTTTTAAGGCAGAAGATAATTATATAGAGGCTGAATTAAAAAGAATAAAGGAGCCTTCTAATGATGATTATGAAAATATAGAAGCGTATGTCAATACTTTAAAGAAAAGTTTTAAGAGATATTTAAAAGCATCAAGTAATACGAGCATTTCTCTAATGACAATATTTGATTCTATTAGCAATTATAGTGAACTTGCAGATATAGTTGCATCTTATGTAGTATTTGATGAAAGCAAAAAACAAGAAATATTACAGGAATTAGATGTAATAAAAAGAATAGAGAAACTTTTAATATTTATCGAAAAAGAAATAGATATATTAAATCTAGAAAAGCAATTAGGTAAAAAGCTTAAAGAAACTGTGGATAAGTCCCAAAAGGAATATTATATTAGGGAACAAATAAAGATTCTTCAAGAAGAAATTGGAGAAGATGATGAAGAAAAGAAAGAGATAAAGAAATATGAAGAAAAAATAAATAAATTAAAATTGCCTAAAGCGGTAAAAGAAAGAGCAAATAGTGAATTATCAAGATTAAGAACTATAGGTGGATTTAGTTCAGAGGGAAATGTTATTAGAAATTATCTTGATTGGATTTTAGATATTCCATGGAATAAGTCCACTAAGGATATTTTTGATATAAAAGAAGCTGAGAATGTATTAAATAAAGAGCATTACGGCTTAGAAGAAGTAAAAGAGAGAATAATTGAATATTTAGCAGTTAAGCAGCATACTAAGAGCTTAAAAGGGCCAATCTTATGTTTAGTAGGTCCTCCAGGAGTAGGTAAAACATCAATTGCTAAGTCTATTGCAAATGCTACAAATAGAAAATTTGCTAGAATGTCTTTAGGTGGAGTAAGGGATGAAGCAGAAATAAGAGGTCATAGAAAGACTTATGTTGGAGCTATACCTGGAAGATTTGCATATATATTAAAAGAAACAAAGGTAAATAATCCTCTAATCTTATTAGATGAAATTGATAAATTAGGCTATGATACTAGAGGGAATGTAGCAGATGCCTTATTAGAAGTATTAGATAGTGAGCAAAATAGTACTTTTAGAGATAATTATTTAGAATTAGATTTAGACTTATCTAAAATATTATTTATAACTACAGCTAATTCTTTAGACACAATACCTGCTCCTCTTTTAGATAGAATGGAAGTAATAGAAGTATCTGGATATACTTATGAAGAAAAGTATCATATTGCAAAGGATCATTTAATTCCAAAATTATTAAAGGAATATGAATTAAGCAGTGAACAATTTAAAATATCAGACTCTGCAATAAAGGATATAATTAATTACTACACAAGGGAAGCTGGGGTAAGAAGTTTAGAAAGAGTAATAGGTAAGTTAATTAGAAAGTCAGTTACTGAAATGCTTAAAACAAATAAGCAATCTATCTCAATAGCTTCTAATAGATTAGAAAAGTATCTTGGAAGAAAATTATATAGTTTTGATGTTAAGGAAAAGGAAGATAGAGTTGGTGTAGTTAAGGGAATGGCTTGGACTGCAGCTGGAGGTGATACTTTACCAGTAGAAACAGTTGTTATGAAGGGAAGTGGAAAACTAACCCTTACAGGACAATTAGGAGATGTAATGCAGGAGTCAGCAAAAATTGCCTTTGGTTTTGTAAGAGCAAATGCAAAATTATATGGAATTAATGAAGATTTTTATAAGAAAACAGATATTCATATACATT
This sequence comes from Caproiciproducens sp. MSJ-32, assembly GCF_018918055.1. GTDB lineage: Bacteria > Bacillota > Clostridia > Clostridiales > Clostridiaceae > Clostridium. The sequence continues at coordinate 4,329 of NZ_JAHLPS010000101.1, forward strand.
TCCCAGAGGGAGCGATTAAAAAGGATGGACCATCTGCAGGTGTAACAATAATTACTTCAATAGTGTCTGCTTTAACTAATAAGAAGGTTAGAAGTAATGTTGCAATGACTGGAGAAGTAACATTAACAGGAAGAGTGCTTGCAATTGGAGGACTTAAAGAAAAGTCTATAGCTGCTTTTAGAGCTGGAATAGATACAATAATCATTCCAAAAGAAAATGAAAAAGACCTAATAAAAATACCAGCATCAGTAAAAAATAAATTAAATATTATAACTGTTGATCATGTTAATGAAGTAATAAATAATGCTATAATTGGAGTTGATACAATTGTTTAAAATTAAAAATGCAGATTTTGTTGTTTCTGCTGTAAAAAGATCACAATATCCTCAAACTGGTTTGCCGGAAGTTGCTTTTGTTGGGAGATCAAATGTAGGAAAAAGTTCAATAATAAATGCCTTGACTAATAGAAAAAAATTAGCAAAAGTAAGTCAGACTCCTGGAAAAACAAGATTAATTAACTTTTTTATAATAAATAATAATGAATTTTATCTTGTTGATTTACCTGGATATGGATATGCTAAAGTATCTAAGGCTGAAAAGGAAAGCTGGGGTAAAACAATAGAAACTTATCTTAAAGGAAGAGAAGAATTAAAAAGAGTAATATTACTTGTTGATTCCAGACATAAACCAACAGCTGATGATATTCAAATGCATGAATGGATAAAATATTATGGATATGATGAAGTAATAATAGCAACAAAAAGTGATAAACTATCAAATAATGAACAAAAAAAGAGCGAAAAGGTGATAAGAGAAAGCTTAAAGCTAACTAAAGAAGACAAATTATATTTCTTTTCTTCTTTAAATAAAAAGGGTAAAGATGAATTAGTAGATAAGCTTTTTAGTGATATTATTCCTAATAGGGAAGAGCTTGAAACAATTAGCGATTAAAAGTAGAAAAATAAGATTTATAATATATAAGTTATTAAATTTTTTAGT
>NZ_JAHLPS010000096.1 GCF_018918055.1 Caproiciproducens sp. MSJ-32
AACTGTAGCCGGACTGCTAATTCCAGCAACATTAACAGCTGTATTTGCAGGTATAACAGAACCTCTTGAATTTACATTCTTGTTTGTTGCTCCAGTATTGTTTGTTGTTCACTCTGTCTTAGCAGCTACCCTTGCTGCAACATCTTATGCTTTTGGTGTAGTAGGAGATTTTGGAGGAGGTTTAATAGACTGGGTAGCAAAGAACTGGATTCCATTATTTAAATATCATTCAGGAACTTATATAACACAAATAATAATAGGTTTAATTTTTACAGGTATTTGGTTTATAGTATTTAGATATTTAATTTTAAAATTTGATTTTAAAACTCCTGGTAGGGAGGGAGACTCTGAAAAAACAAAACTTTATAGAAAAGCAGATTATAAAGCAATGAAGGAAGCAGCTTCAACAAAGGAAGCAGCATCAAAGGAAGACGGAAGAGATATAAAGGCCAGAAGATTTTTAGAGCTCCTTGGTGGTAAGGAAAATATTGCTGATGTAACAAATTGCGCAACTAGACTTAGAGTGACAGTTAAAGATGAATCATTAGTTGCTCCAGCTGAGGAGTTTAAAGAAGCAGGAGCCCATGGATTAGTACACAAGGGAAAAGCTATACAAGTTATAGTAGGTTTATCAGTTCCTCAAATTAGAGAGAGGTTTGAAAACCTTTTATAAATATATATAAATGGAGGAGATTCATATGAAAAAATTTTCAGTAGTTATTGCAGGTGGAGGCAGTACATTTACGCCAGGTATTGTCTTAATGCTTTTAGAAAACTTAGAAAGATTTCCTATTAGAAAGTTAAAATTTTATGATAATGATGGAGAAAGACAAGATATAATAGCTAAGGCTTGTGAAATTTTATTAAAGGAAAGAGCTCCTGAAATAGAGTTTAAATCTACAACAGATCCAGAAGAAGCCTTTACAGATGTAGATTTTGTAATGGCCCATATAAGAGTGGGCAAATATGCTATGAGAGAATTAGATGAAAAGATTCCTCTAAAGTATAATGTTGTTGGACAAGAAACCTGTGGGCCTGGAGGAATAGCCTATGGAATGAGATCCATTGGGGGAATATTAGAGTTAATTGATTATATGGAGAAATATTCACCAAATGCATGGATGTTAAACTACTCTAATCCTGCGGCTATAGTAGCTGAAGCAACAAGAAAATTAAGACCATATTCAAAGATATTAAATATCTGTGATATGCCTATAGGAATAGAAGGGCATATGGCAAAAATAGCAGGATTATCTTCAAGAAAAGATATGATTGTTAGGTATTATGGTTTAAATCATTTTGGATGGTGGTCAAGCATTACTGATAAAGAAGGAAATGATCTAATGCCAAAGATTAAGGAGCATGTTTTTAAATATGGCTATAATGTTGATGTTGAAGAATATCAACATGTAGATGCCAGCTGGAGTGATACTTTTGCTAAAGCAAAAGATGTACTAGCAGTTGATCCAACTCATTTGCCAAACACATATCTTAAATATTATTTATTTCCAGATTATGTAGTTGAACATTCAAATAAAGAATATACAAGAGCAAATGAAGTTATGGATGGAAGGGAAAAATTTGTTTTTGGAGAATGCAAAAAAGTTATTGAACAAGGTAATACAAAAGGGGTTGCCCTTCATATAGATGAGCATGCTTCTTATATAGTAGATTTAGCAAGGGCTATTGCCTATAATACTAAAGAAAGAATGTTATTAATAGTTGAAAATAAGGGTGCCATAGTAAACTTCGATCCAACAGCCATGGTAGAGATTCCTTGCTTAGTTGGTTCAAATGGTCCAGAGCCCCTTTCAATTGGAGAAATTCCAAGATTCCAAAAGGGGTTAATGGAGCAGCAGGTAGCTGTAGAAAAGTTAGTTGTTGAAGCTTGGGAAGAAGGATCCTACCAAAAATTATGGCAGGCTTTAACTTTATCTAAGACAGTTCCAAGTGCAAAAGTTGCAAAGGAGATTTTAGATGACTTAATTGAAGCAAATAAGGGATATTGGCCGGTATTAAAATAATATTAAATAAATAAACTATAATGAAAGAACCTATGTAAATGTATAAGCATTAATATAGGTTCTTTTTTGGAAAAATAATCCTTTTATGTGGTATAATACATTATATATTCTTGGAGGTGCAACATGAAACTAGATAAGTTAATAAATAATAACTATTTGAAATTAACTGACAGTGATTTATATATTTTAAAATATATAATGAATAATAAAAAAGAATGTTTAGATTTAAAAATCAATGATTTAGCCTCTAAATGTAATGTATCGAGAACTACAATACTAAGGTTTGCACAAAAGATTGGCTTTAGGGGATATAGTGAATTTAAAGCATTCTTGAAATGGGATATTGAAGGTAAAAAGAAGATTGAAAGCAAACCAGTTGAAAAGTTCTATTGTGATATTGAAGAAACCTTAAAAAGTATGCAGCAGAAGGATTTTACAGAAATCTGTAAGCTTATTTATAATGCTGAAAGAGTATTTGTTTATGGAACAGGAATCGCCCAAGCTTCCGTAGCAAGAGAAATTAAAAGAGAATTTTTATCCCTTCAAAAGTGCTTTTATGAAATTGAAGGTGATACAGAATTAAAAATGTTATCTCCAAGTTTTACACCTAAGGATCTTATTATAATAATAACCTTATCAGGAAGTAGAGAATATTTAATTGATTTAGTTAAAGAATTAAATTTCAAGGGAATAAAATATATAGCAATAACTAAGATAAACAATAATGAAGTAGCAATAAGAACAAAATATAATATTTATGTATCAACATCTATAATAAATTTAGGAAATGGAAATGATTATGAGTCAATGGTCTTATTTTCAATAGCAATAGAAATATTATTTAGGGAATATGTTGCGTTTTTAAAGACAAAGGAAACTGAGAAATAACTATCTATTATTATATAAAAAATTAGTGTTTATGTTTGGTATTAATTTTAAAGATTTTAATATAAACTTTGAAATTCTATTTACATAAATATGAATTAATGTAAAAAAAAGCTGAATGATACGGTAGTTAGTATTGTACTAATAAAGAAATATTTATAAGAGGAGATAAAGTTAATGGAAAATAATGTTGAAAAGGATATATATTTTAATAAGTAAAACTTAAAATTAAAAAGGCATTACAAATGAAAGTTTGCAATGCCTTTAGTATCTATTTTGTATAATTATCAAAGTAACCTTGAATATATATAACAGGTGTTCCTTTATCTCCACTTCCTGAAGTTAAGTCTGATAAAGAACCTATTAAGTCTGTAAGTCTTCTTGGAGTAGTTCCTTGAGAAACCATATTTCCAACTAGGTTTGACTCTTTATTCTGTATATATTCAGAAATAGCTTTCTTTAATTCTTCACCTTTAAGATCTGCAAATTCATTATCTGCTAAGTATTTTAATTTCACTTCATTTGGGGTACCTTCAAGACCTTTAGTATAGGCAGGAGATACTACAGGGTCAGCAAGTTCCCATATCTTACCTACAGGATCTTTAAAAGCTCCATCTCCATAAATCATAACTTCAACATCTTTACCTGTTTTTTCTTTAAGAATTGCTTGGATTTTATCTACAACAGGCTGACAGTTTCTAGGGAATAACTTAATAGTATCTTCAGTTGATTTATTTGAACCTAATAAACCATACTTTTCATTATATCCGCTTCCATCAATTGATGATGTTAATATATCGTCAAGACTATAAACTTTTTCTGCTCCATTAGCCTTTAAAATTCTTTTGGTTCTAAATCTTGTATGTATATCACAAGTAAGAACGCTTTTTGTGTATTCTAAAATTGTTTTAGGATTATTTGAGAATATAATTTCACACTCTTTACCACATTCTTCAACCAACGATTTATAATATTCTATATAGTCAACACCAGTAAACTGATGTTTGTTATATCCAAATAATTCACGGAACTTTTCTTCAGTTAAAACATCGCTCCAAGGATTTACTCCCTTTTCATCAAGAAGATCAATATCAACTAAATGGTTACCAACTTCATCAGAAGGGTAGCTAAGCATTAAAACTATCTTTTTTGAAGCTCCCTTTGCAATTCCACGAAGATTTATTGCAAATCTATTACGACTTAAAATTGGGAAAATAACTCCAATGGTATCTTCAGCAAATTTTGCTTTTATGTCTGTGGCAATATTGTCAACAGTTGCATAATTTCCTTGTGCACGAGCAACTATAGATTCAGTTATAGTCACTATATCTCTGTCCATAATTGTGAACCCTTCAGCTTCAGAAGCCTTAAGAACACTTTCGACAACGATTTCTTCGATGTTATCTCCTTGTTTAATTATAGGGCAGCGAAGTCCTCTAATAACTGTTCCAACAACTCTTTCCAAAACAATCTCTCCTAACTTTTAATTTGTTTTTATATTTTCTAGTTTACATTTATAATATACACTATAATTATGTTATAAGTAAAATAAATAAATCATATAAAAGGTATAAGGAGAAATTATATGATAGGTAAATTAGATTTGTATAAAATATTTTGGCAGGTTTCTAAAAGCAAAAGTTTTTCAAGGGCAGCAAAAGAATTATATATGACTCAGCCAGCTATTAGTCAATCTATTATACAATTAGAGACAGAATTAGATACAAGATTGTTTAATAGAACAACTAAGGGAGTTTCTTTAACTGCGGAAGGTAAAGCACTATATGATTATGTAAATTCAGCTATGATGTTAATTAATTCAGGAGAAGAAAAAATTTTAGAATTTAAAAATTTATCTGTGGGAGAATTAAAAATAGGAGTTGGAGATACCATTTCAAGATATTTTTTACTTCCTTATTTAGAAATGTTTCATATTAAATATCCTAATATAATGTTTAAAATAATTAATGGTACAACTTTAGAATTATGTTCTATATTAAAAGCGGGAGAAATAGATATTGCAATATGTAATTTTCCATTAGAAGATGAAAGTATAGATAAAAAGCCTTTATTTTTTCTTTATATTTTTTTCCACAAACAAAAATATCATGAATTTTA
>NZ_JAHLPS010000097.1 GCF_018918055.1 Caproiciproducens sp. MSJ-32
TAAGCGTATAATTTTTTTGTAAAATGTTATGTTTTATCATACTAATATTTTACCATAAATCCCTTACTTCTCGAAGTTCGGGATTTATTTTTTTACATAAAAAAGGAGCTACGCACTAATCACTTAGTGCGACAGCCCCTTTTTATTATTTTAAAATATTTGATTAAAAAAATAGACAATGTTATTATCTTTATATAGTAATAAAAAGGGAGATTAATATGGCTTTCTATAGAGTAAAGCAATTTTTTTGGGGAATTATATCCCTATTTAAAAAAGTTGACTATGTTTTTATTAAGAAATATTTAAATGATGAAGAAATTGTAATGTTTAAGGAATTAAAGAAAAGTGAACAACATCATTGTATTAGGGTTTGCAAAGATTCTTTATATTATAAGAAGGAAAATTTAATTGATGTTAATGAATATAAATTAGGTAAGGCTGCTTTGTTACACGATATAGGCAAAGGGGCTTGTCATTTAAGCTTAATAGAAAAGTCTATAATAGTAATATTAGATAAGCTTACAAAAGGCAAATTAAAAAAATATCATAATATAAAACAAATAAATATATATTATAATCATCCTGAAATTGGTTATAATATGTTAAAAAATCAAAGATATTCTAAAGAAATATTAGAAGTTGTAAGATATCATCATAATAAAAGCAAAATAAAAAATAATAAACTTCTTCAAATTATTAATTATTGTGATAATAAAAATTAGTAAGGGGGGATTTTATGAAGTCCAATGAACGAAGAGAAGAGATCCTTAAATTATTAATAAATGAGAATAGTGCTATTAAAGGTAGTGAATTAGCAGAAAGATTTTCTGTAACTAGGCAGGTAATAGTAAAAGATATTGCAATTTTAAGGGCTTCTGGCAGAGATATAATAGCAACTCCTGATGGATATATGTATAATAAATCTGCAAAAAGATATAAAGCGATTATTGCAGTTAGTCATAAAGGAAATGAAACAAAGGATGAAATAGAAACTGTTATAAAATATGGTGGAATAATGGAGGATGTAATTATTGACCATCCCCTTTATGGAGAAATAAGAGCTAGTTTAATGATAAAAAACTTAAATGATTTAAATAAATTTATAAATAATTTTAATAGTAAAGGTGCAAAACCCCTTTCTAATTTAACAGATGGAGTACATTTACATACAATATCAGCTGAAACGGAAGAAGATATAAATTTAATAAAAGAGGAATTAAGGGATAAAGGTATTTTATTATAGTTTATAGGAGGCTTGATTATGGATTATGATATTTTGATATTAGGTGGTGGAATTATAGGATGTGCAGTTGCCTATGAACTATCCAAATATAATTTTAATATAGCATTAATAGAGAGAGATTATGATGTAGCTGATGATGTAGCATTTTTTAATACTGCAATAGTATATGATGGTTCAGAAACTTCAGATGATGTTATGTCTGGATTAGAGTATATAGGAAGTAATATCATGAGGGAAACCTGCGAAAGATTTAATGTTCCTTTTAAAAAAATTGGATGCTTAAGGGTTGTAAGTGATGAAAATGGAATATTAAAATTAGAAGAAATGTATGAGAGAGCTAAAAGAAGGGGAATAGAAGGGGTTTATTTACTTGACGATAAAGATATACATGATATAGAACCAAATATTAAATCAAATGTAAAAAGAGGCTTATACTCAGAAAATGTCGCAATTGTTGCTCCATTTGATTTAGCAATTGCTTATGCAGAGGTTGCTTCAGATAATGGAGTGAATTTTAGACTAGAAGAAGAAGTATTAAATATACAGGAATTAGCCAGGGGATTTAGAGTAACAACTAATAAAAATAAATTTAATTGTAAGGTAGTTATAAATACAATTCCTCATGAAATTTTTATACAAGAAAATGGGAAAGTTCAGGAACAGGAACTTGAAGATAAGCAAGAAAAATCTAAAAATATGAGTTATCTTTTAGTTGATGATAATTACCAAAATAAATTGAATAAAATTGTAATAGAAACCTTCGATAAAGATTCCTTTGTAATAAGTGCTCCAATGACTACATCAGGCTCATTAATAGGAATAAAAACAACTAAAAAGTCTACTTTAGAAGAAAGTTTGGAATATGCCAATAGAGTTATTTCAAATTTAACTATAAAAAATATAAATAATATTTTTAAGGAAAGTTATAATAAAGACTCTATGCTAATTGATGATAGTGAAATTGATAGAGGCTATATTAGAATAACAGGAACGCATTATGGGAAAATAACTATAGCACCTGCTATAGCAAGAATGATTTGTGATACAATATCAAATAATTTAAATTGTACATTAAACAAGAATTTCATAGATAAAAGAAGGGAAATATATAAGTTTAGAGAACTTGGAAAAAAAGAAGCTAATGAAATAATAGCTTTGGACAGCAGATATGGAAAAATTATATGTGTATGTAATCATATATCAGAAGGTGAGATTGTAGATTGTATAAGAAGACCTCTTGGAGCAAGAACTGTAGAAGGAGTAAAGAGAAGAACGGGAGCTGGTTTTGGAAGCTGTCAAGGCTCTCATTGCTATCAAAAAATTGTAAATATATTAGCTAGAGAATTAGATAAGAATATAACTGAAATTGTTGATGATTCTAAAAATTCCAAAGTTTTAAAAAGTAGAATAAAGGAGTTTAAAGATGTCTAATAATATAATTAAAAAGGATATTTTTACATCTATAGTAAGAGTAAAAGGAAGTTCAAATCATAAGGTTATTCCAGTAAAAAGTACTAAGGAACTTGAGGTAAGTCTTTGGAAGGAATTTTCAAAAGTTATATCTAGAATATATGTAAGCCTTCCGATAAGAGTTGGGGATATAATATGTAAAAATGTATTGAATACTGGAATAGATATAGTATGTACAAAAGATATATTAGATGAATAAATAAGTAAAAAAGGATAATAATAAAAGATAATATAGTAATTATTGACATAAGATTAAAATTATAATATATTAAAATTAATAATTTTATAGTAAACTGTTGAAGAGACTAGTAGTAACATTAATTATTTAAAGAGAGTCATTGTTTGGTGTAAAATGATAATAATTATGTTATGAATCCACCTCGGAGGGACTGTGATGAGCAGTACGGTTTAAACCGTTATATTTAAATGAGTGAATAATATATTTTTATATTATTAATTAGGGTGGCAACGCGGAATCTTTCGTCCCTTCTTGGGAAGAAGGTTCTTTTTTTATTGTAAATAAATTAGAGAGAGGAGAAAGTAAGATGTTAGATTTAAAAAGAATAAGAACTAATCCAGATGAAATTAAAAGAGCCTTAAGAAATAGAGGAGAAGATTTTCAAGAATCAACAATAGATGAAATATTAGCATTAGATGAGGAAAGAAGAAAAATATTAGTTGAAGTAGAAAATTTAAAAAGTAAAAGAAATCAAGTTTCAGCAGAAATTCCAAAATTAAAAAAAGAAGGAAAAGATGTTCAGGGAATAATGGCTGAAATGAGAGAACTTGGAGATAGAATTAAGGAACTTGATGTTAGAGTTTCAGAAGTAGATGAGAAAATAGAATATATATTATTAAGAATACCTAATATACCAAACCCTCAAGTACCAGAGGGGAATAGCGACGAAGATAATGTTGAAATAAAGAAATGGGGAGAAGTTCCTAACTTTAATTTTGAACCAAAGGCTCACTGGGATTTAGGAACAGAATTAGATATATTAGATTTTGAAAGAGGCGGTAAGGTAGCTGGCTCAAGATTTACAATGTATAAAGGGCTAGGAGCAAGACTAGAAAGAGCAGTTATCAGCTATTTCTTAGATAAACATACTTTAGAAAATGGATATGAAGAAGTATTACCTCCATATATGGTAAATAGGGATAGTATGACTGGTACAGGTCAACTACCTAAATTTGAAGAAGATGCATTTAAAGTTGAAAATAACGGATACTTCTTAATTCCTACTGCAGAAGTTCCAGTAACTAATATGTATAGAAATGAAATATTAAAGGGAGATGAACTACCAATAAAACATGCTGCATATTCAGCTTGTTTTAGAGCAGAAGCTGGATCTGCAGGAAGAGATACTAGAGGACTTATAAGACAACATCAATTTAATAAAGTAGAATTAGTTAAGTTCTGTAAGCCTGAACAAAGTTATGAAGAGTTAGATAAACTAGTAAAAGATGCAGAATCAGTATTACAAGGACTAAAACTTCCATATAGAATAGTTAGAATATGTAAGGGGGATTTAGGTTTTACTGCTGCTTTAAAATATGATTTAGAAGTTTGGATGCCAAGTTATAATAGATATGTTGAGATATCAAGCTGTTCAAATTTTGAAGAATTCCAAGCAAGAAGAGCTAATATTAAGTATAAGGATAATCCAAAGGATAAGCCACAATTTGTTCATACATTAAATGGTTCAGGGGTTGCAGTAGGAAGAGCAGTTGCTGCAATATTAGAAAATTATCAAAGAGAAGATGGTTCTATAGAAATTCCAGAAGTACTAAGACCATATATGAACTTAGATGAAATAAGAAAGAAATAATTATATAGAGTAAATATAAAAATATAAAGGTTTCTACTAAAAATAGAAACCTTTATATTTTTGAAATTGAGAATTTTGTAGTTAACTATTATAAATTGTCAAAACTTAGTGTAAAATAATTGTAGGAAAAAATATAAAAAAGAATAGCCTCATATGTTATGATAGAAATGTTCAAATATAACATCAAAACATAGAGGAGGCTATTCACATGAATACAATTATA
>NZ_JAHLPS010000117.1 GCF_018918055.1 Caproiciproducens sp. MSJ-32
CCATTTTTTGTTTAAAACAAGCTTTCTAAATCAATTTTTTTAAATTTTAAAGAAAAACTGAACAATATTGTGTAATTATACATGTAGCTACGCTATTTTTTCATATTTACTTTACACAATCTAATACTATCAATTATATTTTATCATAATTGTATTATAAGTTAACCAAAAATTTGTCACTTAATTATTGCTAAAAATTCCCTAAGCAAACCATTTTATTTAATAACTTTAATAATTTCATTTTTTACCGCTTCAAAAACTTCATCAATTGACTGTTCTGCATTAATTTTTATAAAACTTTCTTTATTAGCTTCACATAATTTAAGATAACCTTCTCTTACCTTATAATGAAAGTCCATCTTTTCTAAATCTAACCTATTTACTTCCCTATCTTTATTTTTATTTATTCTTGCTAGTCCAATCTCAGGACTCACATCAAAAAATATATTTAAATCAGGCATGTACTCATCTATTGCAAATTTATTAATATTATATATTTCTTCAACTCCTAACCCTCTAGCATATCCTTGATAAACTAGTGAAGAATATATAAATCTATCACAAAGAACAATTTTTCCATTTTCTAATTCCTTAATAACCTTTTCTACTAAATGCTGTCTTCTTGCTGCTGCGTATAATAGAGCTTCGGTCTTGGCATCCATTTGAGTATTATTTTTATCTAATATTATTTTTCTAATATCCTCTGAAATTTTTATTCCACCAGGTTCTCTTGTTTTTATACAAGCTATATTATTTTCAATTAAATAATTATAAATCATATCTATTATTGTACTCTTTCCTGAACCTTCTCCACCTTCAAAAGCTATAAATATTCCTTTTTTCATTTATATCTCCCTCATATGTTTAAATTATATTTTCTTTTTAACCATACCTTAATTTTATTTTTGTAATAATTATATTCAAAATCCTCTATATTTAACAGAGAAATATCATCAAGACATGAATTACATAATAATCTTTTATTAATTATACCACTAGCTATTTCCTTTCCACAAATTATACATTTATTTTCATTTTTATCTATTCCTTTAATTAATAAATCCATATTATAATCCCTTTCTAACCATAAATTTATTATTATTCTCGACACTTAGGTATATTTATAATCATTTAAAGAAAAATAAATATATGGAAAGTTAGGAGGAATGTAATATGAAAAATTTTATGATTTCTGCTTTAGAAAAATATAAAGAAGATATTAAAGCATTAAATGAATTTTTATTTAATAATCCAGAAGTTAGCTATAAAGAAGTTAATAGCTGCAATTATATATGTGAATTTTTAAGTAGACATAATTTTAAAGTAGAAAGAAATTTTCTAGATTTAAATACATCCTTTTTTGCCTCTAAAGGAAATGGACATCCAAAAATATGTTTTTTATGTGAATATGATGCACTATTAAATGAAGGCCACTTAACAGGTCATAATCTCCTAACTGCTACCTCTATTGCTGCTGCTATTGCCTTAGGAGAGATTATAGATAAAATTAATGGCTCTGTAATAATAATTGGATGCCCAGGAGAATATTTAGGTGGAACAAAATCTATAATGGTAAAGCAGGGAGTTTTTGATGATATAGACGCTGTATTAGTTTCTCATCCAGACATAATTACTTCTGAAAGCGGAAGTTCTTCTGCCATAGTTCCTATGCAAGTTAAATTTTCAGGCAGTAATGGTTTTAGCTTTTTAAATAAAGAGGATTATAACTCCCTAGATGGAATCTTATTAACCTTCAATATATTAAACGCCTTACAAAAAGGCTTTCCTAAAGATATTGAGATAAACTCAATATTATCAAAAGGAGGATATACACCACTTTTAGTTCCTTCTGAAGCTGAAGCAAAGTTTTATATTAGAGGAAAGGAAATGGATGTAGTCAGAGTAGTAGAAAATAAAATCAGAGAAATAGTTATATATGTATCAAAATTAATTAGAATTCAATATTCTATCTCCTTATATGAACCTGAAAATGAAGAATTACGTACTAATAGAACTTTAAATAGATTGTTCAGTCATAATCTTAAGGAAAATGGAATAATACATATTGAAGCGGCTAGGGACATTAAATCAGGTTTAAGCCTTGGAGTTGTAAGTAAGAAAGTTCCTACAATTCACCCTTATTTCTCAATAGTTAAAAATGAAGCAATTAAATATGGAACAAAAGAATTTGCAAAAGCTACAATTTCTGAATACGGATTTAATGAAGCAATGAAAGCAGCATTATCACTTGCATTTACAGGATATGATATTATAGTTAATGAAAATCTATTAGCAGAAGTAAAAAAAGAATTTTACAATAAATAGGCTCTAAACTTAGAGCCTATTTTTATATTTGACTTTTATTATTTATTTAATCATTTCCCTTATTTAATATTTTATATTATAGTATAATTAAAGGAGTATTTCATATATGGAGGTCAATTATGATTCAAATTTATAAAAGTATTAGCGAGGATAATCCAACATTAAAAACCTTAAAAAATATAGAAAATGGCTGCTGGATTAATATTGTTGCACCTTCCGATGAAGAGTTAATATTAATTTCTAAAAAAACTAATGTTCCTTTAGAATTTTTAAAAGCACCTTTGGATGACGAAGAAACATCTCGTATAGATATAGAAGATAATTGCTTATTAGTTATAGTTGATATTCCCTTTACTGAAATGGAGGAAAATTCCCTTACCTATGATACCTATCCTCTAGCAATAATACATACTGAAAAGCAAATAATAACTGTTTGTTTAAAAAACAGCCGAATATTATCAGATTTTATTAATGGAAAAGTTAAATCCTTCTTTACTTTTAAAAAATCTAGATTTATTCTTCAAATATTAAGTAAGATTGCATCAAATTACTTACTATATTTAAGACAAATAGACAAAAAGAGCTTAATGATAGAAAAGAGACTTCATAAATCAATGAAAAACAGGGAACTTATTCAATTGCATTCATTAGAAAAATCCTTGGTTTACTTTTCCACATCACTAAAAGCTAATGAAATTACTTTAGAAAAAATGTTAAAATTGGATATTATGCAGAAATACGAAGAAGACAAAGATGTCTTAGAAGATGTTATTATAGAAAATAAACAAGCAATAGAAATGACAGAAATATATAGCAACATACTAGCTAGTACAATGGATTTTTTTGCTTCAGTTATATCTAATAATTTAAATATAGTTATGAAAGTTCTAGCCTCTGTTACTATATTAATGGCCATACCAGAAATTTTTGGCGGAATATTTGGTATGAATTTTGATAAAATGCCCCTAGTAAATCATCCTTATGGCTTTGAAATAATTAATATTATAATTGTATTATTAACTATAGGTACAGCATACCTTCTTTACAAAAAGGATATGTTCTCATAAAAGGAACATATCCTTATTATTTTATAATATATAATTATTATAAGATAATATAAGTAGGTGGAATTTTGAATAAGTTAAAATCTATTAATAAAAAAAATTCAACTATAGGAATTATTGCTCCTGCATCAACAGATGATATTGAAAAAATAAATGAAAATATTAATTTATTTAAAGCTCTTGGGTATAAAGTGAAAATAGGAAAAAATATATTTAAATCTTATGGATACTTGGCAGGTACTGATAAAGAAAGAGCAGAAGATATTAATAGAATGTTTGCTGACAAAGAAATAGATGCCATAATTTGCTATAGAGGTGGGTATGGCTGTATTAGAATGGCCAATTATTTAGATTTAAAAACTATCAAAAAAAATCCTAAAATATTTTGTGGTTATAGCGATATTACCTTATTATTAAACTATATAAATAAAAAATGTAAGTTTCCAACTTTTCATGGACCCATGATTAATTCAGATTTTAAAGATCCTCTAACAAGACATTACTTTACAAATATATTAGAAAATATTAATGAAAAGATAACTTATGACTTAAAAAATATTTGTAATGATAATTTTAAAGTTTATAATTCAAAAGATTTTAAAGGAAAATTAGTAGGAGGAAATTTATCAATTATCTGCTCTACAATAGGAACTCCATATGAAATAAAGTTTAAAAATAACATATTATTAATAGAAGAAGTTAATGAAAGTCCTTATGTTATTGATAGGATGTTATCTCAGCTTATCTGTAGTGGAAAGCTAAATAATCTCCAAGCTATAATTCTTGGTCATTTTACAAATTGCACTAGTAACAAAAGTACTCTTACATTAGAAGAAATTATTGAAGAAAAATTGCTTCCCCTTAACATACCTATAATAAAATATTTTCCTTGTGGACATGATTATCCTAATGTAACTATTCCTATTGGAGTTACATTTAGATATGATTCCAAAAAACATTTATTAATACAAGAATAAAATTTTTCTAGCTAAAAAAAAACCTACAAGAAAACTTGTAGGATTTTTTGGAGGCGCCACCCGGATTCGAACCGGGGATAAAGGTTTTGCAGACCTCTGCCTTACCACTTGGCTATAGCGCCATATTATGGTGCCTCGAACTGGAATCGAACCAGTGACACGAGGATTTTCAGTCCTCTGCTCTACCGACTGAGCTATCGAGGCATATAACCTGGCAACGTTCTACTCTCCCACAGGGCTTCCCCTGCAGTACCATCGACGCTGTAGAGCTTAACTGTCCTGTTCGGAATGGGAAGGAGTGTTTCCTCTACGCCATTGTCACCAGATT
>NZ_JAHLPS010000046.1 GCF_018918055.1 Caproiciproducens sp. MSJ-32
AATGATAATAAATAATAAAATAAATTATAGTTTATCAAAAAAATCAAGATTTTAATAATAATAAATATTAATAAGGTGCAAGTTGCAATTTGAAAAATTAATGATATTATTAAATAGTAATTGATAAAGATAATATATATTATAAAGGGTGATAAAATGAAATTTAAGTTAGATGTTCATACTCATACAATAGCTAGTGGACATGCTTATTCAAGCTTAATGGAAAATGCTAAAGTAGCTTCTGAGAAGGGAATTAAAGTTTTAGGAACTACAGAACATGGAATTACTATGCCTGGTTCACCTCATATTTGGTATTTTTCAAATTACAGAGTCTTACCTAGAGAACTTTTTGGAGTTACCATGCTGTATGGCGTTGAAGCTAATATAATGGATTATGATGGTAATTTGGATATGGAAGATTCTATGTTAGATAAACTCGATATTGTAATTGGGAGTATACATACTGAAGTATATAATGTAGGAAATGTAGAGGAAAATACGAGAGCTTTTGTTAACGCAATAAAAAGAGGTAAAATTGATATAATAGGTCATTTAGGAAATCCAGCTGTTCCAGTTGATTATGAAGAAATAGTGATATGTGCAAAAGAAAATGATGTATTAATTGAAATAAATAATAGTTCCTTTACTACTTCTAGACCAGGAAGTTTTACAAATTGTAAAAAAATAGCTTTATTATGTAAGTTACATAATGCAAGGATTGTTATTAATAGTGATGCCCATTTCTGTACTAAAATTGGAGAATTTTCGGAGGCTATTGAAATGCTTCAATCTATAGATTTTCCTAAAAATCTTATTATAAATGATAATCCAAATGAATTATTAGAAAAGTTAAAGAAAAAAGGAAAGTTAAAGGATTTGTAAATATGATGTTAAATAGATATTGACAATGTATTTTTATTAAAGTAAAATTAATCCAAACTAAACAATCTTAAATCTTATCAAGAGTGGTGGAGGGACTGGCCCTATGAAACCCAGCAACAGCTGTCTAATTAAGATAGAAATGTGCTAATTCCAGCAGGAGTTTTCCTGAAAGATAAGAAGTGATAGAAAAATTTTAATATATTTTTGGAATTTGGTTTTGCCACTTCTTATTTTAAGAAGTGGTTTTTTATTTATTATAAGAATAAATAGCGTAGGAAAGGAGAGAAATTATGCCAGTAATTATTCCAGAAGGCTTACCAGCAGCTAAAATTCTTACAAATGAAAAGCTTCCTGTTATATATAAGGAGAAATTCAATAATGATTTAAAGACTATTAAGATAGGAATTTTAAATTTGATGCCTACAAAAATTAACACAGAAACTCAACTTTTAAGACTTCTTGCTAATACTGATATAAATGTAGAAGTTGAGCTTATTTATATTAAGGAGCATAAGTGTAAAAATACTCCTAAAGAACACCTCCTAAACTTTTATAGAAATTTCAAGGAAATAAAAAATGAAAAATTTGATGGATTTATAATAACAGGGGCGCCAATTGAACATTTAGAATTTGAGGAGGTAGATTACTGGGAGGAACTAAAAGAGGTAATGAGTTATTCAGTAGAAAATGTTACTTCAACTTTTCATATATGTTGGGGAGCCCAAGCTGGCCTATATTATCATTTTGGTATTCCTAAATATCCTTTAGATAAGAAATTATTTGGTATTTTCTCGCATAAAGTAAATGATAAGAGTGCTAGTTTATTGAGGGGTTTTGATGATGAGTTTTATGTGCCTCATTCAAGACATACAGATATTTTAAAAGAAGATATTTATAAGGTTCCAGGACTTACTATTTTATCAGAATCAGAGGAGGCTGGAGTATATCTTGCTTATGCTAATAATGGAAAACAAATTTTTGCCACTGGCCATTCTGAATATGATTCTAATACTTTAAAGCAAGAATATGAAAGAGATAAATCAAAAGGTATTAATATAGATATACCAAAGAATTATTTTTCTAAGAATGATCCTAATAGTGAACCTATTGTAAGATGGAGAGCACATGCCAATTTATTATTTTCAAATTGGTTAAAATATTATGTTTGTAAGGATAGTTCATAAATTATTATAAAAAAACCATTTGCAAAAATGCAAATGGTTTTAATTATTGACAAAAAAAATAAAAGTGATAACATAAAACAGATATCAACATTTATGAGATTTAATATAATTCCCCAATTATATTATACATCTTGCAAAAAAACAATGTCAATAACTTTTTTATAAAATTAATCTATTAAGGGGAGTGATTTATTTGAATAATAATTCTGAATGGTTTGCTGAAAAGGAGTGGCTTCAAAAAGTCCTTACTGAAGTTAGAAAACAACTAAATGAAAAGCGCAATTATAAAGAGCGTTTTAAAAAGGAATATATAGAAACTCATAAGGAAATGTGGGATAATATCGGTTCAGTTGCCATAAATAATGGATTAGATCAAGTTGTAGATTTTATGCAATTTATCAATTCAACTAAAATGCAAAAAAGAAATCATGAATTTACAAGACAAATGGAAGAAAAATATGAACAAATGCTATCATCACCTTATTTTGGGAGAATGGATTTTATTGAGCATGATAATGATACAGCTGAAAAGTTTTATATAGGAATTTCTAATCTTATTAATGAGGAATTTGATTTTTTAGTATATGATTGGAGAGCACCGGTTTCAAGCATGTTTTATGAATATGAAATTGGAGAAGGAAAATATAAATCCCCTGAAGGAATAATTAATGGAAAGATAACCTTAAAGAGGCAATATAAAATTAATAATGGGAAAATTGAATACATGTTTGATAGTGATATTAATATAGAAGATGATGTGTTACAAGAGATTTTAGCTAAGAGCACAGATAATAAAATGAAATCAATAGTAACATCTATTCAAAGAGAGCAAAATCAAGTAATTCGTAATGAAGAATACAAGAATCTTATTGTTCAAGGTCCTGCTGGAAGTGGGAAAACATCTGTAGCTTTACATAGAATAGCTTATCTCTTATATAAATATAGAGAAAAAATAAATTCACGAAATATAGTAATATTTTCTCCTAATGATATTTTTAATGAATATATTTCTAATGTATTGCCACAGCTTGGGGAAGAAAATATGTATCAAACTACTTTTAAGGAGTTTATGAATAAAGCTTTAGGAGATGAATTTAAAAAAGAAGATTACTGTAATATGATGGAGTATATTTTTAGTTATAAAGATTTAAATATTTATGAGACAAGAATTATAAATATTAGATTTAAATCTTCTTTGGAATTTATTAATATATTAAAAGAATATGTTTCTTATCTAGAAAAAAAGAATAGAGATTTTAAGGATATAATTGTAAATGATAAGATGATAATATCTTCCAAAGAAATAGAAGAATTGTTTAATAAGGACTATAATAATATGCCTATAAAGAGAAGGCTGGATAAAATAAAGAATAGGATAATATTTCTTTTGGAGGCTTATGAAAAAGAACTAATAGAAGAAGCGGCTAATATACTTGAAACTTCTGATTATTATACAAGTGAAAAAGAAATTAAGAAACAAAGTAGAGCTATTGCTAAAGATCAAATGTTAGAGGCATATAATGAGATAGATAGAATAACAAAATTCGATTTATTAGATATTTATAAAGAGCTTTTTGAAAAATTTAAGAATTTTTATAAGGGACCAAATATTGAAGAAATTAAATTCTATACACTTAATAAATTAAAAAATAAAGAATTGAATTATGAGGATCAAATTGCTTTACTTTATTTAAAGGTTGCAATGGGAGATGTTTCTGGAACTTCTGAAATAAAATATATAATTATTGATGAAGCTCAGGATTATACACCTTTACAATATGAAATATTAACCAATATTTTTAAATCTGCCAATATGACTATTCTTGGAGATTTACAACAATCAATAAATCCTTATAAGAACCGAATTTCTTTTGTCATCACTAAGAGTTTTAGCTAATACAGCGCCGGCAGGACCAGTTCCTATAACAATATAATCAAAAGCATTAGAAGGATTGTCATTTATATTATTCATTTAAACACCACCTTTATAAGTTATTTTATGAACTAATAAAAAATTGTTAATTTAAATACTATTGACAGTAAGTAAAGAGGAAAAAAATCATTTATATGGTAAAAAATGTATGGTATAATAATTTTGTAGTCCATTTGATATTACATTACATGGATATATTTAAAAGGGGAGAGATAATATGCAGAATATAGACTATAAAAGATTAAAAGAGGATTTATTGAAGAAGGTTGGTCCATCATCAATTATGCCGCTTATTATGAGCATTGATAATGCAGATGAAGATGAATTAGTTTTACTTGCAGAAGAATTTAAATTTGATATTTATGATTATATGAAGGATAATATTGTTTATAAATAGATTTATAAAGGGGCTGTCGCACTAAATAATTAGTGTGAAGCTCCTTTTTGATGAAAAAAATAAATCCCAGACTTTAAAAGTCTAGGATTTATGGTAAAATATTTTTCATGACTATAAAAAAAATCT
>NZ_JAHLPS010000095.1 GCF_018918055.1 Caproiciproducens sp. MSJ-32
CTTGAAACTCCATATTTTCTTGCTAAGTCACTATAGTTTGGTTTCATATTTAAGCACCTCAAAATGTTCAGTTCTGCCTTTATTGTTTCTATCATGCTAATTACCTCCTTACGTCGGAGATAATTATACTATTTCATTTGCAATTCTGTTAAGTTTTATATTTGTAATCTTGTTAATTTTTATTTTAGCATTAATACTTTGGACGGGTTTAATAAGCTTGTTATATTTATATTTGTAGTACTCTAGGAGCAATATATAATCAACTTTTTCAAATCTAATGATCTTAGGCAGTTTGTCTACTTTGAACTTTTGATATTCCGGGCTATTTGAGTCATCAAATGCCATTTGCTTAAGTGGAATATACTTTGAAATAAATAGAACTAATTGAAAAATAATATTAAGTAAGTATTGATTATAAGTAATTAAATAAGTTATAATTAAATCCATAATAACGACAACCTTTCGTGTATGTTTTTGTTTTGTGGTGATTCAATAATAACATGAAATTAGGGGGTCGTTGTTTTTTTATAAAAAAACTTGCGAAACCTTGACATATAAAGATTTTAAAAAGAAAAATAGTGTAAAGACTTTACGCTAACAGCAGAAGGTAGGGAGTTAAATTATGGAGAGCGTGAATATAAGGATAAGCTTGGATATGGAAGTAGCCTTAAAGAGCTCATTAGAAGATATATTAGAGAATTAGAAATAATTTAATTATTTTTAGAATTCACTAAAGTTGAATTTAGCGAAATAATTAATATACCTTTGGTTTATTAGAATCTATTAAAATATAGAAGGATTAGTCAAAATGAAGAATATAAAATAGAGGGATGTAAACTACACCCCTCTATTCATGATTTTTATTTATCCTGAAACTTGAATTCTACTTGTCACCTGTTATTTTGTTTTTCCTGAGAATTCTAAGTATTCATCATAAGTCATTACCCTATCCACTATTGAACCATCTTCTTTAATATCAATGATTCTATTTGCAATAGTTTGAACAAATTGATGGTCGTGAGATGAGAATAATACAACACTCTTGAAATCTTTTAATCCATTATTTACTGCAGTAATTGATTCTAGGTCTAAGTGGTTTGTAGGTTGATCTAGAATTAATACATTAGCTGTGGATAGCATCATTCTAGATAACATACATCTAACTCTTTCTCCACCAGATAAAACCTTAGCTTTCTTTAAAGCTTCTTCTCCTGAGAATAACATTCTTCCAAGGAAACCTCTTAAGTATGATTCTGATTGTTCTTCTAAGGTATTACCAGCATATTGTCTTAGCCATTCAACTAAGTTTAATTCACAGTTTTCAAAGAACTCCGTATTATCTTTAGGGAAGTAAGAAGTTGTTATTGTAATTCCCCACTTATATTCCCCTGCATCAGGTTCCATTTCTCCAGTAATTATTTTAAATAGTGTTGTAATAGCAATATCATTGTCACCAATAAAGGCAATCTTATCATCTTTATTAACTCTAAAACTTACATTATCTAAAACCTTAACTCCATCAATAGTTTTTGTTAAACCTTCAACTACAAGAATATCGTTACCTACTTCTCTTTCAGGTTTAAATCCAACGAAAGGATATCTTCTGCTTGATGGCTGGATATCTTCTAATGTTATTTTTTCTAATAATTTTTTACGAGAAGTTGCTTGTTTAGATTTTGAAGCATTAGCACTAAACCTTGCAATAAATTCTTGTAATTCCTTAATCTTTTCTTCCTTCTTTTTATTTTGTTCTTTAGCCATTTTTAATGCTAATTGGCTTGATTCATACCAGAAGTCATAGTTACCAACGTAGAATTTAATTTTTCCAAAGTCAACGTCAGCCATTACTGTACATACAGTATTTAAGAAATGTCTATCGTGAGATACAACTATTACTATACCTTCAAAATCTAAAAGGAAATCTTCTAGCCAGTTAATTGCCTTTAAATCTAAACCGTTAGTAGGCTCGTCTAAAATTAATATTCCAGGATTCCCAAATAATGCTTGAGCTAAAAGAACTTTTACCTTATCACTTTCAGCTAATTCAGACATTTTTTTATAATGCATATCTGTTCCTATGCCTAGCCCTTGAAGTAATGATGAAGCATCTGATTCAGCTTCCCATCCATTCATATCAGCAAATTCACCTTCAAGTTCAGCTGCTTTTATTCCATCTTCTTCTGAAAAGTCTGCTTTTGCATAAAGGGCATCTTTTTCCTTCATTATGTCATATAATCTTTTGTTACCCATTATTACTGTTTCTAAAACTTCATATTCATCAAAAGCATAGTGGTCTTGTTTTAAAACAGACATTCTTGTATTAGGATCAATATGAACTTCCCCAGTGTTTGGTTCAATTTCTCCAGATAGAATTTTTAAGAAAGTACTTTTACCGGCGCCGTTTGCACCAATAACACCATAACAGTTACCAGGTGTAAACTTTAAGTTTACATCTTCAAATAGCTTACGACCGCCAAATCTTAAACTTACGTTTGATACAGTTATCACTAAAACAACCTCATTTCTATATTATTCATTTCGTTATTATATCATATAAGTTAACATATTTTCATCTAAAGGTAAAACAAATATTAATAAATTTTCTTGGAAAAAGAGGAAGGGAGAATATTTGGTGATAATTTCTAAAAATATATAGTTAATTACAAGAGTAATGAACTAAGCTCCTATATTGACATTTATAGTTTCTTTTGTTTTATTAACTGGAGTTTCATATTTGCTAATTAGGAAAATGATAGTCAAGGAAAAATAATAAATTCAATAAAAAAGAGAAATTATATAGAGGCTATAAGACCTTTAATAATCTCTCTTTTTTTCCGCTATTTAGTCATTGCAGATAGCATCCAAAGATTTTTATTATAATCTTTAATATGGTCTTCCATTTCAGCAACAATTTCAAAATCTCCAGCTTGATCAGCTAAGGCTCTAATGTTTAATGCTAGATTCTTCATAAGCTGCAAATCAGCTATTACAATATCTAAAACTTCTTTAGTTGAGAAATCAACATTTTCAGCTAATTCTTTTACAGTTGCAATTTCTAAATAAGTTTTTAATGAAGCAGCAGGATATTCTCCTCTAATTTTTAATAATTCGGCAACTTCATCATATAGCTTAAAATATGCATCATATAATCCTTCTGTAAATTCGTGAATAGCCTTAAATTGTTCGCCAACAACATTCCAGTGTAAATTGTGAAGTTTAACATTAAGAACTGCTAAATTAGCAAGATATTGATTAAGTTCTTTTTTCATAAATTTCTCCTCCTTTTACATGTATAATTCATCTATATTATTCTGCACTCTTTACATTCTTTCTATGTATTAATATTAGCATTATATAAATCAAAAGTCAATGTAATTAATAAAGAAAATCAATATCAAATAATAATTATTATTTTTTAATTGAATATATACTTAAATAAATAATGTACAAGGAAGGATTACTATCTTCATTGTACATTATTTATTATAAAGTTTTTATATTATATAAAAGAAAACAGATATAAAGTGGCAAAGGCTTCCTAACATTATAAATATATGAAATATTTCATGAAAGCCAAATAGGCCGAATTTCATTTTTTCAGGTTTTAGTCCGTAAATTATTCCTCCTATTGTATATAAAACTCCTCCAATAATTAAGAATAGTAAACTAGAAAATCCCAAAACATTTGATAAAGGTTTTATTAAAAAGGCAGCAGCCCAGCCTAAAGCTATATATAGGGTAGTTTGCAGCCATCTAGGAGAATTAAACCAAAGAAGTTTAAATATTATGCCTAAAAGTCCTAGTGATGAAATTATTATAAAGAACAAAGTACCTTTAAAATCCTCTAATGCTATTAAGCAATAAGGGGCATAGGAGCCTGCAATTAAAACAAAAATCATTGAATGATCTAATTTTCTTAGGGTTAGAATAACATTTTCTTTACATTTTACCCCATGATAAGTTGAAGAAGTTAAATATAGCAGACATAAGCTTACTCCGAATATTACTAGTGCTGAAATTCCTTTTCCATTTAGCCCGTTAATTATTCCTTTGACAGTCATTAAAATTAAAGCAATAAGAGATAAAACAAAACTTATTCCATGAGTTAGACAATTTACAGGTTCTCTTAATTTAGTTATTGATTTCATTATAAAATATCCACCTCTCAATATATAGTTTTAAAAACTACGTATTATTATAGTAATATTAACTATTATATTTATGAATGTCAAAGCTTCTATAAATTAATAATGACTAATTTTTCTTATTTTTATTCACTTATCTTGAAATATCTCAGGCTTTCTAGTATATTTAAATATATAAATCGCAACAAGTAGTTTTTGAAACTATGTGGAGGAAGTTATGGATACAAAGGAATTAATGGAGCTATTTAATAGTTTAAATTTAAATAAGCAAATATCTTTAGAGGAGTTA
>NZ_JAHLPS010000107.1 GCF_018918055.1 Caproiciproducens sp. MSJ-32
ACAAGTTGTACTAGGTCTAGTATCCTCTAAAACAGGAAAACTTGAAAGTAAGGAAACTATTATAAGAAGAATAGAAGAGGCGACTAAATACCTGGATTTAGATCAAATATGTTTAAGTCCTCAATGTGGCTTTGCGTCTACAGAAGAAGGTAACATTTTAACTGAGGAAGAACAATGGAATAAGATTAGGCTAATAAAAGAAATAACAGAAGAAATATGGAAATAATAAAGGGGCTCTTGATATTATGCTTTAATATCAAGAGTTTTTTATAGAAATTATGATACAATATTATAACGTGCTGTTACAAAAATAAAACAAGTTATTTAATAAATTATTTGTTTTATTAATTTATAAAAATAAGTTTTTTTATGAAAATGTTTTAAAATTAAGATAGAAAATATATTAGGGGGAATGAAAACGATTAAAATAGAGTTAAATGCAGCTCAAATGAAATTTATAAAAGAATTAGAAATAATTAGAAGAACTGCTGATAAAAATGATTTTATTGGATTAAACTATTATCAGCCACAAAGAATTATGAAAAATGATATTCAAGAAAATATAGAAAGAAATAGAGAAAATTCTACTGGTTCACCTGGAAATCCTTCCTTTGACGGAGTATATAAAACAGTAAGAATGGAGGATAAAGAATATACTAAGTGGGGCTGGGAGATATCACCAGAAGGTTTCCTAGATGGATTAAGACTCTTAAAAGAAAGATATGAAGATGTTAAAATATATATTACTGGAGATTAGTAATGTTTAGCTATAATAAGATACAAAGTTTAAATGAATTGGAATTATCACTTTATAACTATATAATGAAGAATAGTGAAAAGGTTGTTTACATGAGAATTAGAGAATTAGCAAAGGAGGCTCATGTTTCTACTACCACTATTCTTAGATTTTGTAAAAAGCTAGATTGTGAAGGTTTCACAGAATTTAAATTAAAATTTAATAATAATAATGCATGCAGAAGACCAATTAATGTCTGCAGAAACAATAAAGGATCTTGCAATTGAGCTAATTGAAATGAATAAGACTATTAAGTCAATTAGCAAATAAAATAAAAATTATATTGAGTTTTAGGATAACATAAACAGATATTGTAATCTGGATATGTTATCCTTTTACTTTTATAACTGGAAATATAAAATATTACTGTAATTTTGTACAAAAAATATTGCTGATTTTGTGTGTTTTAACCATTGAATTAAAACGATTACAGATGTATAATCTAAATATAAATTAAATATGTTTTTAGATAATATATTTAATTTATATATTTTTCTCGACGTTTCGGAAACGTTTCCGAAAATAGTATTCTTTTATGGGGGAAGATTATGTATGGGCTAAGAAATTCTTTTGATAAGATAAGAAATGAAATACAGATCCCATTTAAAATAAGCGAAAAGGATGGCACCGTAATTGCTGATTTTCTACAAAGTAATAGCAAAGGAATAATTAGCAGCATATTAGAAATGCCAACAGAAGAATTAACTTTAGAAACATATGAAACTTACAGCCATTGTTTGAGCTTATTAAAATATTGCTTAGAGCAGGAACTTAAAAATACAGTAAAATCTAAAGAAGAAATAATAAATGATTTAATTAAAGGAAGGGAATTTTCAGAGGAGCTTCTTAATGAAGTCATAAAGTACAAGCCTTTTAAATTGATTCTAGTATATTTCGAAAATGAAGTTCAAAAGGCAGTAAAACTATTACAAAAGAAATATTTTAATGATGATAGCATTATATTAACTAAGGATAAATATATAATTATTGTAAGTAAAAATAATCTTTTAGATAAAGATATTGACGAAATATTTGCTGTATTAGAAAGGGAATTTAATAGAAAAGCTTATATAAGCTTCTGCAAAATAGAAGAATATAAAGAATTAAAGGAAAAATTTGAAAATTTAAAAAGCAATATTGAAATATGTTTAAGATATAATTTAGAAGCAAGGGTTTATAAGGAAAATTCATTATTATTAGAAAGAATTATTAGAAATTCAGATAAAAGCTTTGCAAATAGAATTTTTAAGGAATATGATGAGAAGTTTTCTAAGCTAGATGAAGATTTAATAAAAACTATTGAAGTATTTTTTAATGAAGGATTAAAAATAAGCGAATCAGCAGACAAGCTATATATCCATAGAAATACCTTATTTTATAGAATTGAAAAAATAAAAAAATTAATTAATTATGATATTTCTAATTTTAATGATGCTGTTGAATTTAAAATACTATATCTTTATTGGAGAGAAATGAAGTTCAACAAAATTTTTTAGGATTTGTCGGAAACGGTACCGGAAAGGATGCCTGTAAAAAAATACAAATTAATTATGCTAATAAACCTTAATAAAGGGTTAAAAAATATATAACAAAAAATTATGGGAGGAATTTATTATGGGAAAACGTTCAAAATTATTAGCAGTCGTACTTGCAGGTGCATTAGCTGCAACATCACTAGTTGGATGTGGTGGTAAATCTGGCACAGATAGTAATGGAGGTGGAAGTGGAGAAAAAACAACTCTTACTGTTTGGTCACACTTCACTACAGCTGAAGTTGAAGAATTTGATAAGATAGCTAAGGCTTGGGGAGAAGCAAACAATGTTGAAGTAACTGTTGTTGAAGACCAAGGAGATTTCCAAGCAATGATCCAAGCTGCTCAAAGTGATAATGGTCCAGATATTATTTTAGGAGTTCCACATGATAATCTTGGAACTTATCAAAAGGCAGGAATAACTGCTGAAGTACCTTCAGGATTAGTTTCAGCTGATAAATATACTTCAGAAGCAATAGTTGATTCTGTAACTTTAGATGGAAAGATTTATGCGGTTCCATTTGCTCAAGAAACAACTGCCTTATTTGTTAATAAAGATTTAGTAAA
This sequence comes from Caproiciproducens sp. MSJ-32, assembly GCF_018918055.1. Lineage (GTDB taxonomy): Bacteria > Bacillota > Clostridia > Clostridiales > Clostridiaceae > Clostridium. The sequence goes on from NZ_JAHLPS010000107.1 coordinate 2,896, forward strand.
ATCAAACCCAGCTACTATGGAAGAATTAGTTGAAATGGCTAAGGAAGTTGGATTTGAATATGATATAAATAATTTCTATTTCTCATATGCCTTCTTAGCTGCTAATGGTGGATATGTATATAAAAATAATAACGGTACACTAGATCCAACTGATATAGGGCTTGGAAATGATGGATCTGTAAAGGGATTACAATTCCTAAGCGATTTAGTAAATAAACATAAATTAATGGCTGCTGATATTAATTCTGATATAGCTAAGAGCGATTTTGCAGCGGGAAAAACTGGCTTCTATATTTCTGGACCATGGGATGTTCAAACTGCTAAGGATGGCGGAATAAACTTTGAAATAATTCCACTTCCTACTTTAGAAGGTAAGGCACCTCAACCATTAATGGGAGTTCAAGTTGCTTTTGTAAATGCAAATTCTAAGAATCAAGAAAGTGCTTGGAAGTTAATGGAAGAATTTATTGCTAAGGGTCAAGATGTTATTTACAATACTGGACATAGAATACCAGTAGATAAGGATTATGTTGTAGATGATGTTTATACTAAGGCATTTATGGAACAAGCTAAAACTGCTAACCCAATGCCAAATATCCCAGAAATTCAAGCAATGTGGACACCTGCTAATAATAACTTACAATTATTATCAAGTGGGCAAGTTGATGCTAAAACAGCTGGTCAAAACATGGTGGATCAAGTAAAAGAAGGAATCAGCCAATTACAATAACAAAGGTAGGAATTATATGAGGTGCTGTCGCACAAGTTGAAATTTAAGATGTAGGATTAGGATCCTTCTTTATTCTACATTTTATATCAAAGGGGTCTGCGACAGCCCCTTTTATAAAATAAAGGAGGATTTTTAAATGGGCATGAAAAGAAAAAGTCGTAAAGCTTATTTTTACTTAGCTCCAGCACTAATTTCAATTTTAATATTCACAGTAATGCCAATAGCTGCAACTATATATTATGCGTTTACTGATTATACTCTATATTCAAAGGGAAATATCAATCTAGTTGGAATTAAAAACTTTATAGAAGTTTTGAATGGTCCTTTTAAACAAACCTTTTTACCTGTATTTGGTTGGACTATGATTTTTGCAGTAGTATCAACATTAGGTTGTTTCTTCTTAGGCCTAATAATAGCTCTTGTATTAAATAATAAAAATATGAAAGAAAGAAACTTTTATAAAGGAATATTAATAATTCCATGGGCTTTGCCAGCAGCTGTAGCAATTCTATCCTTCCAAGGGCTTTTAAATGGAAGCTATGGCCAAATAAATAATTTCTTAATGAGTATAAATTTAATAAAAGAGCCAATAAAATGGCTTACTGATCCTACTTTAGCAAGAATAAGTATATTAATGGTTAATGTATGGTTAGGTTTCCCTTATATGATGAATGTATGTTTGGGATCCTTAGCAGCAATTCCAGAAGTATATTATGAAGCTGCTGAAGTAGATGGTGCAAGCAAATGGAAACAATTTACAAGCATTACTTTGCCATCCTTGGCTAAAACTGCTTATC
>NZ_JAHLPS010000001.1 GCF_018918055.1 Caproiciproducens sp. MSJ-32
ACTATATTAATGTAATCATATATATTGCTATATTCAGTAAGACCTAATTGTCCATTGATATCCATTTTATAATCTGGCATAGTTCCACTCCTATTCTTTTCTTTAGTTAAAATCGATTTTTTTATTTTAACTTTTTACTTTTTTATTTTTTCAAATAATAATTTATTTTATTCACTATAATCTAATTCCTTTTTGCTTCTTCAATAATTTTTTTTGCTATATTATCAGGAACTTCTTCATATCTTAAAAATTCACTTTTAAAGCTTCCTCTTGCTTGAGTCATGGAACTTAGATCTGTTGAATATTTTGTTATTTCTGCCATTGGAACCTCAGCTATTATTTTTTGCATTTTTTCATAAGGCTCCATACCTATAACTCTTCCTCTTCTTTTATTAATATCTCCTATTACATCTCCCATATTTTCTTCAGGTATAATTACCTCTAAACTCATTATTGGTTCTAATAATACAGGTTTTGCTTGCTCTAACCCTTTTTTATATGCTATATATGTTGCCATTTTAAAGGCCATTTCAGATGAATCTACTGTATGATAAGAACCATCCTTTAATGTTGCTTTTAATCCAATAACAGGATATCCTGCTAAAACTCCCTTTTCTATCGACTCTCTAAGACCCTTTTCAACTGCAGGTATAAAATTTTTTGGAACAACTCCTCCAACTATACTATCTACAAACTCTAAGTCAGTTTCACCATCATTTCTTGGTTCAAATTGTATTTTTACATCTCCATATTGTCCATGTCCTCCAGATTGCTTCTTATGTTTTCCTTGAACATAAGAAGTTCCCTTAATGGTTTCCCTATATGGTATTTTAGGAGTCCTAAGCATAACATCTACTCCATATTTATTTTTAATCTTACTTGCTATAACCTCTAAATGAATTTCACCTATTCCTGATATTATTGTTTCAGCATTTTCTACATCCCTTTCAACTTTAAAAGTCGGATCTTCTTCTTGAAGCTTTTGTAATACTGTTGATATTTTATCTTCATCATTTTTAGATACTGGCAGTATCGCCATCGAAATATTAGTTCTTGGAAAATTCATTTTATCATAAACTAATTTATAGTTTACATCACATAATGTATCCCCTGTTTCTGTATATTGTAATTTTGAAACAGCTGCTATATCCCCAGCTATAACTCTTTTAGTTTGAATTTGATTCTTTCCATTCATAAAGAATATATTAGAAATTTTTTCAAATTTTCCTTTATTACTATTTATTACACTAACTTCATTTGATAGTTCTCCTGTTATAACTTTAAATAGTGATATCTTTCCTACAAATGGATCAGCTATGGTTTTGAATACTAAGGCAGAAAATGGTTTTGTCTCATCAAAACTTACAAAAATCTCCTTTTCGCTTTCTAATTCCTTTGCTTTTTGTCCTATTGCATGTCTTGGAGAAGGAAAACAACTAACTATATCTTCTAAAAAGGATTTCATTCCTATTACCTTTAAAGAACTTCCACACATTACTGGAGCTATATCTCCACTAGCACATCCCCTTGCAAGTCCTTCATAAATATCCTCATTGCTAAGTTCTCCTTCAGAAAAATATTTTTCTAAATATTCTTCACTTGTTTCCGCTACGGCCTCCATAATTATATTTTTATATTCATCTATTTTATCCTTGATATCTTCAGATGCATCAATTTCTCTATAATTATTTTTTTCATCATATATTATTGTTTTTCCAGATATAACATTTACAATTCCCCTTAAATTCTCTTCACTTCCAATTGGAAATTGTAATGGCACTACACTTATACCAAATTTACTTTTTAATTCTTCTAAGGTTCTCTCATAACTTGAATTTTCTCTATCTAACTTATTTATAAAAAAAGCCCTAGGAAGTTTTATTTTATTACAATAATCCCATGCTTTTTCTGTTCCAACTTGTACTCCTGAAACCCCTGATACTACAATGGTTGCAACATCTACCGCTCTCATACCTTGAATTAATTCTCCTGAAAAATCAAAATATCCTGGTATATCAATTATATTTATCTTTGTATCATTGATTTCTGTAGATTCTATAGAAACTGAAATAGAAATGCCTCTTCTTTTTTCTTCAGGATCAAAATCTGAAACTGTAGTTCCTTCTTCAACTTTTCCTAATCTGTCTATGTTTCCATTACTATATAGCAAAGCCTCTACTAATGATGTCTTCCCAACCGAACTATGACCAATCAATCCAATATTTCGTATATTATCTACCTTATAACTCTTCATAAATTCTAATAATACCCCTAAGTATTATTTCTACACCCACCTTTCATTAAAAATTTATGATCTTCTAGCCTCTCATTTTTCATATATAGGTTTATAAATAATCTATTTATACTAAATTTTATGCTTAACTTGTACAAATAATAACGAAGAATAACATAATTTTTTAATAAAGCTTATATTTAAAAAAGCTATATCTTCAATAACTTAATTTTTAATATATAAAAAAACAAGGAGAAAACTAAAAATCTCCTTGTTTTATATATTGTTATTTCTCATATTTAATTTCTTTAATGAAGTACTCATATTTAAAAGAATTAATCCAAAAATTCCTCCGCATGTATCAATTATTACATCCATAATCTTCATTTCTCTTCCTGGAATAAAATATTGATGGAATTCATCAGAGATAGAATAAAGGAATATGAATATAATAGAATAAAATTTATTTCTTCTTCCAAAATAAATTTTATTTACATTATAGGAAAAGAAAAACAAAATTAAATATTCAGTAAAGTGTGCACCTTTTCTGACTACTAACGAAGCTAAATCTCCAAAATAATCATTTAATTCAAAGCCTAAATAATTTAATAATTTTATGACAAAATCACTTTGATTATTAGATATATCAGCTGGCTGATTGGACATATAATAAATAAAAAACATCCATCCTAATAAAAATATCCAACTTATTATTTTTTTACTTTTGCTCATCATTCTCTCCTTAGTATATAATCTTATAAATAAATTATAATTGTCTTTAGTTTAAATATCTATAATTAATTTTTTTCAACTATATATTTATTAATATAAGCTAAAGATTGTTCTAATAAGTTCTGACCATTTTCTAAATCTCTTATGTTTCCTTCTAAATTATAAATCCTTTGTTCAAGTAATTTCATTATTTCTTTTATATCGCTTAATAATTTTGCTTCATAAGAAACTTGTATACCATCTGGATCTACATATATCTTTTCAGGAACTTCCCCACATTTGGTACATTTATAATAAACATTTCCTTTTTCTATATCTTTATAAACTTTAAACACCTTATTATTACATTGACAGCAATTAGGAAGCAAAATATATTCTTGATTATTTGAATCTATATCATATTTAGAATGACAATGAGAGCATACTAAACATAATCTATCTTCATCACTTTCTATTAAAAATGTATTCCCACTGCAGCCTTCCTTTTCACATACAAAGGTTCTTATCATTAATATCTCCTCCCATAAGAAACATTTAATTCTTTCTATATGTTTTAATATGCTTAGTATATCTTAAATATGATAATTTTTTATATAAGAAAAGGCAAAATAGATTTTTATATTCAATCTACTTTGCCTTTTCTTTTTTATTTTTATAAATCTATTTTTGCTCGTTTAATTTTTTTTCTACTTCTTTTATAGCTTCATCTATTTTAGTGGTACTTTTTCCTGCTAAAACCAATTGCCTTTTTTCTAACTTCAGATTTATTAATTCTTGTTCTAAATTTTCCTTCTTCCCCATAACAACACTCCTCATCTAAGGGATAAGACCTTAAACTTTTACATTTGAATATCCTATATTCTATATTATAGCTTATTTTTTAAGTTATTCATATTTAAAATTATAAATTTTTTTCAAACTTTTTCGACAGAAAAAAAGCCACGATATAATCGTGGCTTGGTGGAGATAAAGGGATTCGAACCCTTGACCCCCTGCGTGCAAGGCAGGTGCTCTCCCAACTGAGCTATATCCCCAAACATGGTGGACCTTCAGGGACTCGAACCCCGGACCAACCGGTTATGAGCCGGTTGCTCTAACCAACTGAGCTAAAGATCCATATTACCTGGCAACGTTCTACTCTCCCACAGGGCTTCCCCTGCAGTACCATCGACGCTGTAGAGCTTAACTATCCTGTTCGGAATGGGAAGGAGTGTTTCCTCTACGCCATTGTCACCAGATTACATAAACATTATAATGTAATATTTATCTTATGTCAATATTTTTTAGAGAAATTGTTCTCTGAAAATTGCACATGAATAATGCCATTTATTTTGGTCAAGCCCTCGACCTATTAGTATTAGTCAGCTAAATATGTTACCATACTTACACCTCTAACCTATCAACCTTGTGTTCTTCAAGGGGTCTTACTAGCTTATGCTATGGGAAATCTCAT
>NZ_JAHLPS010000029.1 GCF_018918055.1 Caproiciproducens sp. MSJ-32
TTATTAATAAGTAAAGTTGAATTAATGGAAGAAGAATTAAGTGCAAAGGATAAAGAAATCCAGCAACTTAAAAATGAGATAGCTTTCCTAAAAGGTATTATATCTAATAAAAATAGAAAGATATTTGGAACTTCTAGCGAACAAGTAGATGCTAACCAATTATCTCTTTTTAACGAGGCTGAAAAACACAGTGATTCAAAAGTAGAAGAACCTACATTAGAGGAAATTACATATAAAAGAGCTAAGAAAAACAATTATGCTGGTAAAAAAGATAATCTAGCAAACCTAGAAAGAGTTGTTATTGAACATAAATTAGAAGGTGAAGACCTTAAATGTAAAGAATGTGGCGAAGAGTTAATTGAAATTGGAATTAAATCTAAAATTGAAAGAATTGTTATACCATTAGATCAATCTATAAATAAAATATATATGTATTCAAAGGATAAAGCCATTATAGTAAAGCTTAGCTCAAATGATTATGTAACTAAGTTACTTGAAGCATTAAAATAAGAATTATTGAGGTGAATATGCTATGCAAAAATATTTTAAATATAAAATTATTTTTTTATATCGATATTTATAATGTTAATTTATTTGGATTATAGATATCATTCATTTTTAGCCAAAAGATTCTTCGCTAATTATGAATGGCTAGGATATTTTAGATATAATATGAAGCTTGATTTAGTATACTCCATAGATGTTATTGTAGCTACAACACTTTTTATAATAATACTATTAGTATCATTTGTTAGAAAAAAGTTCTCAAATTTTATGTTTATAATATTTCCTGTAATATGCGTTATAATTCATTTATTAACACTAAATTAGGTTAAGTCGTTGTGTTGATTATGGAAAATAGAGTTAATTTTGAGTGCATTGAAAATTGTCTACTATAAAACGTAGCATCATATGCATAAAAAAATTAACAGCAGGAAGTTAATATCCAGATAGCAATAAATATTGTATAAAGGTATAAATTTCAAACTTTCAAGAAACCTTTAGTTTAAGGGCTTCACCTTTACGCAAAATCAATATTAATGCGTATTAGTATCATCATTCTATAACAACACATGTTGAGACAGTTGTTAAACTTACAAGGACCAAAGGGACGAATTAAGTTTTCTACAACTGTCCATGCAAGGCTTTCCCACGAAAAGGAGTCGAAGACGAACTTTGAATGGCAGAAAGCTACTGCTGAGACGGTGGTGAAGATAGTAAAGAAATAGGCTGATATCAAAGGCCTTGAAGGATTTTAACTAAATATTGAAGTGTGCTTTATGTTCCCCTCAGACTGATGGCTTGAGGGGAACTTGATATTCATTAAATGGTTGAGAGTAACTTTTGATTTACTTAGTGACTCTTATTTAACATATTCATATGTTCACTTTTAATTATATCCCTTAGGGTATTAGCAGCTAAGCTTATGGCTTCTTCACTAAATGCATGCTTTAGCCCCCCTGCATTTAAAGTTTCCTCATAGGTTCTATAGCCTAAATGCTTGCAGATATCTAAATATTTCTCATAGGTATTCTCAGTGTGAAATATCAATGCAATAGCATTTATATATGCAGGCACATACCCAATTAAATATTTAGGAAAAGAAATAAATGAATCAAACATAAAGTAGTCTGCCCCTTGACAAATCAAATCTTCAAAGTAAGTGTATTCGTGGGGTAAATATTTTCTGTTTATTTTCATATATTCCTGTGTAATCTCTTCTAAAGCTGCATCTTCATTTTCATATAAATAATTTTCAAATTCATTTTCTGTACAGAATCTCAAAATAAAATCAACTACACCTATTGCATGTAAGTATATCCACTTCGAAGCATCTTTATCGTAAAATAAATTTGCGTACTGGTAAGCATAAAATTCCATACTTCTAGATACTATTTCTGAAATATCAATTGGTGGTAATATATTAAATAGGGACTTGTGACTCAAGTCAGACTGGTATTCTTGAAAACTATGTCCCAATTCATGAACAACACAGTATACGTCGCTGCTCTCATTTTTAAAGTTCCCAAAGATGGGAGCAATATTAATATCGTTAATATAATTTTGGAATGCAATACCAGGCATCTTTACTGGGGAATATTCCAAGTCAAATGCAGCTTGCACTATTAACTTATCAAAATAATCCCCATGTTTACAATTTTTACCCGTAAATTTATCACCCTTCTCCTATTGAATAAGCTTATAATGTTTTATTCTTCATTTGTTAAAAAAAACCTTTTTTCAGAGTATGTTTATTGCAGAAGTTTAGCATTTAAATCTAGAAAGCATTTATTTTAGAATTTTAAGTTTCGTTGAAAAATATGGTATAATAAATAATAATTAACAAATGGTCGTGAGAAATTTTATTAGGGAGGTATTCATGAGCTTTAAAAAAGGTATTTTAGTTTTGCTAATAATGCTTTTGGCATTTACAGTGGGGTGTTCGGAGAACGTACTTTTAGATGAGCAGAATAGTAAAAGATTAAACTATAACTTTAAAATTTCAGATCTGAAAAATATAGACCAAACATTAAGCAAACAGAGATATTCATATTCTACTAATGTAGATAAGAGGTATGTTGCAGTTATCACCTACCAGTCTAAAAATGCAACAATAAAACAATACTTGGTAAATAAGGATGGCATAGTAGAATTAACTATACCTAAAGATTCTCCTTTTATCATATCTCTTCATGCAAATCGTACAATTACTTATACATGGAATGTTAAAAATAGCATTGATAATGAATTAATTAAGTTGGAAAATAGGTCTTGGATTAATGTACCCATACCAAAATCAGAAAAAGATAAAGATGGTGCAAACTATGATAGACAGAACTTCTATTTTAAATCCTTAAAATCTGGAAGTGAGAAATTAGTTATGAGGTATGAACATCAATCAGAGCATAGAGATGAGTTCTTCGAGATAACTTTCAAGATTAAAATTGAAGATTAATGGTGAATTTTAAATTTTCTATTGCATAGTGATTTTATTTTTGTATCTATGGATACTGAATATTAAGAAAGTTAATCCTATAATTAAAACATAAATTAATGGGATAGAGATTGAAGAACTTATTAAAGTATTGAATGAAATCGTAATATAAAAGAGAGATACTGATATAAATATACGAGAACAGAAAATGGTGTAAGTACAATGAGAAAGGAGTAATTTTATGGATGGAATTGTATTAATGATCGATGAACATAAGAACATAAAAAGAATGTTAAAGGTTATAAGAAAAGCTTGTTTAGATGTTATGAACGGAAAAGAAATTGATTTTACTGACTTTGAAAAAATGATAGACTTTGTAAGAAATTATGCAGATAAGCACCATCATGAAAAAGAAGAAAAAATTTTATTTAATAGAATGGTAGATGAAATTGGTGGTGCAGCTGAGAAATTAGTTAAGTTTGGAATGCTTGTTGAACATGACTTTGGAAGACTCTATATAAAGGAACTTGAGGAATCACTTGCTAAAGTTAAGGCTGGTGATAATGAGGCTAAACTTGATGTAATAGCAAATGCTATATCATATACACATTTATTATCTAGGCATATAGATAAAGAGGATAATGTTGCATATCCTTTTGCTAGGAGAAAACTTTGTAAAGAAACATTGAACAAAGTTAATATGGAGTGTAATACTTTTGAAGAAGAAAAGAGTAGAGTGGGAGTGCAAAATAAGTATGTTGAAATGTTAGAATTACTTGAGAAAAAGTATAAATAATTTATTTATACTGGTGACATAAAAAGTATGTCACCAGTATATTAGTCGCAATAGCTCTTTAAGGCTGCAATATCTTTTATTTTGAAGGTGGATAAGTGAAAATCAATTATACCATCATCTCGCATTTCACATAGTTCTCTTGACAAAGATGGCCTAGATACATTTAGAAATTCAGCCAGATCATTGCGTTTTAAGGGTAAAGTTATAGTGTTGCTTTTAGTATTTTGATATTGATCCAGCAGATATAAGG
>NZ_JAHLPS010000085.1 GCF_018918055.1 Caproiciproducens sp. MSJ-32
TGCGCCATTTTTAAGGAGTAGAGATGAATTTATTTGAAAAACTCTTTAAAATTCATATAAAACAGTACAAAATAAGAGCTGAGCATTAGCGATTTTTAACCGCTAATGCGACAGCCCCTTTATTAAAGTTAAAAAATTTAAATTAGTATGGAAGAAATTTTTTTCATAGCGATTTCAACATTTTTTCTATCTCCAAAGGATGTAAGCCTAAAGAAACCTTCTCCATTCTTACCAAATCCAGAACCAGGAGAACCAACTGTATTAGCCCTTTCTAGTAGAAAATCAAAAAATTCCCACGATGTCATGCCCTTAGGACATTTTAACCATATATATGGTGAGTTTTCACCGCCAGTAAACCAGATATTCATATTCTGTAATGTATTACATATTATTTTCGCATTATCCATGTAATAATTAATAAACTTTGATATTTCTGCTTGCCCTTCTTCTGTAAAGGCAGCTTCTGCAGCCCGTTGAATAATGTAAGCTACTCCGTTAAATTTTGTAGTCTGCCGTCTTAGCCATAGCATATTTAAATGAACACCTTCAAATCTTAGTTCATTTGGGACAATAGTATAGCCGCATCTTGTTCCGGTAAAACCTGCATTTTTTGAAAGTGAGCAAATTTCTATAGCACATTTCTTGGCATCTTCAATTTCATAAATGCTTCTTGGCAGCTTCCTATCTTGAATATAGGCTTCATATGCTCCATCAAATATAATTACAGCATTACAAGATAATGCATAGTCTACCCATTCTTTTAGTTCATCTTTATTATATACTGCTCCAGTAGGATTATTAGGAGAACAGATGAATATTATATCGGCTTTAATATTTTTATCAGGCATTGGAAGAAAGTTGTTTTCTTCTGTTGCACACATAAATATTATTTTTCTACCAGCCATAATATTTGTATCCATGTAAACTGGATAAACAGGATCAGGTATCAATACAGTGTTATCATTTGAAAAAATATCAAGTATATTACCTAAATCACTATTTGCACCTTCACTAATGAATATTTCATTTTCTTCTAAAAAAACACCTCTTTTTTCATAATAAGTGCGAATAGCAGTTTTTAAAAAGTTATATCCGTGTTCAGGGCCATATCCTCTGAAAGTATGTTTTGAACTCATTTCAGAAACAGCTTTGTGTAGTGCATTTATTACAGCAGTTGGAAGAGGCTGGGTTACATCTCCAATACCTAGATTAATTATTTCTTTTTTAGGATATTTACTTTTATAATCCTCTACTTTTTTTGTTATAGTAGAAAATAAATAATTATTTTCTAGCTTTAAATAATTACTATTAATATTCATACATCACTTCCCCTTATTTGTAATATTTTTAATTAAATTTCTATATAACCGTCAAATACCTTTTCAGCTTTACCAGTCATTAGTATTCTTTCATTTGTATAGTTAATAATAAGTTCTCCGCCCTTTAGAATAACATAAATATCTTCTCCCTTATTACAAAATCTATTTTCAACAGCAGCTACAGCAGCAGCACAAGCTCCTGTTCCACAAGCTAAAGTTTCACCACTACCGCGTTCCCAAACCCTCATTTTAATAGTGTTTTTGTCTATAACCTTAACGAATTCAGTGTTTATTCTTTCAGGAAAAATAGGGAAATTTTCAAAATTTGGTCCAATACTCATTAAATTAAGGTTTTCTATATTATCTTGAAAAACAACGCAATGAGGATTTCCTATTGAAACACAGGTTATTTTATAATCCTCACCATTTATGGATATTTTTCTATTAATTATTTTTTCTCCATTAAGTTTAACAGGAATCTTTGAAGGTAAAAATTCTGCTTTACCCATATCTACAGTCACTGATGAAACTAAGTTATTTATTATATGAAGTGTTAAATTTTTTACCCCGCTTATAGTTTCAATAGTTACATTTTTCTTTTTAATAATTTCATTATCAAATAAATATTTTCCTATGCATCTTATTGCATTTCCACACATTTTTCCTTCACTTCCATCAGCATTAAACATACGCATTTTCGCATCTGCTTTATTTGATTTGTAAATTAGTACAATTCCATCACCTCCAATACCGAAATGTCTGTTGGAGATAGATTTTGAGAGTTCTTCAGGTTTATTAATGTCATGATTGATACAATTAAAGAAAATATAATCATTACCACAGCCATGCATTTTTGTAAATTCAATTTTCATCTCATCACCTCTAAGAAAATATGAGAATAATTATTAAATAAATATGACAAGCTTTATTTTTAACAATTCTGTAACTATTTTGGTTAAGATAAGGCATTATAATATAAAATATTCAATGCATGAAAAATATGATAATTAATTAAACTAAATAATTATTAGAAGTTATTTTTTAGAAGTTATTTTGTTTATATTAAAGCAGGAAAGGAAGTGCTTAATATGGCAAAGAAAAACAAAAGTATAAGAATTTTTAGTATATTAATTTTACTAGGGGCTATATTTTTTATTTTCTCTGATGATATAATTAGATATTTTAATATATGGAATAATAAGCAATCAAAAATATCGGAGAAAGAAAATAGCTTTAATAATATTTCTTTAAATAATTCCATGAATAATAATAAACAGAATATTCTATTGGTAAACAAAGAATATGGACTAGAAAAAGGATATGACCAGATGATTTAGAAGCTATACAGGTAAATTCAAATAAGGAAATTTTATTAAGAAAAGAAGCAAGTGAAAATTTAAAAAGAATGTTTAAAGATGCTGAAAAAGAGGGAATATATCTACTTGCAGTTTCAGGTTATAGATCCTATGAATATCAGGAAGATGTTTATACTACTGAGGTTTTTAATCGGGGAGAAGAGTATGCGGATAAATATGTTGCAAAACCAGGTTATAGCGAACATCAAACGGGACTTGCTGTAGATGTTTTAGCAGAGAATTATACAGATATGGATATAAATTTTGAGAATACTGAAGAGTGTAGATGGCTGCACAATAATATGTACAAGTATGGATTTATACTAAGATACATAAAAGGCAAGGAAGATATTACTGGATATAGCTATGAACCTTGGCATATTCGATATGTTGGTATTGAACATTCTAATAAAATAAAAGAAAAAGGCGTATGCTTAGAGGAATATTTAGGTAAGTAGGGAATATGTAAATATATATAAAAATAGAGACTATATTAATATACTTGGAAAGAAAAAATTTAAGATAATAAATTATAATATTAACCTAAATCAAGAATGGGTAAAATATAATATAAAAATTCTTTGGAGGTAAAATTAAATGGATATAAGGTTTGATCCAAATAACCATATTATTAAACTATGCATGAATGGAATGAATTTAGAAGAGACAGGAAATATTGAAGAAGCAATAAATATTTTTAAAAAAGCCTGGGAAGAAGCAGAAGATGAATATGAAAGATTTATAACAGCTTATCATCTAGCTAGAGTACAAAAAAGTATTGAGGATAAATTAAAGTGGATGGAAACCTCTTTACAATTTGCTCTAAAAATAAATGATGTAAATGTAAAGAGTGCCTATTCAACTTTGTATTTGAATATTGCAAAATGTTATGAAATATTATCTGACTATGATAATGCTAGAAGAAATTATGAACTGTCAGAGTTATATAAAGATGAACATTTTGATAAAGGACCTTTTTATCATGGAACAAAGTTTGTGCATATTAGGTTAGATAATATAATTTAATTGTTATTAAAGAATAGTTTATATTAATATAAAATATTTTTCATAGAAGAGATTGTTAAATTAAAAATTAGTAAGAAAATATATTTTAAAAGATATAGAAGTCTTATAATTGTATTATAAGTAAAAATAAGGTAAAATATATGTATAATTATAAATGAGCAAATTTCATAGCATTATTTACCATAAAAATTGAATAGACTCCTCCTAGGCAATTTTTAAGGCTTGAAAAATTTGCTCCAAGGGCACTCCAGCCTTTGATTGTTCATA
>NZ_JAHLPS010000092.1 GCF_018918055.1 Caproiciproducens sp. MSJ-32
CCATTTTTTGTTTAAAACAAGCTTTCTAAATCAATTTTTTTAAATTTTAAAGAAAAACTGAACAATATTGTGTAATTATACATGTAGCTACGCTATTTTTTCATATTTACTTTACACAATCCACCATATAGTATCCACTTAAACTAAAATAAACATATAACACTATAAAATATAAAAAACCCTCGCAAAACCTTTATTTACGAGGGTCTGTAGACTATTTACCGCAGCACTTTTTATACTTTTTACCACTTCCGCATGGACAAGGATCATTTCTACCTATTTTATTTTCATTTCTAACTATAACTGACTCTCTATATTGTTTTTGTATTTCCTTTCTCTTTTCTACTGAAAAAATACCATCCCATTGTGGTAATGTATATAAATATTCTGCTTTTGCATCTAACATATTATAATATAATTTTTCTAAATCTAAATCTAATTTAATTTCTTCATTTTCTGTAACTTTTTCTAAATCAAGAGGATTCTTTAAGCTATCATTAATACCATCTACAAAGCCCATAATAAACTCTGAAGTTGTATTATATTTTTTAGCTAAATCTGAAATTGTAAAAATATACTCTTCCTTATGTCTTGCTAGTATATCCCTATATATGGATGTTTCTAGTTCCATATATTCCTTCCAGAAAGCTTTTTCTCCCTTTGTTTTAACATATTCAACTACCATATCTGTCCATTGCTTATATAAGCTCATAATATATTCTCCTTCTTCATAAATTTATTAAAATTTATATTTATTTCTATTTAATCTTAATATAAATAAAATCAAATTAAATTTCAATTAAATTGCTTGGACCACTTCTGCTTGCCATAGTAATAGTTATGTCCTTTTCAGTAATGTTGTTTTCTCTTAAAACTGAGCACACAGTCTCAAAGGCCAAATCAGGATTATTATTGGTTCCACTTAAATGACCTAATATTACCTTTCTATGTAATTTACTACGAACTAAATCTACTATAGCCTTACCGCAATCTTCATTTGATAAATGCCCCACTTCACTTAATATTCTTTGTTTCAATACATAAGGATATGGACCAAATTTAAGCATATTTATATCATGATTACTTTCAAAAAGTAAAACATCTGAATCCTTTATATTATCTTTAATCTCTTGGGTATATATACCAAAATCAGTAGTTACACTTACTCTTTTCCCATTATTATGAAGTACATATCCCACTGGAGCAGCTGCATCATGAGGTATATTAAAAGATTTTATATCTAAATCCTTAATAGACTTAGTCGACCTTCTATCCATTATTTTTATATTATATTCTTTTATTTTTCCTATGTTCTTCTCCATGGCTGCCCATGTATCTGCATTCGCATATATAGGTATATCATATTTTCTTGATATTACTCCTATCCCCTTGATATGGTCTGAGTGTTCATGTGTTACAAATATACCGTCAATTTCTTCTAATTTTTCTCCTATACTTTTTAGTGCATCTTCTATCTTTTTCCCTGGTAAGCCAGCATCAATTAAGACCTTTGTATTATCTGAGGCTATAAATATACTATTTCCGCTGCTTCCACTATACAATGAACAAAACCTCATTATTTTATCCCCCATATTTTAACTACTCTACTGCTCTAAATATATCAGCACCTAAAGCAGTAAATTTGTCTTCTATGTTAGGATAGCCTCTATCAATATGTTCTATTTCTAATATTTCTGTCTGACCTACTGCCACTAATCCAGCTATAACCATAGCTGCTCCTGCCCTTAAATCTGTTGCTACAACTTGAGTTCCTGTTAACTTTTCTACTCCTTCAATTATAGCAGTTCTTCCTTCAACTTTTATATTAGCTCCCATTTTCTTTAATTCATCCATATGTTTAAATCTATTTTCCCATATGCTTTCTGAAACTATACTTCTTCCTGGAATAATACTTAAAAGAGTTGACATTGGCTGTTGTACATCTGTTGGGAAGCCTGGATATGGAGCTGTTTTAACATTAACTCCTCTTAAATCACCCTCAACATATACTCTAACACTATCGTCTCCCTCTTCAATTTTAGCTCCCATTTCTGTAAGCTTTGCAGATATTGATTCTAAATGTTTTGGAATTACATTTTTTATTGTAACATCTCCTTTTGTTGCAACAGCTGCAATCATAAAGGTACCAGCTTCTATTTGATCTGGTATAACACTATAATCACATCCAACTAACTTTTTAACACCCTTAATTCTAATTACATCTGTTCCTGCACCTTTTATATCAGCTCCCATAGAATTTAGGAAGTTTGCTACATCAACTACATGAGGTTCCTTAGCAACATTTTCAAGAATTGTAGTTCCTTCTGCTAAAGTAGCTGCTAACATTACATTTATTGTTGCTCCAACAGAAACAACATCAAAGAATATATTAGTTCCATAAAGATGTTCTGCTTCAACTATAACTGCACCATGTTCAATTGTGACCTTTGCTCCTAAAGCTTCAAATCCCTTTATATGCTGATCTATAGGCCTTACTCCAATAGGGCATCCCCCTGGAAGTTCAACTCTTGCTTTTTTAAATCTTGATAATAAAGCTCCTATAAAATAATAAGAAGCTCTCATTTTTCTTACATCATCAGTACATACATTAATACTTGTTACATCAGTAGCATCTATTTCTAAAGTATTATTACCTATCTTATTTACTGAACAACCTAAGCTTTTTAAAATTCTTTCAAGGCAATGTACATCTTCTATATCTGGAATGTTTTCTATTACACACTTTCCTTCACTTGCCATAATTGCTGCTGGTAATATTGCAACTGCTGCATTTTTAGCACCATTTATTTCAACTGAACCTTTAAGAATCTTGCCACCATTTATAACTAACTTTTTCATAATTTCACCCTTATCATCTTTTATATCTATCTATATAATATTTCCTAACTTTTCAACTTTTAACCATTTTCTATTTACACTATAAAAACTTACAGTAATCATTATATCATAAAAATAACTTATGAAAATAGGGATTTTTCAAGGAGCAGCAATTTCCATAAGCTTGTATCATTTAATAATTTTATTACTATCCTATAATAGAATTGCTTTTTATATTTTTTTTATTGTGGTATAATATAAAGAAAAGTTTATAGACTATTCAAAATATTATATAAACTAATTTAATATGAGAGGCTAAGACTATGAAATATTATCTAGTAGCATTATTTGATGAAGACTCTTATAAAAATTTTATACCTATTCAGAAAAACTTATCTAAACGTTTTAGGGCAAATAGGAATTCCCCTATTCCTTATATACCTCTAGAAGTAGTGGAAAATCCTAATCTCGAAAAACTAGATGAAGTACTTAACAAAATTATTAAACCTTATAAACTTTTTAAAGTTGAATTAACTAATGAAATTCTAATAAGTGAATCTAGAAAAACCTTAAACGTTAAAATTTCTGACATAGGTTATATTAAAAGACTTAACAGACTTATAAGTGATACATTAAAATTATATAACTTTAACGTTTTAGATTTAAATTCCGAATCATCAATGCATTTATCTATTGCTAATTTGAACTTTATTCCAAAAGATATAAAAAAACATTATAATGATATTACTTATAAATCAGAACTGGAAACTTTAAAAGTAGATAGAATTGAGATTTGGAAAATTTCTAATAATAAAAGAGAGACTGTAATAAAAAGTTATCCTTTAAAAAGAAATCTATATATTTAATTAAAAAGTGTATTAATAACAATACACTTTTTAATTTTTTTATATATTTTTTTATTTTTTCATAATTTTTTAAGATTTTAAAAAATTTATTTTTTGTATTCGTTTACCATATTCTATTTTACAAAATGTATTCGAAAATGAAAAGTGTG
>NZ_JAHLPS010000052.1 GCF_018918055.1 Caproiciproducens sp. MSJ-32
AGATTTTTTTTATAGTCATGAAAAATATTTTACCATAAATCCTAGACTTTTAAAGTCTGGGATTTATTTTTTTCATCAAAAAGGAGCTTCACACTAATTATTTAGTGCGACAGCCCCTTTTTTATTATCTATTGATTAACTTCAGCAATAAGCTTATCTGCTTTATATATATGCTCAATAAGCCAATCATTTAGTAAGGCTAATAAACCTAATAATACTTCTCTTTGATTTTCATCTATATGTTCTGTGCTGTAACTTTGTATTTTATTAATAAACTCATCATGTGCTACTTTTTGTGATAATAATCTTTTATATCCCTTTGATAGCATATATTCTTCTTCATGCTCAAAATGATACTTTGTATATGCTTTTAATTCTTCAATTACTTCAACAATATAATCATACTTATCTGGTATAAATTCATTTTTTAGTAATTGATAAGCTCTGTTTGCAATTGTAAATAGCTGTTCATGTTCTTTATCTATAAAATCTATTCCTGTTTTATATTCTGGTTTCATTTCATACATTGCCATCCCTTTTCCCCCCTTTATAAATTTATTTCTATACTTAATTTATATTATAATTTACATATTATTATTGTTTATATAATTATAGTTGATAGTTAAGATTTATACAATAAGAGTTTTAAAGATATTTAGAAAATCCTAACATTTTTTACTTTTCCATAATAATCTCTTTTAGCAGCTTAGGATCATCTGTAAATAATCCATCAACTCCACCATTCCTAAACATTCTCATATACTTAGGATCATTTACAGTATATATATTTAACTCAAGATTAAACTTGTGAGCTTCCCTTATAAGCTCTTCATTAACTAATTCTAAATAAGGATGTATTGCATCTGCCTTTAAAGCTTTTGCAATTTCTATTATATTTTCTATAGTTTTATAATATAATAACCCTGTTTTAATATTACTATCAATTTCTTTGCATATTCTTATTGAATCTAAATTGAAACTCGATAAAAGCACATTGTTATTTAAAGCATATTTCTTAATTAAATTTATTACATCCTCCTCAATTCCTTCATAATGTATTTCATCTGTCTTAAGCTCTATATTTAATATTATATTGCTCTTTTTTACTATATCTAATACCTCTTCCAAAGTAGGTATATGGCATTCTGGATTATCTCTAAATAAAACTCTTCTACACTTAAAAGCTTTAAGTTCTTCTAAAGTAAAATTCTTAACTAAACCTCTTCCTAAAAAAGTTCTTTCTATATCCTCATCGTGTATTACTACTAATTTATTATCCTTAGTTTTATGAACATCTAATTCAATACCTGAAGCGCCTGCTTTAATAGCTTCTTTAAAAGCTAGCAATGTATTTTCTGGGTAGTTAATACTATCGCCTCTATGAGCAAAATTTACCATTTTAATCCTCCCAATTTTTTATTCATTAAAAATAAGGCTCATAAATATTTTATATTACAACAGCTATAGCATACTCCTTTTTCATATTATATATTTAGACAATTTCTTATACAATATTTATTCCTTCCCTTTTTTTAAGTCAAACTATTTTGTTTAGTTATTATTAATTAATGTTTTATATAATTAGGCATAATTGAGAAAAATATTGACTATATTAAATGAATTTATAAATCACTATTAACATTAATCCTTCTAATTATAGAAATTATAGTATAATAATACTATCACTCATATATCTTGATTAAAGGAATGATAAAATTGGACATTATAGATAAATTCATGCAGAATAAAGATCCTAATAATGCTGCTCCTATGAAGGCATATATGAAAAATCAGTTTGAATTCTTAGGCATAAAAACCCCTTTAAGAAAAGAACTTGAAAAGCCCTTCTTTAAAAAACTAGATAAAAATTCTCCTATTGATAGGGAATTTGTAAAATCTTTATGGAAAGAAGAATATCGGGAATTTCAATATCTAGGAGTAGACTATTTAATAAAAGAAAAAAAGAAATTACAAAATGACGATATTCATTTTATTAAAGAACTGATAATAAATAAGTCTTGGTGGGATACTATCGATTTAATTGCCAGTCATTTAGTTGGAGAGATATGTCAAAAATATCCTAAACTTATTGATGAATATATATTAAAATGGAGCCAAGATGAAAATATGTGGTTAAGAAGAACAGCAATACTTTTTCAACTTAAATATAAGGAAAACACAAATACAGAGGTCCTTGAAAAAGTTATATTAAATAATAATGAAGATAATGAATTCTTTATAGAAAAGGCTATAGGCTGGGCCCTTAGGGAATATTCAAAATCAAATAAGGAATGGGTTAAAATTTTTATATCTTCCTATAAATTAAGTAAGTTAAGCGTTAAGGAAGGAAGTAAATATCTTAATTGAATTTTTAGTACGCTGAATAAAAAGAGACTGTCCATAAGAATAATAAATTCTTTTTGATACAGTCCTTTTTTATTTGCTAAATATATAACTTAACGGCTTAAAATTTAAATAGTAAAATTCTCTTCAAGCAAATCGTTAAATTCAACATTATTAGCTTCCACAACACTACTATCTTCTAAACTATCTCCTGAATTATCATTAATATCTGCATTCATATCAATAATAAAGCTTCTTCTCTTATTTCTTGATAACTTTCTTTTTTTCTTATCATCTAGGGCCATCTTTATTAATTTTATTGCTTCTGTCGGAATTTCACATCCTCCAAGAACTACAATATTATTTTTATTGTTATATGTTATGTAGGTAGTTCTATAAACTTCAAATAATTTAGCTACTTCATATGGATCATATCCATCAATTTTTAAATTAATTCCTAAATAATCACAGTCATATATATCTGGTTGAACAAAAACACTATTTTTTATTGCTAAATCCACAGCACTTTTAACATCCATTAAGCCATCATATAGTTTTAAAACAAGTCCTGCCCCTTCAGCAGTATTTATTCTTAATGAATCTCTGTTATCAATGCTGCCTTCAGAATGAATGCCTGTTATGTTATAAGCTAAATCTAAGCTTTCAATAACTTCATTATTAATCTCTCTATAAGTATTTCTCTTATTGTTATCAACGAATTTAACATCATTTATTAAATCCATAATACTATTGATATCATTCCAACATTCTAGAGTATTTTTAAATGATAATTCATCTTCTTTTAAGCTAGGTAAAATAGCTACTACATTAATTTTAGCCTTTGGTAATACTTTTTTGGCTATTTGTATAAAAGTCTTTATTGCTCCTGAACCTGTTCCGCCAGCCATAGTTGTAAATACTACAATTACTTCTGTTAACAGATATTTACTTAATAATGTTCCTATTGCATTAACATTATCTAATATCATCTCCTTAGACTTATTTCTGTCTCTTCCCGAACCATCTGTCCCTGGATATAAATTATATACGAATAGATAAAAGGGGAGGAGAATTATTGAGATAAGTTATATAAAGGGGTGACTTTATCATTATGGATAATAAAGAAAGAAATAAAATTCAAAATAAAAAAAGAGGGGAAATCTCCCACTATTCTATTGATCAGGTAGCTGATTTATTAAATGAAAATATTAATCTTGAATTCGGCAAGTAAATTTTAAAAAAGTTTCTACTTGCCATTTTTGTTTTCTTTATGAATAAATTTACATTTATTATGATATTTTATACCGTTAGGTCTTTTTTTGAGTATACTTAATAAACCCAAATAACATTTGGAT
>NZ_JAHLPS010000090.1 GCF_018918055.1 Caproiciproducens sp. MSJ-32
CCATTACCACAAACAGGACAACGAGGATATCCTCTCAATATACGATTTTTCTTACCCCTACAATCTTCAAAAGTAAACTGACGTCTACAGTCTTTACATTGATATTTTTGATTACCTGCTTTGTCTTTTCCAAAGCGATAGAGATTTTGACTATGGCATCTTGGACATGAAATTTTATTCAATAATTTGCACATAATTTCATCTCTCCTTCGGAGGTATTTTTGGTGTTGCTATATTTAAGATACTCTAAGGAGGGATGAAATTCAAATATCATATAACTTAACAGAACTAAAGAAAGCTTATGGAGGACTTTATGAAAAAAAATATTTTAATAA
Source organism: Caproiciproducens sp. MSJ-32 (assembly GCF_018918055.1). GTDB lineage: Bacteria > Bacillota > Clostridia > Clostridiales > Clostridiaceae > Clostridium. The sequence continues at coordinate 336 of NZ_JAHLPS010000090.1, forward strand.
TAGAAGATGAAACTAGAATAAGATTTCTACTTAGGGATTATTTTTTAAAAGAAGGTTTTAGTATTATTGAAGCTGCTGATGGTGATGAAGGTCTTAACTATTTTATTAATAATAAAATTGATTTAGTAATTTTAGATATTATGATGCCTAAAGTTGATGGAATTACAGTTTTAGAAATGATAAGAAAAGTTTCTACTGTTCCAGTAATTTTACTAACTGCTAAAGGTCAAGAAGAAGATAAGCTTTTTGGGTATGAAATGGGAGCTGATGATTATATGACAAAACCTTTTTCTCCAAAAGTTCTAGTTGCCAAGGTAAAAGCTCTCCTAAAAAGAACTTCTGAGGAAGAAAGCTTTTCAAATATAAGAGAATTTAATGGATTAACAATAAACAAATTATCTCATGAAGTTAAAGTGAATGGAGAGGTAATAAATCTATCTCCTAAAGAATTTGAACTTCTAGTGTATTTATCTGACAATGCAGGAATTGCCTTGTCTAGAGATACCATATTAGATAATGTTTGGGGCATTGATTATTACGGTGATATTAGAACAGTAGATACTAATATTAAAAGACTTAGGGAAAAATTAAAAGATAAGGCTTGCTATATTGTAACTGTAAGAGGAAGTGGATATAAATTTGAAGAAAAAGTTAACTCTTAGCATATCTAGTAAACTATTTATTATTAATTCATCTTTGATATTTATTCTTTTAATATTTAGTATGATATTTCAAAATCTATTTTTTGAAGATTTTTATTTAAATAAAAAAGTAAAAGAAATGATAAAGGAAACTAAAAAATTTAGTGAACTTTATTCTTATCAAGCATCAAATGAAAAACTACTTAATGAAGCCTTATTTAGATTTGAACAAAATACTAACTCTAAAATCGCTTTACTTTCTTTAGATGGTAAATTTAAATTTATACCTAATTATGATAAAAATACTGATGATTTTCAAACCTTAACATATTTTTGTGCTGAGCTTATAAATAATAAAGACTTAATATATGAAGTATTAGAAAGCAATAAATCTAAAACTACAATATTTGAAAATCAATTTACTAAGACTACAAAAATAGGCACAATAACACCGATGTCCCTAAACTCCTTCAATGATTCAATAATAGTAGCAGTATTCTCTATGCAGCCAATTCGAGAAGCTACAGATGTAATAAAAGAATTCTATATCTATTTATTTCTTGCTTTCTTAATATTAGGATTGATATTAACTCTTATTTATGTAAATTTAATTACTAAACCTTTAATAAATATAAATAAGGTTGCAAAGCGTATGTCTCACTTAGATTTTTCGGTTAAATGTAAAGTTCAAGGAGAAGATGAAATAGGAAATCTTGCTACCACTCTTAACTTTTTATCTTCTTCTTTAGAAAGATCCTTAGAAGATCTTAAGCAAAAAAATATTAAACTACAGGAAGACATTGAAAAAGAACGAAAAATAGAGGAACTAAGAAAAGATTTTGTTGCAAGTGTTTCTCACGATTTAAAAACACCCATAGGAATTATTGAAGGTTATGCTGAAGGTTTAAGAGATGGTATTGCAACGGGGGAAGATATCAATTTATATTTAGAAACAATAATAGATGAAGCAAAGAAAATGGATAAATTAGTTACAAATATGTTAGAATTATCAAAACTTGAATCTGGAACTACAGAATTAATTTTAGAAAAATTTAATATCCTAAGATTAATTCAAAATTTAATTAAAAAGTTTTCCTTAGAATATGCCTCAAAAAAGCTAAATTTAATTTTAAAAACAAATTTAGAATATTGTTATGTAATAGGTGATAGTTTACAGTTAGATCAAGTAATGACCAATCTTTTAAGCAACGCCTTTAAATACACAGATAAAGGTAAAGATGTAATTATAGAAGTTAAAACTATAGAAAATCTAGTTGAAATATCAGTAGAAAATAAGGGCACACATATTCCTGAAGAAGAAATAGAAAATTTATTTAATAAATTCTACAAATTAGATAAATCTAGAAACAGGTCTCAAAATAAAAATAGTAGCGGTCTTGGTTTAGCAATTGTAGATAGAATACTTACCTTACATAATAGTAAATTTTCACTATCAAATACTTATGATGGAGTAATATTTAAATTTACATTGAAAAAAGCTGATGCTCCAAATTTTGATGAAGAATAAGATTAAATTTATTACTCATTAAGAGAAGATTAATATAGATACTCTTCCCTTAATGAGTATTTTTATGAATAATTTAATAATTTTTAGAAATACTAATTATATAAAAGGTGGTGATATTATGTCTCAATATAACAGAAATAAAAATAATAAAAGCAACGCCGATAAAAATAGAAATACCAATAACAGAAATAAAGGTAATAATCAAATAAAATCAACAAATGATCAAGGATAAATAAAAAACTTCCTAGTTATGTTATAATTTTATAAATTATAACATAACCGGAAGTTAAAAATTAATTTTCATCTATTTCTATTGCTTCTAAAGGTTCATACTCATATTCCCTTAAAGGCATTTCTTTTAGTATATCAATAATTTCCTGAAAATTATTGATTAGATTAAGTTTTTCTGATGCAAAATAGTATTCAAGAGAATTATTTTCCCAAGTTATCCATTTAACATATCTATCTCTTTCCGCTTCATAACGCTTAAATCTTTCATCATCTTTCACTTGATTTACTACCTCTTCACAAATAAAAAAGTTACATACATAACTTCTATATTTAGGCTTTATCGTACATCCTTCTCCTGATTTTACAAAAGGACATGCTCTAAAAAATATAGTCTTATCTCTTACTTTAAACTTACTTAATTTCCCACTATTGTTGTAATTTTTATATCCTTCCTCATCAAAAAATCCCTTAGCATGTATGTAATAATTTTTAATTTCTACCTTGGGCAAGGATAATATTCTAGTCAAAGTTTCTATGCCTTCCTCTTCTTTGACCATTTTATGAATATCATATAAATTGAATTTTGGAAAATAGGAACAACAGCCTCTATTTTTTATTTCACAAAGACTTTTTCCAAATTCACTTTTACAATCATAGCAAGAGCTGCATCCATACTGAGGAATTCCCTGATCTATTTTTAAATCTATTTTTATCATATTTTTCCCCCAATTTCATTACGAAATTTTTTACGAAAAATATTATAAAAATATTGCTCTTAAAAATAAAATCTTGAATTCGGCAAGTAAATTTTAAAAAAGTTTCTACTTGCCATTTTTGTTTTCTTTATGAATAAATTTACATTTATTATGATATTTTATACCGTTAGGTCTTTTTTTGAGTATACTTA
>NZ_JAHLPS010000111.1 GCF_018918055.1 Caproiciproducens sp. MSJ-32
TTGTGTTTTGTTTTTTGTAATTATATTTTAACACTAAAAAGGGATGATTTCTTTTTAATTTTTTTGAACAAAAAATCCTTTAATTTCAATGCCTTTCGGCATTACTTGCCGAATCCAAGATAATTATAAAAATTTTTTCAATGCTATAGATTCTGAAAAACAAATTCTAATTTTCTCAAGTAGTGAAAAATGAAGAATCTATAAATAAAATTAAAATACCCAACAAAAATTCAAACTTTAGATTTTTGTAAGTTTCATTGCAAAAATTAAAGCACACCTATCGTCCATTTATATATCCAATTCTATCCAAAACCTCATTTATTTATGATACGGTTCATTCTTCATTATTCTAAAAGCTCTATATATTTGCTCTAATAACATTACTCTAAATAATTGATGTGGAAAAGTCATTTTAGAAAAACAAAGCTTATAATTTGATCTACTAATTACCTTTTTAGATAAACCCAGACTTCCCCCTATTACAAAAGCTATATTAGAATTGCCCATAACACCTAAGTTTTCTATATAATTTGCAAATTCCTCTGAAGTCATTTCCTTTCCCTTAAGGTCTAAAGCAATTACAAACATATTATCTTTTATTTTAGATAATATTAAATCGCCTTCTTTATCTTTTACTTGAAGCTCTTCCTTTTCACTTGCATTATCTGGTGTTTTCTCGTCTGCTAGTTCTATTATTTCTAATTTGCAGTATCTTAATAATCTTTTTGAGTATTCATCTATGGCTTCTTTTAAATATTTCTCTTTTAATTTTCCTACTGATATTATTGTTATATTCATTACATCCTCCAATATATTTCTTTAGCCGTTATATTTATAACTTTAGCTTAAACTTTTCATTGTTAAAAATACAAAAAATCTGTTTATAGCAAATTAATTGTACCATAAATAGATTTTTCTTAAAATTATCTCATTTCTAATGTTTCATTTAGCTTACTGAAAGCTTTATAGAATTATAAATATATTGATTTTAATCCGTTTTTTGCTACATAATTAAAGTAAAGAAATATTTATAAGGAGATTTTAATTATGGTCGTTTATAAAAAGTGTTCTGAAGTAAGTATGGATTTAATATTCGATGCTTTTAGTATTGGATTTTCTGACTATATTATAAAACTATCAATGAACAAAGAAGATTTTATAAAAAGATTCTTTGGGCCTGAAGGGAATTCTATAGAACTATCACATATAGCATTAGACTGTGATAAACCTATTGGTGTACTTTTGGCTGGTATTAAAATTTGGGATGGTATTAAAACCTTGCGTTGTGGAGCCTTAGCTATTCATCCAGAATATAGAAACAAAGGTATTGCTAGCAAGCTTATGTCTCTTCATAAAAAAACTGCTATAGAAAGTAATTGTAAGCAAATGTTCTTAGAAGTGATTGTTGGTAATGATAAAGCTATTAACTTTTATAAGAAAATAGGGTATGAAAAAATATATGATTTATCTTACTTTTTTCATGATAACCCATCAGAATTAAGGAATTTTGATAACTCTAATATAAATATAAAAGAAATTGATTTTAATAACTTTAAAGAGGCTATATATAATCATAAAGACTTTCATATAAACTGGCAAAGTGATTTAGATTATGTTGAAAAATTAGGCAATATAGTCTGCCTTGCTGCTTATGATAATGAAAAATTATCTATAGTTGTTCCAAATAATAATTATCTTGAAGGCTTCTTAAAACATATGAAATTTAAAAAGGATCCAATTTCTCAATATGAAATGTATATAACAATGTAAAAATAATTTTTATAGTCTTTATATTTTAAATAGAAAAAAGTTGATTTCAATTTATCGAAATCAACTTTTCTTGTTTATATATGTATGAAATATTATGAATTACTCATATGTTTTTTATTCATATAAATATATACTGGAAGACCTATAAGGGTTATTATTACACTTCCTAATGAAAGCATTGTTGCCGTAATAAATTGATTTAACACAACAAAAATACCACTTATTATTGCTAATATTGGAATTATAGGATATAACGGAACCTTATAACTACGTTTAATATCTGGTCTTTGCTTACGATAAACAATAACTGCTACAAATGTAAGGGTATAAAAAATCCATGAAGAAAACACTCCCAAGTCAGTGAGAAGATTATATTGTCCGGTAAGTGCAAAAATACAAGAAAGTGCCCCTGTAAATATAATCGAATTTGCTGGTGTTTGAGTCTTATTTAGTTTCGATAAGAATTTAAAAAATGGAAGCTTTCCTCCTTCAGCCATAGCATAAGTTACTCTTGATCCTGACATTAAAAATCCATTACAAGTTCCAAAACAAGAAATCATTATCCCAATAGTAATTAAAATAGATCCAAAATCCCCAAATATATGTCTTGCAACTAATGTTGCTGGCGCTGATGTTGCAGCTAATTGATCTGCTGGAATAACCCATAAATAAGCTAAATTTATTATAAAGTAAATAGCTGTAATAACAGATACCCCACCTACAATAGCTATTGGTAAATCACGTCCAGGATTCTTCATTTCTCCAGCAATAGCACCAACATTTGTCCATCCCTCAAAGGCAAAAAGAATAGCAACCATTAATGTTCCTAAAACGGTAATAGGGCTTAATCCCTCTCCTACCATTGGAGTAAACACTGTATTAGTTCCACTTCCCTTTATAAATCCAAAAACAATAATAAGCACTAAAGGAACAAGCTTACATATAGTAAATACAACCTGAACCCCTCCACCAACTTTAGAACTCATACAATTAAGAATAACTACAAAGATTAGAACAAATATTGCAACAGGAATTGTTACATTATTCTCTGTAAGTAAAGTTACTTGATCGGCAAATATAACAGCAAGTCCAGCTGCCATTGCAGGTAATGCAAGTACAACCTGCATCCATCCAGCTAGATATCCAACCCTCTCTCCAAATACTTCAGATAGATATTCAACCATTCCACCAGTTTTAGGGATAAGAATAGCTATTTCAGCAAAGGTAAGAGCAGCAGCTATACTTACCAAACCTGTTATTAGCCAAGCAATCATTCCAAGGCCAGGCTTCCCTCCAGTGGCAGTATATATAGCTTGCGGCTTAAAAAATATTCCTGATCCAATAACTGTACCAACAACCATAGTAATTGCCGTCATTATTCCAAAGGTCTTTTTCATAACTTGTTTATTTTCCATAAAAATCTCCTATAATTTACTTATTATTTCACATTTCAAAATTATATCACCAACTTTATAGCTATTCCATAATCTATTTTTATAGTTTTACATTTTTATCAAATCATTAATATATTTTATTATTCCTAGTATAAATCCATATTGATAAATAATATCATTATTTTAAACATGGGGCTGTCGCACTAAGTGATTAGTGCGTAGCTCCTTTTTTATGTAAAAAAATAAATCCCGAACTTCGAGAAGTAAGGGATTTATGGTAAAATATTAGTATGCTAAAACATAACATTTTACAAAAAAATTATACGCTTAATCAAAGATATTTTCAATTAAAACTTCCAATAAATATCGATTGTATGATCCCAGAAAATGATTCGGTGCGTTTGCTAAGTCAA
>NZ_JAHLPS010000125.1 GCF_018918055.1 Caproiciproducens sp. MSJ-32
ACGCCGCCAGCGTTCGTCCTGAGCCAGGATCAAACTCTCACTAAAAAGTTTAATCTGTCTCAAATTTCTTTGAGTTAATCTTAGACGTTCAAAAGAATTGCTGGTTTATCTTTACTTAATATTCTGTTCAATTTTCAAAGACCAATTTCAAATTCTCATTTGATTTTCTTTATCGCCCTCAAGCGACTTTTTTATTATATCCTTATATGAGAAATTTGTCAACATTTTTTTCTTTTTTTAAATTATATTTATATTTTTTAAATATTTTGTCCGTAGCGACATTGACTATATTATCATGTTAATATTTTTTTATAGGATATAACATTATTTAAATAATTAAAATATATTATTATTTCTCTATAACTTTCCATATTTCTTTTAATTTCTTATAGTGATACGTTAGGATTAGTTGTCTATTAATTTTGTCAAAAATATAAAAATTAAAACATATTTTGTAGAGAATATTTAATAAAAAAAAGCAAACTCTATATAAGAGTTCACTTTATAAAAATATATCAAAATCTTAATTCCAAATTTCATTAAAATATTCAAGTATAGTCCTATCTGATGAGAATACTCCTGAACTAGCTATATTTATTCCACACTTTTTTTGCCAATTACAGCGATCATTATATAATTTATCAACTTCCTCTTGGGCTTCTAAATAGCTATTGAAATCTTTTAATACTAAAAACTCGTCATTATATTTCAAAAGATTATCGTAAATTATTCTAAATCTATCTTTATCACTAGAATAAGTTCCATCTACTAAACTATCTACTACTCTCTTTATCCTATAATCCTTATTGTATAAATCATAAGAATAATAACTATGATTATTATATATTTCTAATACTTCTTCTGATCTTGTTCCAAATATAATTATATTATCTTCTCCTACATTTTCTTTTATTTCAATATTTGCTCCATCTAATGTTGCAATAGTTAAAGCTCCATTCATCATAAATTTCATATTAGATGTTCCTGAGGCTTCCTTTGTAGCCATAGATATTTGTTCACTTAAGTCAGTTGCCGGAATTATTTTTTCGGCCAATGAAACATTATAATTTTCCATAAATATTACTTTTATTTTATCATTTACTCTCTTATCATTATTTATTTTATCTGCAATTACATTAATCAATTCAATAACATTTTTAGCTAATAAATATCCTGGTGCAGCTTTACCAGCAAAAATAAAAGTTCTACTATTTATACTAATACAAGGATTTTCTATTATTCTATTATATAAATCCATTATTCTGAGACAATTTAGGATTTGCCTCTTATACCCATGAATTCTTTTTATTTGTGTATCAAATATAGATCTAGGATCAACTTTAATATTTTTTGTATTATATATATAATTAGCTAAATTAATTTTATTATCTAATTTAATTCTACATAATCCCTCTAAGACTAGCTTATCTTTTAATTTATCTTTAAATTCTATCAGTCTTAAAGGATCTTTAATAAAGCTTTCTCCTATATTTTCAATTAATAGATCTTTTAATTTTGGATTTATTTTTAATAACCATCTTCTATGATTGATACCGTTAGTTTTATTATTAAATTTTTGAGGATAATAATTATAAAAATCTACCATTTCTCTCTTTTTTAATATTTCAGTATGAAGTTTTGCAACTCCATTTACACTATGACTACCTACAATAGAAAGATGAGCCATTTTAACATAGCCATCAGCTATTATTGCCATTCTTGCTATCCTAGACCAATCACCTGGGTATCTAGACCATAATTCCTTGCAGAACCTTTCATTAATTTCTTCTATTATCATATAAATTCTAGGTAAGAGCATTTTAACCATATCTATTGGCCATTTTTCTAAAGCTTCCGATAAAATAGTATGATTTGTATAAGCCACAGTTCTATTCGTTATGTCCCAAGCTTCTTCCCAGGATAATCCTTCTTCATCTATTAATATTCTAATCAATTCAGGAATTACTAGCGCAGGATGAGTATCATTTATATGAATAGCAATTTTTTCATTTAATCTTCTTATATCTCCATTATTTTTTTTATATTTTTTAATTATACTTTGAAGTCCAGCTGATACAAAAAAATATTCTTGTTTCAGTCTAAGAACTTTTCCTTCATAACTTGAATCATTAGGATATAATATTGAACTAATTGACTCCACTGAATTTTTATATTCATATGCTTTTATAAAATCCCCTCTGCTAAAAACATCAAACTTAAATTCATTATCAATAGCTTCTGCACTCCATAATCTTAGTGTATTAATTACTCCATTATTATAACCTGTAATTGGTGTATCATAAGGAACTGCTAATACCGCTTCATAATTGTAATGAGTAGCAATAAGCTTATTATTTATATTTTCTAACCTTACTTCACCACCAAATTTAACAATTTCAGCTTCATCCCTCTTTTTAATCTCCCAAGGATTACCTTGTTGTAACCAATTATCAGAAAACTCTACTTGCTTTCCATCTATTATTTTTTGATTAAAAAAACCATATTTATATCTTATTCCACACCCATGACCTGCTATCCCTAATGAAGACATAGAATCTAAAAAACAAGCAGCTAATCTACCTAAGCCTCCATTACCTAATCCTTGGTCATTTTCTAATTCTTCTAACTCAGTTAAATCTATATTTAAATCTGCTAAAGCTTCCTTACAAATTTTTCTAATTCCTAAGTTTAATAAACTATCATTTAATAATCTTCCTATTAGAAATTCCATTGAAAAATAATATATTTCCTTTTGATTACTTTCCTTATATCTATCTTGAGTATTTAGCCAATCATTCATTAAATATTCTCTTACTAAACTTCCCAAAACATAATATTTTTGTTCCTTTGTACCATCCTCTATTCTTTTTCCGATTAATTCTAAAAATCTTTCCTTGAATTCTTTTTTCAAAGATTCTTTATTTATATTTTTCACAGATGGCTCCTCCTTATTGACCAAATCCATTCTTAATTTATTATATTTTTTTTAAGGTAAATCGTTCTTTGAATAATTCTATCCACATAGTATAAAAATTTATCAACAATAAATTTTATACAATTTAAAATTTTGTTGATAAATTTTTATATTATTCCATTTATATTTAATTGATAATTATTATCTCATAATATATAATATTAATTATTATATGCTATAAAAGGAGATATAAAAATGAAAGATAATAATAAAGACAAGAAAAAATTAACAGAAATACAAGCTCCAAAAAAAGTTAAGTATCAATGCTTACATAGTACTGAACCAAAAGAATGTACTTGTATTAGAAGTAAGGGATTAGTATTAACTAAATAATTAATTTTAGATAAAAAAAGACTTAAGAATAAATTCTTAAGTCTTTTTTACCTGGCAACGTTCTACTCTTCCACAGGGCTTCCCCTGCAGTACCATCGACGCTGTAGAGCTTAACTGTTCTGTTCGGAATGGGAAGGAGTGTTTCCTCTACGCCATTGTCACCAGATTTATCATTAAATTTTTGAGAGT
>NZ_JAHLPS010000021.1 GCF_018918055.1 Caproiciproducens sp. MSJ-32
CATTAACAGCTCCAGTTGACAACATATGAACCTCATCCATTATATAAACCTTATATTTTGCTTCTTGAGGAGGATATTTTACATCATCTATAATATCCCTAATTTTATCAATACCATTATTTGAAGCTGCATCTAGCTCTGTTACATCTATTGCTAATCCATCATTTATTTTCTTGCACATAGAACATTCATTGCAAGGTTCTCCATCTTTTAAATTTAAACAATTTAATGCCTTTGAAAATACCTTTGCTGTACTAGTCTTTCCTGTTCCTCTTGTGCCGCAAAAAAGATATGCATGAGCAATTCTTTTATTTAATATTTGATTTTTTAAGGTTGTAGTTATATGTTCCTGACCTACTACATCATAAAAATTCCTAGGTCTCCATTCCCTGTATAAAGCCGTATATCCCATGACTTATATCCTTCCTTGCTTGTATTTCTTATAGTTATATTATAGACTAAAGTCTTTTAATTAACAATTAAGTGATAATAATTTACAATTATTAATAAAAAAGTGCCTTGTACATTTTTGTACAATAGCACTATGCTTATTTTATAGAGTATTAATCCAACTTAATAATTTCTCTTTATTTTCTTCTTTCCCTTCATCAAGTATAGCTACTGCTAGTATAGGCAGCCACTCTAATATATCCTGTTTACACTTCTTACATTTATTTAAATATATATCCAAATATAAATCTGCCATTTCTTCATCAACAAAGTTTAAAGACATATAAGTTTTACAAGCATCAGCTTCCTGACTTCCATTTGCCGCCTTAATCCAGTTAATTACAAAATATTCATTCTTATCCTTCATAATATTGAAAGGATTAAAATCGCCATGACATAGGCCTGAACCTCTTGGTAGATTATTTAACTTAGCTAATAATTTGTTTTTTGTTAATTCATCAATAAAATTACTATTCTCTATTTTTTCTTTTAAGCTATCATGTAAATTAAAAGAAAGATGTACTTTTATTTGTTGAATAAATATTTGTAAATCTACCATTATTTCAAGGTAGGAAGCTAAGTTCTCCCTGTCTTGCTTTATGCATTCACCTAAATCCATTCCCTCAATATAATCCATTTTTATAGCCCATTGATTCTCTATTTTTATAACTTCATGAATTTTAGCAACAGGTAAACCTATTTCCTCCATTAAAGAAGCAACAGTTGCTTCATAAAACACAGATGTCTTATCACAACCTGGATTAAATACTTTTATTGCATACTCTTTATTCTTATACACCTTTGATTGATTATCTCTTCCAATAAACTTTCCTATCTCCCTCATTTTTATCCCCTTATATATAGATAATTTACTAATTGCTAACTATAATCAATTATACTATATTTTGTAATTACATTCCTTATTTTTTTATTTTTCTTTTTATTTTTTTATATTTATTTTTATAGATTGCTTTAATAAAATTTTATAGTAAAATTAATATAACTAATGTTAAGGGGGAATTAAATTGAGTTTATACGATAAGCAATACTTAGCAATTATTGAAAACATATTAAAGAATGGATATTATGACAACAATAGAACTGGAATGCCTACTTACAAGCTTCCTCATCAAATAATGCAGTTTGATTTACAAAAAGAATTTCCTATATTAACTACTAAAAAGGTCGCTTTTAAAACAGCTATTAAAGAAATGTTATGGATATATAGGGATCAATCAAATGATGTAACAAAACTTCAGGAACAAAATGTACATATTTGGGATCAATGGGTAGATGAAAATAACACTATAGGAAAAGCTTATGGCTATCAAATAGCAAAGTTTAAGCAAGTTGATAAGCTTATTGACACACTAAAAAATAATCCGCAAGATAGAAGAATGATTATGTCTATGTGGAATATTGAAGATTTACCTGAAATGACATTACAGCCATGTTGTTATCAAACATTATGGGATGTAACAGATGGAAGGCTCAACTGCATGTTAATACAGCGTTCAGGAGACATGCCTTTAGGAGTTCCGTTTAATACTTCTCAATATGCTGTTTTAGTTCATTTAATTGCTCAAGTAACTAATTTAAAACCTGGGTTATTTACTCATGTAATAAATAATGCACATATTTATGAAAATCAAATTGAAGGCATGAAACTTCAGTTAACTAGAAAAGATAAAGACTTTGAAGCACCAAAACTTTGGATAAATCCAGAAATTAAAAACTTTTATGATTTTACAGTAGATGACATTAAGCTTATTGATTATAAACATCACGATCCAATCAAAATGGAGGTATCTGTTTAATGTTATCAATAATTGTTGCTAAAGCAAATAATGATGTTATTGGTGGAGATAATAAACTTTTATGGCATATATCAAAAGATTTAAAGCGATTTAAAGAAATAACAACTGGCCATACAATAATTATGGGAAGAAAAACCTTTGAATCACTGCCAAAAGTTTTACCTAATAGAAAACATATAGTAATAACTAGAGATAAAAACTTTAAAGTTGATTCTGATATGGTTCATATTGTTAATGATATTTCTACTGTTTTAGAAAAGTTTAAAGATTCTGATGAAGAAGCTTTTGTAATTGGTGGTGGAGAAATTTATAAATCATTACTTCCTTATTGTAAAAAAATTTATTTAACAAGAGTTTATAAGAACTTTGAAGGAGATACCATATTCCCTAATCTAGACTTAGAAGATTGGAATATCATAAATAAGTCTGAAATTTTCACTAATGAAAAAGATGATTTAAAATTTGATTTTATTGATTTAATAAGAAAATAAATAATAAAGAAAACGAGGGTTTCCTTTTGGGAAGACCCTCGCTTTCTTTGTCCTATTGTATGTTAATCCTATTGAAGAGTAAGCTTATTTTAATAAATTTTTTACTAAAATCAGTTTATTCCCTATACATTAAAAAAACCCTTCTAACTAGAAAGGTCAGAAAATTTAAAACCGTGCACCTAGCTTTGACAATAATCTATAGACGTTACTATGCAGTTAGCTCTGACAAGATTGATCCATATCACACGCAGTAATTGCTTATCGCTGCTTCCTTCCGGACCTGACGAGGTTCACACACTTACGTCGTATGGGACCTTGCCATCAACACCACTTACATAGGCAGGCTCTATAGACTAAGGCCTAGGCTAGGAATTCAACCCCACTATAGCGGATTGTGGGTTACAGGGCACCGCTAACTCCCCATCTAGCACGGCATTGGCGGAGAGAAGGGGATTTGAACCCCTGATAGAGTTGCCCCTATACACGCTTTCCAGGCGTGCTCCTTCGACCACTCGGACATCTCTCCATAATATATAGCACTATTAAATTAAGCTACTGCTATATATTATCATATACTTTTTTATATTGCAACCTTTATAGCGACAGTAGTTTTTTGTTAATAATGAACTTTTTTTCTTTTTATCCATAGAATTAATATTATTCCAAGAATTATTGATATTAAACTTACAATTTGAGCTGTCCTTAAACCAAAGACCATTAAACT
>NZ_JAHLPS010000050.1 GCF_018918055.1 Caproiciproducens sp. MSJ-32
ACTGCTGGTATTTCCATACCACCTATAAATCCTAGGTCTCCTTCTTTTAATTCTAAAGAAGCTGCAACTCCTGCTAAGAAACCTGCTTGTTCTTCTGCAAAGAAGATAGCTATTGTATTATTTCCTAATTCATAGTTATTATCTCCGTTATGTGGAGCTCCATCTATAATTACAAACTTAGCATCTTCATACTTCTTTTGTGCATTATAGATAGCGGTTTCAAATTTAAATCCAGGAGTAACTATAAACTTGTATCCTGTATCATATAGATTTGTTATTTCTTTTGAATAGTCTGCTTCAGTAGTACCTGCTGGTTTTAAGTAACTTGTTTCAACTCCAAATTCTTCTTCAGCTCTTAAAATACCTTCCCAAGTACCTTGGTTGAAAGATTTATCATCGATAGTTCCTGCATCAGTAACCATTCCTACTTTAAAATCTACATTTCCTGAACCATCTTTTTTAGAGGCATTTCCACATCCTACTAATCCAGTAACCATTAGTGCTGATAGTGCTAAAGCTATTGCTTTTTTCTTCATAAAATTATCCTCCTTAGAATTTATGTAAATTATTAATTTGTTAAATTCGTCCAAGTCGAATTTCTATTGAGATTATACAATATATATTTTTTAAATACAATACAAAAATTCGTAACTATAGGTCTTCTTCGACATTTAATTGCAGTATTCTTCAATTTATTAAACTTATTAAACCTTTTCAAGCTAACAATGGAAACTCAAAGTGGACGAATAATTCATATGTGTTTTTTATATTTATTTAAGTTGTGTACTCTACTTTATATAGAATATACAACTTAAGTAAATTTTATAACAAACTTAAAATAACTGCTATTAACATAGCTGGTAATAGATTAGAAATTTTAATTTTAGTTATATTAAGAATATTAAAACTTAACCCCACAATAAGCAGACTTCCAACTGCGGTCATATTATTAATGGCAGCATCACTTAATACTTGAGACAATAAATTTGCTCCAAAAGCTATAATTCCCTGATATATAAACACACTTACAGATGATAACATAACTCCTATGCCTAAACTAGAAGAAAATATAATAGAACTTATTCCATCTAAAATGGATTTTGCATAAAGAGTACTATTGTTATTATTTAATCCACTTTCTAGCGCTCCAACAATAGCCATGGCTCCAACGCAAAATAATAAAGTTGCACTAACAAATCCCTCTGCAATTGAAATAGAATTATTATTTTTGCTTATTTTCCTTTCTATAGCCATTCCAAAATCATTAAGTTTAGCATCAATATCAATTAATTCTCCTACTAATGCTCCTAAAGCAATAGAAATTATCATTATTAAAGTATTTTCTCCTTCTAAAGCTCCTAAAATGCCAATATATAGAGTACACAAACCTAAACCATTCATTACAGTTGCTCTAATTTTTTCACTTATTTTTCCCTTAATTATTAATCCTATAAAAGATCCTATAATGATAACTACGGAATTTATTATTGTACCCAACATTTCACAGCCCCCCAATAATTTTATTATTTACAAATGATTTTACTAATATTTATATTTTTTTATTTTACAACATTATTATTATCTTTACCAAATTAATTTATATATATAAAATTAACATTCTATATTAATTATTGTGAATAAATATTAAATTTTGTATAATTAGATTAAACAAAATTAAGGAGTGTTTTTATTGTTTGGATATGTAACTCCATTAAAAAGTGAACTAAAAATAAAAGATTATGTAAAATTCAGAAGTTATTACTGTGGATTATGTATGAGTTTTAAAAAAAATATAGGTAATTTACCTAGGTTAACATTAAATTATGATATGGCTTTTCTTGCAGTATTACTTGATTCAATATCAGAAAAAGAAGCTTCAATTGAAATAAAGCGCTGTCTTCCACATCCCTTGGAAAAGAAGCCTATAATCGTAAATAATGATGCAATAGATTATGCAGCAGCAATGAATCTTTCTCTTTATTATTTTAAAGTTAAAGATGACATTCAAGATGATAATAAGTTAAAAAGTAAGTTATTAGAAAAAGTCTTATATCCTTATGAAAAAAAATTAAATAAATCACTCAGAAAGATATCTAGCATAATAGAAAAAAATTTAAATGAATTAGCAAACTTTGAAAAAAATAAAAATTTTTCTAATATAGATGAAATCTCACATCCTTTTAGTAATATTGTTGGAAATATATTAAAGGAATATCCCTATCCTCTTATAGATGATAGTGAGATTTTGAGGAATAATCTTTATAACCTTGGATACACTCTTGGTAAATGGATATATCTTATAGATGCTGTAGACGATTTAAAGGAGGATATTGAAAACAAAAAATTTAATCCTATAATTTTTTTATTTAATCAAGATAGTAAGCCTTATGAAGAGTTGCTTAACTCTATTAAAGATAGATTAGAATTTACAATATTAAATTGCGCTTATAACTGCAAGGAAATTTTATCAAAACTTCCATTAAAAAGAAATAGTGATATATTAAAAAATATTTTGGAATTAGGCATAATGGATAAATACCTTTCGGTTATAAATAAAAGATGCGAAAGTAAAAGGAGGAAAAGAAATGAATCCATATGAAGTATTAGGTCTTAAGCCAGGAGCTAGTCAAGAAGAAATAAAGGCCGCTTACAAAAAATTAATTAAGCAATATCATCCAGATCAATATGGTGATAATCCTCTTAGAAATCTAGCTGAAGAAAAAATGAGAGAAATAAATGCTGCCTATGATCAATTAACTAAAAATTCAGGAAACAATTCTTATAGTTATAATTCAAGCAGCTATAATTCCAGCAACTATAATAATTCTAGCAGCTATAATTCCAGCTATGATTTTAATGAAATAAGAAGGTACATGCAAATGGGTAACTATGCTGCTGCTGAAGCAAAATTAAATAGCATATCTAATAGAAATGCTGAATGGAACTTTTTATATGGTGTTTTACTAACTAACATGGGAAGATTTGATCAAGGACTTAGCCATATTCAAACAGCTGTTAATATGGAGCCTAACAATTTTGAATATAGACAAACTTTAAATTCTTTATATCAAAGAACTAGAAATTATTCAAACAACTATTATAGGACAACAGGAATAAATAATTCTGATGTTTGTGAAATGTGTATAAATCTTTGGTGCTTAGACTCAATTTGTGAATGCATGGGTGGCGACCTAATCGGCTGCTGCTAATTTTTGGTTGTGTAAAGTAAATATGAAAAAATAGCGTAGCTACATGTATAATTACACAAGATTACACAGTTTTTTATGTAATTTAAATTAATAAACTATAATCATACTGGAGTTATGAAAAAAAGGCATGCCGAAGGCACCTACGTAAAACTTAAAAAATGTAGGTGTATTAAGAATATATGGTTTATTTGAAAATTAAGCAGACAGAAGCCAGTTATTAATATTTTTTTCATCAAC
>NZ_JAHLPS010000099.1 GCF_018918055.1 Caproiciproducens sp. MSJ-32
AATCAAAACTATCTACAAATGCTTAATAACACTAGCGGCCGTCATTGCATAATTTGCAATTTGGGTATGTGATATTTTTATTCCATGTATTTCCGCTAACGCGTGAGCGGTTTGCCTAGTAGATAACTTGAGATTAACATGATAAGTCAAGCATAATCCAAGTATGTGAGGATTAAATTTCTTAAAATTAAAGCTAGTAGCTTGTTTAGGAAGTTTATATAAATCCATTTTAAAGAAGTTGATATTAAACTCTCTATATATGTAATGAAGTTTGTATTTGTATTTATCAGTACTTGGTAAATCTTTAGGCAACTTTTTTATATTATTTAAGTAATAAGAGCATTTGGAGTTATTACATTTATGTACATTATAATGCTTACGTTCTTTTTGCTCAGTAAGAGTACTATTGCAGTAAGGACACTTAAACACTAAGGACTTTGAAGCGTAGTTATATTCCTTAAAAGTCAAGCCACAAATCTTACATTGATATTGTCCACGACTACCATTGTCATTGTAGATATATTGATGTGGTGCACCGCATTTAGGGCAAGTAGTTTTTATAGGAATACTCTTACCGGAACGTCTTTGGACGGGTTTAATAAGCTTGTTATATTTATATTTGTAGTACTCTAGGAGCAATATATAATCAACTTTTTCAAATCTAATGATCTTAGGCAGTTTGTCTACTTTGAACTTTTGATATTCCGGGTTATTTGAGTCATCAAATGCCATTTGCTTAAGTGGAATATACTTTGAAATAAATAAAACTAGCTGAAAAATGGTATTAAGTAAGTATTGATTATAAGTAATTAAATAAGTTATAATTGAATCCATAACAATGACAACCTTTCGTAGTTATTTTGTGTTGTGGTGATTCAATTTTAACACGAAATTAGGGGGGGGGCATTGTTTTTTTATACAAAAAAACTCTCGAACCCTTGATATATAAATATTTTAAAAAGAAAATGGTGTAAAAAACTTTATACTAACTTAAATAAAATGGGGGTATATATATGAAAAAAGGAAAGTCAGTTAATAAGAAGCATCAGAAATAAATGAAGTATCAGCTGAGAGTTCTTTTAATTATTACAGCTATTATTCCAATTATTTTAATTGAAGCAGTAAATATTGACTATCTTAGAAGAAATATTCAAATTCAGGCTTCTCTTTCTATTGGAAATGAAGCAAAAGCAATAAGCAATATTATAGATAATGGAAATAATAAACTCTTTGCTGATTTAGAAAACTTTTCATTACAAAAAGATCTTATGAATTTAGAAGGAAATAATAAGATCAGAGAAATGGAGAATGTTCAAAAATCATTAGAGAATTATCAAAAAGTGAATTCTGATGTTATAAATGTTGCTATGGGGACAGAAGATGGCAAATTTTTAATGGCACCTTATGAAGAAATTGATGAAAGTTTTGATGCAAGAACTAGAGTATGGTATAAAAATGCCATTATCAATCCAGATAAGGTTGTTATATCAGAACCCTATGAAGATATAGTTACAAAGAAAATAGTTATTACATATTCTAAAGCTTTTAAAAATGAAGCAGGAAAAGTAATAGGAGTTGTGTGTGTCGATAAAAATTTAGATATACTTTCTGAACTTGTAAATAGTCAAACATTAACTAATGGATCTTTTGCTCTCGTTTTAAGTGGAGAGGGAAAAGTAATTGCTAGTAAAGATTCAGAATTAATTGGAAAGGATGTATCAGAACTTTCTTGGTTAGAAAATATTATAGATTTAGAAGCTGGAAAAGATAATAGGGTAAATATTGAAGGAAAAAGTTATTCTGCCTATAAAGCAATAGATGAAGAAAGTGGAATTATTTCAGTTGTATTTATGCCAAATTCAGAATTAACTAATAAAGTATTGGAAGGAATATTAATACCATTTGCCTTATTTGTTATTGTAATAATTTTAAGTGCTGTTTTTTCGAAAATATTTACTAAGAAGCTTACAGAGCCTATAAAAATGGTTAATACTGCATTAAGTAAAATTAAAGAGGGGGATTTTACTGTAAATGTTAAAGAAGATAATACATATACTAAAGAAATAAATTCTATGATAGGCAGCTTAAATGCCTTAGTTGGAAGTTTAGGAATATTATTAAATGGAATAAAAGAAGCAGCAGAAAATGTAGATGAGGGAAGTGTTTCTTTATTTGAAATAATAACAGAGTCTAATAGAGTAGGTGAAGAAGTTGCTAAATCAGTTCAACAAATAGCTGTAGGTGCAACAGATCAGGCAGCTCAATTAGATGAAGGTGCAAATGAACTTTCTGAATTAGAAAAGGGAATTAATATTTCAATAAGTAAAGCTAAGGATATGCTAAATAACTCAAAGGAAGTAAAAAAAGCAACAGACGACGGTACATATGCTATATCAAATTTAACAGATACATATGAAAAGAATAAAGAAGCTAGTATAAAGATGGCTGAGAAAGTAAATATTTTATCAGCTAAGTCAGAAGAAATAGGAATCATAGTTGATACAATACAAGATATAACAGATCAAACTAACCTTCTAGCCTTAAATGCTAGCATAGAAGCTGCTAGGGCAGGTGAAGTTGGAAAGGGCTTTGCTGTTGTAGCAGAAGAAGTAAGAAAATTAGCAGAAGAGTCTTCAAAATCAGCTAATGAAATAAATAATGTTATAGTAGAAATAAAAAACAGTATAAAAGAACTAAATGAACAAACTATAACCACTCAGAAGTTAAATAATGAAACGGGAGAAAGTTTAGATATAACAAAGGAAAAATTCTATATTATAGATACAAAAATTAAAGAATTAGAAGAGAATATTAATGATGTAAGTGAATCTTTAAATAAGATTACAACAAGCAAGGAAAACGTAGTTAATAAGCTTAGCAGCGTAGTAGCTGTATCTCAAGAAACAGCAGCAATAACTGAAGAAGTGAGTGCTGCTTCAGAACAACAATCTGCAGGATTAAACGAAATGACAGTACAAGCTCAAACTTTAAAGGAGTATGCCGGACTGTTAGATGAACTTATTAAAAAATTTAAAATTTAGGGTTTATAAAATTAATTTAGAAAGGGAACTACGGTGTTAGTTCTCTTTTTTTGTAGAAATATTGGAGAAAATAATGGAAGAAATATATTTACAATTGAACGTATGTTCGCTATTATGAAAGGGGAATATATATTTGATATTGATGCTATAGTTATAGCTATTATTGTCCAATAATTAAAATAGATTATGGGAGAATAATATAAGGAGCATTCCTGTAATGAAATAATTTAAGAGTGGATAAAAAAAGCACCTCCTGATAGAATACGGGGTATAAGGCTTTGCAAAGCTTATCCCTAATTAAATAAAACTATCATTGGAGG
>NZ_JAHLPS010000025.1 GCF_018918055.1 Caproiciproducens sp. MSJ-32
CCGCCGACTTCCTTCAGATTCCACCTCGCGGTGGACACCCTTGTCTTAGGCTAACGGTTGGCACTATCAACCCCCGTATCGGACTTTCACCGACAAGATTACGCCCATGCCGGGCGCACATAAAAAAAGAAGATTGTAACCAATCTTCTTTTTGAAAATACTATTTATTATCATCTTCTTTAGTTATTACTGCTTTACTAGAAATAAGTTTTTTGCAATTATTACAGAAATAATTAACAGCTCCGCAGCCCTTTATAACTTCTACTTCTTTTTTACATTCTGGACAATAATATTTCATAAAATCACCTTCATATAAAATAATTTAATACTATTATATTTTATTGTTTTTGAGAATTTATTAATTTTTCGTAATCATCACCTAATAATTTATAATTATAGAAATCCGAATTCTTTCTTAACTCTGCATCAACATAGTCTATTCCATATCTCTCAAGTAATGTTTGCTCTTCAGAAAATAAATTAGTTCCCAACCCTAATTTATCTCCTTCAATTTCAACTCCCATACTTGCTAAAATACTTGGAAAAATATCATAGTTTGAAAAACTTCTATTTTTTTCTTTTACTGGTTCGATTACTGAATTTATAAAAGCATTATAAGTAACTCTCTCATATTTTTCAGGAACTATTCTTGACTCAAAGTATTCTGCCTCTTGCATACTATTATGATCTCCAACTAAAACAATAGTAGTATTATCATAAAAATCCTGTTCCTTGATCCATGAAATGAATTCATAAACTTGCTTTGAGGAATGTGCATGTACATTTTCATATTGTGTAGGATATTTATCTTCTGCTTCTGCTTCGTCCTTTACTGTTAAGTAGGCAAGCTCGTCTATTTCAATTATTTCTTTCAGTTTTTCTCTTAAATCATTAAAAACCTTCATTATACTCCCTCCACTTTTTTATTTAACTTTCTTTAATCTATCAGTATCAATAAAGATTTCTGTTCCGTCTGTAACAATTTCAACAAGTAATGGAGATGTTCTATCCTTCATAAGATCTTCTAAGCTCTCTACTTGTGATAAGTCTGTTATTTGAACAGCCTCTATTCCCATTGCCTCAGCAAGAGAAGCTATACTAATTTTATCAAACTCAACCTTTCTCTCAAACTCTCTGCCAAAAATAGCCTTCATACCATTTTTAACTAAACCATACATAGAATTATTGATTACAAAATACATAATTGGCATATTATATTCTTTAGCTGTTAATATATCCATACCATTCATGTAGAAGCCTCCATCACCAACAAATACAGCGTAAGGTCTTTTCTTATCTGCAAGGTATGATCCTAAAGCACCTGCTACTCCTGCACCCATACAAGCATAATTAACACTTCCTTGGAAATCCATATCTTCTCTTATAGGCATATACTTAAAGATATAGTTAAAGAAATCTCCTACGTCTACAATAACACAAGTATCTTTAGGGAATATATTAGGTAACATCTCATATAGTCTTCTTAAGGAAATTCCTGTATGATTTTTAACATATGGCTTGTTCATCTCTGGCTTAACAAAAGAATTATTCTTCTTAGATACTTCTTTATTTAAAATTTTAATTGCATCTTTTAAATCATAGCATACAGATACATCTTCCTTAAATACCCTATTAAACTCTTTAGTATCCCAATCTATTCTTATAACCTTTCTTCCTCTTACAAGAACATCATTATAATCTCTTGTTGCACTTTGACCAAGGGATGTTCCTAATATTAAAATACAATCAAGATCTTCATTCTCAACATATTCTATAGCTCCATCAGAAGAACAGAAACCATAATTTCCTATATAATAAGGAAAATCTGAATTTACTATCCCCTTCGCATTTGGAGTTGAAATTATTCCCCAGCCAAGTTTTTCACTTAATTCTTTTATCTCCTTAGATAATCCTCTTGTACCTCTACCAATGAATATTAACCCCTTTTTAGCCTTTTCTATTTCTTCAACAGCTAATTCTAAAGCTTTATCATCATTTACTGGTTTTTCAATTATATTATTAAACTCTAATTCTCCTTTAAATTCTGGCATTTGAAGGTCATAAGGAATTGATACAAGAGTAACTCCACAAGGAGGTGTAAGAGCTATTTTTATAGCTTTTTGAAGTTCTGGTATAACATCTTCTTCTCTTTCTACATTTACAGAATATTTTGCAAAGCTTTCTACTATTTTAGCATTATTAAATTCTTGTAAAGCTCCCTTACCCATATATGATAATCTTACATCACCATTTATTACAAGCATAGGAACCTTATTTCTTTGTGCATCTGCCATACCATTTATTGCATTATTTACTCCTACTCCACCTGCTAACATGCATACTCCTAACTTATTTGATAGATCAGCATATTTTGAGGCTGAATAAGTTGCTCCTGCTTCATTCTTTGTAATTATATATTCAATCTTGCTGTCATTAAGAGCATCAAGAATAACTCCAAAAGTACTCGCAGGTATACCAAAAACATGTTTAACATCATTGTTTTCCAAAACCTTAATTATTGCGTCAGCTATTCTCATATTAAATGATCTTCCCTAATTAATTTTGCATTTGTTCTATTTTTCCTTATTAAAAAGATAGAACACCTAAGAAGGTGTTCTTGAACTACTTTAATATCCTGCTGATTTAAGGTAATTATCTGCTTCTACTGGGTCAGTAAATGCAACTGGCTTAAATGCTTGAGCTTCTCCAACCCTATTCATTTGCATTTCAAGAACTTTCGTTGCAACTACTATAGCAGCCTTGTCCATACCATTACGATAACATTCTCCAACAAATTCTTGAGCTTCTGGAACATTTTGAGTCATCATATAATTTCTCATATCACATAATTTAGCCCATTTTTACCTTTAAATAATGGAAAAATCTTGTTTCTGTAATCTTCTGCCATTCTTGTTACTGCTTCCTTAGTGAATAATTTCTTTTCATAAGTTTCAGTAACAACCTTTCTGTCTAAGTCTACCTTTAATTCATAAATTCCTTCTTTGTCCTTGATTATCATACTTTTACCACCTTTTAAAACTATTTAATAATTATTTTAAAATTATTGACTATAGCTAGTTTTTATTTTATCACTATTGTCAATAATAATTTGCGATAAAACTAAAAAGGTTCATTGTAAAATTAAATGCAACAGATAAAAAAATATTAAAACCATAGTGAAAATCATGTATGATATAGGTGTTGAGTATAAACATACAGGAGGTTTTCACTATGGTTCATGATACTGATTATAACACACCTATACGTTCTTTTAAACACCTAAAGCTATATGAGCGTGGGGAAATTTATGCATTGCTTAAAGAAGGTA
>NZ_JAHLPS010000114.1 GCF_018918055.1 Caproiciproducens sp. MSJ-32
GTCTGCCCATTAAACGAGGAATAATATTCCATATTAGTTTGAATTAAGAATTTTGTTATAAAAAATGATTATAGTCCAAATGTCAACTGAAAATTTTTTCTAAAAATTAAACACTAGTGATTATATTTAAATAATTTATGGTTAATAACTAAAGTAAGGTTAATAACTAGGTATATGAAACTTAGGAGGGAATGAGATGTTAAAAATTTTTGCTGTGTCTGATTCAATAGGTGAAACAGCTCAACAGGTTGCGTTAGCTGTTGCAAGTCAATTTAATGGAGAAATAGAAGTAAAAAGAGTTCCATATATAAAAAGTTTAGATGATGTAGCTGAATTTATTAATGAAGTTTTAGAATGTGAGAAAGCAATGGTTGTATCTACAATAATCACTGTAAATGTAAGAGAATATTTAACACAAAAATGTATAGAAAATAATATTTCAGTTATAAATGTATTAGGTCCTATATTAAATGTAGCCTCTTCTTTATTAGGAGTAATGCCAGAAAATAATCCTGGAGCATTAAGAAAAATAGACGAATCATATTTTAAGAGAATAGAAGCAATGGAGTTTGCAATGCAATATGATGATAGTAAAGATTACAGAGGATTAAAAAATGCTGATGTTGTACTTATAGGATTATCAAGAACATCTAAGACGCCATTATCTATGTATTTAGCTAATAAAGGTATAAAGGCTATTAATATTCCTCTTATGCCAGAAGTAAAAGTACCAGATGAATTATATGAAGTTGATAGAAAGAAAATATTTGGCCTTGTAATAAATCCAATTCAATTAATTGAAATAAGAAAAAAAAGATTAGATAAATTTCATAGAGTACCAAGTGGAATTGAATATGCAGGTGATGCTAGAGTTTTAGAAGAATTTGAATTTGCGGATAAAGTCATGAAGAGGCTTGGATGTAAGACAATAGATATTACTCAAAGAGCTATAGAAGATACTGCTTTAATAATAATGGAAAGTCTGAAACATAATAAATAATATTTATTTTACATATAGTAAATTATTCAAAGTGAATAAGATTAATCTTTAGTATAAAAAGAAGATTTTAATTAATCTTCTTTTTTGTTTGGATAAAAATATTATTAGAAAATTCAAAATAAATAACATAAAAATCAGAAATTTAGCACATAAAAATTTTTTAGGGCTATAGCCCTTGAATTTATAAGGATTTGAAGGTGATTGTTAGAAAGATAATAAATTCCGATTTTTACTGGAAATTATAGAAAAAAAATTTGCATAATAAAAGCATCCTTTCTATAATAGTTTTGCGACAAACTCAAAAGGAAAGGATGCTGATAAAATGAACAAAAGTTATTTAAAACAAATGCTCACTTATATTAATAAAGTATACCATATAGGCAAAAAAATCAATACCCTAAAGGATAAAAGAGTAAAATCTCAAGTAAAAGTTTCAACAATTACTTTTGTAGTATTATTTGGATTTATGCTTCAAATAAGAAGCTTTAACAGATTAAATCATTGGCTTAAAAATGACAAGTTGAAAAAAATATTACCAAAGAAAACTAAAATGCCAAGTATTGATACTGTTAGGCGGTGTTTAAGTGACTTTGATTTAGACGGTTTGAAAGAACTTCATAATAGTATAATTAAGACAAGTATAAACAATAAAGTTTTTAGAAATGGAACTATAGATGGACTAAAAGTTGTTGCAATAGATGGTGTGGAATTATTTGAAAGCACTAAAAAATGTTGTGATAATTGTCTTTCACGAGTTCAAAAGGATGGAGTAACTCATTACTTTCATAGGTCTGTAGTATGTTCAACTGTAGGTTCTGACCCTCATCTTATCTTAGGTCAAGAAATGCTGGAACCTAAAAGAGATGGTTCAAATAAGGACGAAGGAGAAATTACAGGAGGAAAGCGTCTAATTAGAAAACTTTATAAGGAATTTCATCATTTTGCAGATATTATAGTAGCTGACGCATTATATTGTAAATCTACTTGGATTAATGAAGTTTTATCTATAGGAATGGATGCAGTAGTAAGAGTTAAAGATGAAAGACTTAATATTGTTAAGGATGCACTTGGTTTATTTAAGTGCCGACAGGCAGATAAAGAATGGATTGTTAAGAATAAAAGTAACAATTATACTAAAATTAAAGCCTGGAATGAAGATAATATTGAAATGATAGGTGCATCTATTAAAGTTAGATTTATAAGGTTTATAGAAGAAATCCATAATGGAGACAAAGTAGAAATTAAAGAAGGATGGATTATAACAACAGATAAATTAACTTCAACAGAAACTTTATGGAAAGTAATTCATAAGAGATGGGATATTGAAAATAATGCCTTTCATCAGCTGAAAACAGAATGGCATTTAGACCATTGTTTTCTTCATAGCCCTACGGGCGTAGAAACAGTGTTGATGTTTATAATGATAGCATTTAATTTAATGCAATTATATTTTTTCAGGTGTATAAGAGGTTTTAGAAAGAAAAAAATGCTTCAAATAGATATAATCGAAGATATACGAGATGAAAGATTTACAATAGAAGATAACTGGAATAACCCAATATTCGAAAAGACTTAAAATGTAAATAAAATTGGAAATTAATTATTGTGATTTGTTGGGGTAGGGGGAAATATAACTATTTTTAAGACCTACCGGCCTTCAAGATTACCATTTATACAAATAATTGTTAAAAAATATAATTCCAGTAAAAACAAAATTTTTACTGGAATTTTGATGCTAAATCTCTGCATAAAAATATAAAAAGTTGACATAATAAATTTTAGATGATATTATAATATATAATATAAGTTCCTTAGAAAGAATTATTTTAAATTTAATTAAAAATAAGGAATAAAAAATAGTTGACAAATTTATTTTTAGATGATAATATAAAAAAGTCGCTTGAGGGCGATAAAGAAAATCAAATGAGAATTTGAAATTGGTCTTTGAAAATTGAACAGAATATTAAGTAAAGATAAACCAGCAATTCTTTTGAACGTCTAAGATTAACTCAAAGAAATTTGAGACAGATTAAACTTTTTAGTGAGAGTTTGATCCTGGCTCAGGACGAACGCTGGTGGCGT
>NZ_JAHLPS010000056.1 GCF_018918055.1 Caproiciproducens sp. MSJ-32
ATTTTATTCACTAATTTGCACATAATTTCATCTCTCCTTCGGAGGTATTTTTGGTGTTGCTATATTTAAGATACTCTAAGGAGGGATGAAATTCAAATATCATATAACTTAACAGAACTTAAAAATTAATGAAGAGGTATATAAATGAGAGAATATATAGATTGCATTGATGCTGGCACAGAGTTTTGTCCATGTCACCTTGCAGAGTCAAATGAATGTATTCTTTGTTCCCAGCTTCATGGTAGTAAATTTTGCGATTGCTTAAATTGGAATGGGGTATGTATATATCATGAGTTTATAAATAATAATTCTAAAGCTAAAAAGGGGAGAGATACCTATACTTGCAAGGTTATAAAAAAGGAGTTATTAGAAGAAAATTTACTTTTAATTAAATTTCTTGTTCCTCACAAACTTGCTGTGGATTTATCTAAGGCTGGAAGTTATGTTTTTGTAAGAACTAATGAAAATATCTATTTTGATGTTCCAATATCTATCTTAGAAGTGGATATTGAAAGGGATATTATTGCAATAATAATTGAAATTAGAGGGATTAAGACTAAAAAATTATTAGAAATTGAAGAAAATGGAGATATAACTATTAGAGCCCCTTATTGGAATGGTGTATTTGGAATTAGAAATATAAATAAGCAGTTTAATAATAATGTATTAGTTATTGCAAAGGGTATAGGGATGGCTCCAATGGTTCCTATAATTCGTAAATTATTCTTAAATAAAAATACAATAAATTTAATATTGGATAAAGCACCTTATAAGGAAAATTATATAAAAGAGTATTTAAAAGAATATGATTATAACTTAATAGAAGAAGTTGTATTAGTTCAAGGAGAACTGACTGAAGAAGCAAAGGCACTAATAAAAAAATTTATTAAGAATGAAGGAGTAAAATATATTCATATAGCTGGTGCAGATATTTTAACTGTTAAAATAATAGAATATTTAGATGAAATCGGGGCTAAAGATGTCAGCCTATCTTGCTGCAATAATTCTAAAATGTGCTGTGGTGAAGGTATATGTGGAAGTTGTACAGTTAGGTTTGCAGGAAGAAGGGTAAAACGTCTTTGCAAACTTCAAACTGATCCAAGAAATGTATTTGAAGGGAGAAGATTGATATGATTAAGGTTATAATTGTTGGTGGCGGTTGGGCTGGTGTGGCAGCAGCAATAACTGCTAAAAAAGCTGGAGCAGATGTACATTTGTTTGAAAAAACTGATTTATTATTAGGTCTGGGTAATGTTGGTGGAATTATGAGGAATAATGGCAGATGGACAGCTGCAGAAGAACTTATAGAATTAGGTGCTGGAGATTTAATTGAAATTACAGATAGAACTTCAAGGCATAAAAATATAGAGTTCCCAGGGCATAAACACGCAAGCCTATACGATGTAAATATCATTGAAGGTGAAGTTCATAAGTATTTAGAAGATATGGGAATAAATATATATATGGAAAGCAGAGTAGTAGATATAGAATTGGAAAAATCAAAAATTAAAGGAATATATTTAAGTGATGGAACTTATATTGAGGGTGATGTTTTTATAGAAACTACAGGTACAACAGGATCGATGGGAAATTGTTTAAGATATGGAAATGGATGTTCAATGTGCATATTAAGGTGTCCAGCTTTTGGTCCAAGGCTCAGTATAAGTGAAAGATGTGGCGTAAGAGATATACAAGGAGAAAGAGGAGAAGATGAATTAGGTGCTTTTTCAGGTTCTTGTAAGTTAGCCAAAGAAAGTTTATCAGAAGAAATAAGAGAAAAACTTGATAAAGAAGGAGTAGTAGTATTAAAGGTTCCTGAAGAAGATATTAATTACGATAAGTTACAACAAAAGGTTTGCCAACAATATGCTTTAAAGGAATTTGCCGAAAATATAGTTCTTTTAGATACTGGACATGCTAAATTAATGACTAGCTATTATCCTCTTAATAAGTTAAGGAAGATAAAGGGATTAGAAAAGGCAAAATATGTTGATCCTTATGCAGGAAGCAAAGGAAATTCAATTAGATATTTATCTGTTGCTCAAAGAACAAATGATATGAAGGTTAAAGGAGTGGACAATTTATTCTGTGCTGGTGAAAAAAGTGGCCTATTTGTAGGACATACTGAGGCAATTTGTACTGGCAGTCTTGCTGGACATAATGCTGTTAGATTAATGATGGGAATACCATTATTAATATTACCAGCTTCAATTGCTATAGGAGATTTAATTGCATATACAAATGAAATGGAAAGTACCCGTGAAGGTAGAAAAGATCGATATACTTTTGCAGGATCAAAGTACTTTGCAAGAATGAAGGAAGAAGGTCTTTACACTTTAGATAAGGAAGAAATAAAAAATAAAATAGCTAAGTTAAATTTAACAAATGTTTTCGCTCAAAAATTAGTATATTAGTATAATTGTTTAATTTCTATAAAACTTAAATTAATAAGGATTATTACATAAAGTTAAATGTAATAATCCTTATTAGTTTAAGTAAAAATACACAGAGTAGTATAAAAATTTATATTTTAGTCATTTATAAATATATAGGGATATTAATTTTTGAAAAAATTATATTATAATAAAGGAGAATGAAAATGGATATACAGAAAGAAAAAATTGAAGAGATTTATGATAATACTGGGAGAAAAGTAGTAAAGTATAAGCAAAAGATAATTAATAATACATTAAATGAAGAAAAAGAAATTGAATCAAAGGACTTAAATGGATTAATTAGCGAGGTAAGAAAACAAGTAAGTGAGTGGAATAAGATGAGTTAGGAGGACAAATGTTTATAGAAGTAATAGAAAAGGAAACTTTCAATAAAAAAATAAAAATCAGATTTAATAATATAATAGAAGCTTTTGATAAGTTTAATTATTTTAATATTGGTCCTAAGGAAGAGGAAGATTTTAAAGAGCAAGAAAAGATATTTATTGAACTTGAATTCGGCAAGTAAATTTTAAAAAAGTTTCTACTTGCCATTTTTGTTTTCTTTATGAATAAATTTACATTTATTATGATATTTTATACCGTTAGGTCTTTTTTTGAGTATACT
>NZ_JAHLPS010000072.1 GCF_018918055.1 Caproiciproducens sp. MSJ-32
GATCCAGTAAGGTGTAGAGAGTGCAGAGCTGCCAAGAAGGAAAGGTACGGAGATAAAAAACACAAAGATTAAACAAGGAATACACAAGATGCACGGGTGACTAGTAGTAATACTGGTCACTTGCTATAAGGAAAAGCAAGAATTAGTTATAAACACAAATACTCTATATTAATAACTTAGGACTAGAGGGAAATCTACAGGTTAAATATATGATTTAAATATACAAGGTAATGATGATTACAAGGTGTAGGGGGTATCAAAAAAGTTTAACTTGCACCTTCGGAGAGTGCGTGTGGCCTCTCGGTTTTAAAAAATTCCCCAAATGAAGTTTTGGAGGTGTTAAGGGTGAGCAACGAGGAGTTAGTGAAACTATATCAAAATGGTGATACAAGCGTATTGGGTAAGCTTGTAGAAAATAACGAAGGTATTATATATAAAATTGCCAATAAGTACAATGGTATAAACAGAGAAATGGATATAGATGATTTGTATCAAACAGGTGTACTAGGGTTAATTGCAGCAGCAGAAAAATATGATTTTAATCATGAAAAGAAAGCAAAATTTATAACGCTTGCTGTTTATTATATAGATAGGTACATACATAGAGGTGTTAATGGTAAGAGTGGCAAGGAAGAAGAAAATAATAAGTTTTACAGAAGTTGTACAAGCCTTAACATTACATTAGGAGAAGAGGGAGAGGAAAGGGAGCTAGGGGACTTTATAGAAGGTGTTGATTATGATTTTGAAAATATTGAGGAGCAAATATATTTAAAACAACTTAGGGAGCAATTAGAGGAAGTTATGAGTCAATATAATACGCTGGAAGAAAGGCAAATATTAAAATTTAGATATGGTTGGAATACTAAAATAATGACCTTGAATGAGATTGGAGAAATACTTAACATAACAGGGGAAAAAGCGAGGAGAAAAGAAAGAAATGCACTTAGGAAATTAAGAAATAGTGAGTGGGCCAGAATTAATTGTGAGGAGTTTAAAGAATTAGGATATATTGATGAGGTTATTTAGATATACCTAAGGGAATGTATGTGAATATACTTAGAAAATTTCTCGTGGGGAGTTTTTGCGAAAGAACAGACCACACGCACTCTCCAAGTGCTTACCTTAAACTTTTTATATACCCCCTACCTTGTATAGTAATTAAGCTGTAGTCGATAAATCTATAAAAGAATTGTTAGTGTATCTAGGCTTGATTCTATGTGTGTTTTAATATAAATTTTGGAGGTTTGTCTATGATTAAAGCTAAAGATATTAAGAATATTAAAAAGGAATATTCAGAATATAAAGAGCTATTAAAATATGAATGTGATTTAATTAAAAGACTTAAATATGAAATGAAGCTAAGGGATCTAGAATGGAAACTACATGATGTAGAAGTTCAATTATTTAATATAGAGTATGAGTTTATTGGCAATTCAAAGTTATATGTATCTTTATTTAGGGATAGATATATAAACAATATTCCAGTCAGAAATTTAGTACATAAATATAGTATGAGCGAAGGGAATATTTATAGAATACTAAATAAGGCAAAGAGGGTTTTTGAAAGTAAAACGGATTATAATTTAACTTTTTGAGCTCTTAATATAAGCGTTAAGATTTGTTAAGGCTTTATATAAATGCATAACACAGCATAAAAATTCAAAAATAAGAGTATCCAATGCAATGTAACACATAAGGGATATAAAAATACCTATACTTTTTTAGCTATTAAGCATTGAAAATACTAACTTTTTAATCTTTGTTTTGGATATATTTTTACCCGTATTCTTATATATTGTCTTTTAGGATTTTTAAATATTTTAGTAATTTAAAGTAGTATTAATATGCAAGTTATATTCAAGTAGATGAGCGTATATATAAAAGATAAAAAGGTGGTTCATTAGTTTACTATTGTTAAAAAATGGCATATAATAGAAGTATATAACAGATAAAAGGGGTTGGGTGTGCTATGAGTATAAGTAAGGATAACGGAAATAAACAAAATAGGATAACTGTAAATTTTAGAGTAACAAGTGAAGAGGAGCAGAAATTATATAGATGGATTAAAGAAAATGGAGTTATTAATGGTGATAGTGCTTTTATAAAATCTATATTATATAAAGAATTTATTAGAGAGCAGGAAGAGGGCAAATAAAAGCTCTCTATTTTTTTGTTTATTTTTCACAGTTAAAAGAAATATTTATAAGTTATAGGAAACATTTAACTGTTAAATGCATATACATAAAACATAAGCCAGTCAAAAAGTACATTCATATAGATCAATAGCTCCTACTCCTTCCTGGAGCTGCAAACTTATTAACGCCAGTTAAGTTAGATAAAAAATAATAAATGTAGAATGAGAAGTTAATTAACGATAGAAATGAAGATAAAAAACGATTAGCGAACTAAAAGAATTCCCACCAACTGAAATATAGAGTGAGGAATGACGAAAGGCTCGAGGAAACGAAGTGGACGAAATGCCTTGAGGAGTGAACGAACTCTGTATGTAAGGCGGTAGAAACTCTATTTAGTAAGGATAATTGTGATTTTCTCAACTTCCCGAGGTAAATTAAATAAACAACAAGGATAATTGCTTATATGAAATTAACTAAAGCTTTATATATAATTTAAGAAAAATAGGGGGGCTTAGTGTGAGCAATACTGTAAAAGGGTTAGCTAAAACTGGATCATCTTTGGCTCTTATGGGTTATGGATTAAAAACAATGCATTCGGTCTTAACAGGTTCAACAAAGGGCTTTTTAACTGCAAACAGTAAGTATGTTTTTTTGGGTATGTTCCCAGTTCCCAATTCAGTTATTATTATGCTTATTCTTAGTGGGGTTGGCTTAGTGTATGTGTGGCATGTTAATGTCAATATTATTTTTAACAAATTTGCAAATATAACTTTTAACACTTTTGACTAATTATTTTTTGGAATTATTAGTGAATATTTTATCTTTAACTCTATAAGATTTACCTGTT
>NZ_JAHLPS010000041.1 GCF_018918055.1 Caproiciproducens sp. MSJ-32
CTAATGGAGATTACTATATTAATGCTAATAAGGTGAAATAAAAAGCTATCTAGAATAGGAAAACCTATTTTAGATAGCTTAAAATTTTAAAAATAATAGTTAAAATATTTTAATATTTAAAATTTTATGTGATAAAATGAAATTAATACAAAAAAAGGAAGGATGAAAAATGAAAGCAGAAATAATTGCAATAGGAACAGAGATACTTCTTGGAGATATAGTAAATACAAATGCTCAATATTTGGCTAAGGAATTAGCATCTTTAGGAATAGATGTTTATCATCAAAGTGTAATTGGTGATAATGAAGAAAGAATTATGGAGGGGCTTTCTAAGGCTTTTAAAAATTCTGATATTATTATTACTACAGGAGGACTTGGTCCTACACAAGATGATATTACCAAGGAAGTTGGAGCAAAATTATTTAATAAAGAATTAGTACTTCATAAAGAATCCTTAGAATGGATTAAAAAATATTTAAAAACAGAGGATGAGTATACATTAGAGGCTAATAAGAAACAGGCTTATGTACCAAAAGATTCTATAGTATTAAAAAATCATTATGGAACAGCACCTGGAATAATAATAAATGAAAATAATAAGATATTAATTATTTTACCAGGGCCTCCCAAAGAAATGAAAAAAATATTTGAAGAATATGTAAGAGACTATTTAAAGGACATTACAGGAAACATAATAAAATCAAAAACTATTAGAATGTTTGGAATTGGCGAAAGCGTTATGGCAAAAAAAGTTGACCATTTAATTAAAAATGCAAAGAATCCAACAGTTGCGCCTTATGCCAAGGAATCAGATGTTATCCTAAGAATAACTGCAAAGGCTAATAGTGAAGAAGAATGTGATAGTTTAATAAAACCTGTATATGAAGAAATAAAAAGTATATTAGGAGAATATATATATGGAGAAGATGAAGATTCATTAGAAAAGGTAGTTGCAAATATGCTTTGTGATAAGAAGATTAGTATATCTACTGCTGAATCCTGTACAGGAGGTCTTATTGCAGCAAGTTTAGTTTCATATCCAGGAATATCAGAGGTTTTTATGGAGGGAGCTGTAACTTACTCTAATGAATCAAAGGTTACAAGACTTGGTGTTAAAGAAGAAACTTTAAATAAGTATGGTGCAGTAAGTAAGGAAACTGCAGAAGAAATGGCTGTAGGAATTGCAAAAACTGCAAAAACTGATATTGGAGTTTCAACAACAGGAATTGCAGGTCCTGGTGGTGGAAGTGAAGAAAAACCAGTTGGCTTGGTTTATATAGGATTATATATAAAAGGAAAAACAATAGTAGAAAAGTTTAATATTAATGGTGATAGGGAACAAGTAAGAAAAAGGGCAACATTAAATGCTTTGAACATGATAAGAAAGGAACTTTTAAATTTATAAGAGGCGAAAAATAAGCCTCTAATTTAAAATTTAGAGGCTTATTTTCGTATATAAATAAAATGGGGGAGAGGCTATCTTAGAAGCATTGTGCTTCATTAGAATTATCTCCACTAATTTTATTAATTATACATCATTTATTATTAAATTAATTAGGAGGAGTATTTTTATAGTGAAAAAAGTTTTAAGAGCTAATTTATATTTTTTAATAATATTAGTATTAGAGATTGTACTACCTGTTTTTTTAGGACAACTATATTATCTATTAAATATTACTGATACAAGAGTGACACTTCTTTTGAATCATATTATTTTATTTATAATACCTGCTATAGTCTATTTAATTATAACAAAGGCTTCTTTTAAGAAGACATTAAAGTTAAATAAACTAAGATTAAAACAGATATTCTTGATTATAGTATTGTCATTTGCAGTACAGCCTATTATGTCTTTTTTCTCCTTAATAGGTAGTTTCTTTTTTACAAATGAAATAGGAGGGTTTGTATCTGAAATTTCCTCTATGCCTTATATATTGCTTTTAGGCCTTATTGCTGTATTACCATCAATATCTGAAGAAATAACAATTAGAGGAATAGTTCTATCTGGTTATGAAGAAAAAAATAAGTATATTGCAACTGCAGTAACAGGTTTATTTTTTGGAATTCTCCATTTAGATCCACATCAATTTTTATATACAACAATATTAGGTTTTATATTTGCTTTAGTTGTTAGAATAACTAATAGTATATATTCCTCAATGTTAATGCATTTTATTATAAATGGGACATCAGCAACATTAGCAAAATTAAGTAATTTATTTATGCAAGGGATAGAAACAGTAAATGAAACAAAGGAATTGACATTAAAATATTTAAATCTTTCAGAAAAACTATCCATGTTATATTTTTTTGGAGCTTTAGCTGCGTTTTTTGTTGTTATAGTATATTATATACTTAGAAAGCTTGAAAAAGTAAGTACTGAAGAAGTAAATAATGAAAGAAAAATTATAGAGTTAGATTATGGTTTTAGAAATACAGATGGATTAATTGAAGAAGATAGAATAATAAATATTCCTTTTATCCTAGCAATAATAATATTAATTGCAGAGGTTGGGTGAAAGCAGAAGACTTCAGCATATTTTCCGAAGAATTATATAAAAAATAAAAGTATATACTTCACTTAAAGCTGTGAAGATATATACTTTTTTAATTTAAATAATTTTAAACATGACAATAATATATATTATTATTGCTAGGATAAAAGGAATATTTATTATTCTATCTTCTTTAATTAATCCATCTGTATTTCTAAAACCATAATCTAACTCTATAATTTTTCTTTCAGAAAAACTATCCATGTTATATTTTTTTGGAGCTTTAGCTGCGTTTTTTGTTGTTATAGTATATTATATACTTAGAAAGCTTGAAAAAGTAAGTACTGAAGAAGTAAATAAT
>NZ_JAHLPS010000048.1 GCF_018918055.1 Caproiciproducens sp. MSJ-32
TTGTGTTTTGTTTTTTGTAATTATATTTTAACACTAAAAAGGGATGATTTCTTTTTAATTTTTTTGAACAAAAAATCCTTTAATTTCAATGCCTTTCGGCATTACTTGCCGAATCCAAGATTAAAATTAATACTATTCCAACTGCAGAAGCTTCTTGAATATTACCTGCTTCTTGAGTTACCAAATAAGCTTGTATTGTTAAAGTTCTGGCACTTGACATAATTCCATTAGGCATTTTGGCAACTGTTCCTGCTGTAAGCAATATAGCTGCTGATTCCCCAACTATACGCCCTACTGATAATATTATCCCTACTAAAATTCCAGATAAGGAACTTGGTAATATTACTTTATATAATGTTTGGAATTTTGTAGCTCCAAGGCCCAAGGAAGCCTCTTTATAGGAAATTGGAACTGTTTTTATTGCATCTTCTGTTGTACTAATAATCACTGGTAAAATGATAATTGCAACAGTTAATGAACCTGCCAATAGTGAATATCCTAATTTTAATACAACTACAAAAAATATTGATCCAAATAATCCATATACTATTGATGGAATACCCGCTAAACTTTGTACAGCAAATCTTATTATTCTAACAGTTCTTCCTTGCTTTGCATATTCTGCTAGGTAAATTGCTGCTAACACTCCTATAGGAGTTGCAATAGCTATTGATAATATTACTGTATATAATGTAGCTATAATCATTGGAAATATTCCACCATCCCCTGAAGCTGCATAATCATTAACGATAAAATCCCAACTTAACATAGAAAAACCTTTTACAAATATATAACCTAAAATCATAATAAGTAGGCCAACTGTAATACATGCAGATAAATAAACAATAAATTTTAATAAATTTTCTTTAAATTTTCTCATACTACTTACCTTCCTTACTAGAAAGTTTACTTAATATATAATTAAGTAACAATATAAATACAAATAAAATTACCCCCGTAGCAAATAGCATTTCCTGATGGGTACCAAAAGCATATCCCATTTCCAAAGCAATATTAGTTGTTAAGGGCCTTACAGAATCCATTATTGATTTTGGCATTGTAACTGAATTACCTGCAACTAATATTATTGCCATAGTTTCACCTATTGCCCTGCCTAGGCCAAGAACAACAGCTGATAGTATACCAGATTTTGCAGCTGGTAAAACCACTTTGAAGGTTGTTTCTATATGAGATGCTCCTAAGCCAAGGGAAGCTTCCTTATAACTATAAGGAACAGCTCTTATTGCACTTTCTGAAACTGTAACTATTGTAGGCAGCATCATTATTGATAAAACTATAATAATTGCTAAAATACTTTGTCCTTTTGCTAAATTAAAGCTATTCATTATCCAGGGAACTATAACTGCTAATCCAAATACTCCAAATAAAACTGATGGAATACCAGCTAATAATTCTACAGCAGTTGATATTAACTTTCCTATTTTCTTTGTTGCTAGTTCAGCAATAAATACTGCAGTTAAAATTCCTACAGGTACCCCTAAAACTAAAGAACCTAGTGTTCCATAAATTGAAGCCACTATCATTGGAAGTACTCCATACTTATCGGAACTAGGGTACCATTCAGTTCCAGTAATAAAATCTATAAATGAATATCCTTTTGAAATAAAAGGCGTCAATCCCTTATAAAAAACAAAGCCTATAATTACTAATAAACTTAATACTGCTATAAAGGCACTAGATAAAAATATTATTTTTGATACTTTTTCAGCTAAATATTTACTATTATTATTTTTTTCATTTATATTTAACATATTATCCTCTCCTAATGTAAGTTACTTATTTAACAGGAATCAATTTATTATCTAGCACAATTTTTTGTCCCTCTTCACTTAAAATAAAATCAATTAATTTTTGACCATTTTCAGTTAATCTACTTTCTTTTGTTACAACTAAGAAAGGTCTAGAAATCTTATAATTCCCATTTCTCACTGCTTCAGCTGTAGGCTCAATTCCATCAACCCTTACAATATTTACAGAATCATCTAGGTATTCAAAGGAGACAAAAGCAACTGCATTTTTATTTCCAATAACTATTTGTTTTAAACCTCCATTACCATTAGAAATAAGTGAATTTCTAATTAGATCTTCTGTTGTATAATCTACTAACTCTTGAAAGGCATCTCTCGTTCCTGAACCATCTTCTCTAGAAGCAACTACTATAGGTGCATCCTTTCCACCTTCTATTTCTTTCCAATTAGTTATTTCTCCTGTAAAAATTCCTCTTATCTCATCCATAGTAAGATTTTTAATTGGATTATCTTTATTTGTTATTACTGCAATGCCATCATAGGCAATGACTGTACCCTTAACTTCTTGTTTCTCTTCTTCTTTAAGAGCTCTTGATGACATTCCTATTTCTGAAATTCCATTTATGGCATCCTTAATTCCTGCAGAAGATCCAACTTGATTTATTTCAATAGATACTCCCTGGTTTTCCTCTTCATAAGCCTCTGCTAACTTTTCCATTAAGGGCCCTACTGAAGTAGATCCAGAAATACCTATTATAGCATTTCCACTACTATTTGATTCATTATTACTAGCTGATGCACAGCTTGTAAAGTAAATTGAAATACTCCCTAAAATTAATAACATATAAATTATTCTTGAATTTATTTTTTTCATAAATTCCTCCCTCTATAATCTTTAATTTTCTTTAATATACTCAATCATTCTTAGATTTTCATAATTGACATAATAAAGTACATGGATATAACTTATATTTATAAGAAATATTGGAATCACAGGGT
>NZ_JAHLPS010000076.1 GCF_018918055.1 Caproiciproducens sp. MSJ-32
ATATCACATCTCTTTTTAAATTTTCTTCAATTTAACTACTATTAAAGATATCTATTAGCCTTTTTTATACTTATACCTATTCCAATAAAAATTAATGATATCACAAATAATGTTGCAATTAAATGACTATTTTTAGGAATAATATTCATTATTATTGCAACTGCTAATAATATAATTATTAATATTCCAATAAGCAATATTAATTCACCAAACTTTTTGATATAAATCACTCTCCTGATATTGCTAATTCTTAGTATTTAAATTATATCTTTAAAATAAAGATAATATACTTATCTTTTATATGATCTGTTAATTTCCATCCATTTTCTTTTGATATTTCCTTACATATATAGTCCTAATCCAGAAGTACTTATTTCTTTTTCTCTGTCTCTTATATTGTTATATTTTATAAAAGGTTCTAACAATCTATCTATTATTTCCCTGGTAATATTTACTATTATATTATTTTATTTCAAATACTACATTTTCACCATTATCATAAATAATTATAAAAATTTCTTTATATAAATCTTATTTCAACTTCCTTTATCAAAGCTAAAACTTATTCTTGATAATAATCTTCATTTTAATGTATTTTTTATATTTCTTATCTTATTATATAATTTACTTCAAAAACTGTTTCTATAACAATTTATTTAAAGCCTCATTATCATTTGGTAGGAATTCCCTCTTAGAATTAATTTTAATAGGTACATTTACCTCATACTTGTAAAAATCCCCTCTCTTATTATATCTATAATTCCTATCACATTATTATCTTTAAAATAAAGGGGGATAAAAAACTGATAGTCATATTAAAAATTATCATTTATTTCTTTAACTATTATATTGTATTTATTTAATATTCCCTTATCTTTTGTATTTTCATCTATAACCAGTTTACCACTACACCCTACAAGTATAAAAATTAACAATAAAATTAAAATAATAGATTTTCTCATATTCAAAACTACTTCTTCTATTTATATAATACATTATATTTAGGAGTTTTTATAAATTAAGTATAGTTGTTAGAAAGTTGTTAACTAATAAAATTTTTAATCATTATAATAAAAAAGGACTGTTATTAAACAGTCCTAGAATAAAATTTAATTTTATCATATAAAATAGTTTAAAAGATTACTTATATAGCATTTCCACATGTGGAATATCATCTTCTAAATATTCCTCTGATACTTCTTTAAATCCTGCTTTTTTATAAAGATTTTTTGCATATACTTGAGCAGATATCCTTATTTCATTTTCTTTCATGATATCTTTAATATAATCTATTGCCCTATTAATTATTTCCAGCCCAAGTTTTCTTCTTCTATATTCTTTTTTTACAACAACTCTTCCAATAGATGTTTCCTTATATGATACTCCCTTATTTAATATTCTTAAATAAGCTACAAGCTCTCCCTTATCAACAGCCATCAAGTGATAAGCCTTTAAATCCTTATTATCCGTATCTTGATATATGCAATTTTGTTCTACTACAAATATTTCAGAACGTAGTCTTAAAATTGAATATAACTCTTTGTTAGTTAATTCATCAAAAGTTTTAATCTTATACTCCAATTTATCTACCTTTTCTATATAATTTTTCTTTCTTTAGAAATTAATATTATCTGGATCCTTTACCTTTTTAAAATTATTATTTAAATTATCAATTAAGTTCATATCTTCTTCATCAAGCTCAAAATCAAATATTTTAGTATTTTCTAATATTCTGCTTGGTGTAACTGATTTTGGAAGTGGTAAATGTCCCTTTTGTAATGACCATCTTAAACAAACCTGAGCAACAGTCTTATTATATTTTTCTGCTATAGGATCTAAATCATTTATAGTAAATATATTACCTGTTCCAAGAGGACTATAAGCCTCTACTAGAATATTATTTTCCCTACAATACTTAACTGTTTCTTCTTGATTTAATCCTGGATGTAATTGAATTTGATTTACCATTGGTACAATATCACAATTATCTATTAAATTTTGAATGTGATGAGGTTTAAAATTACTTACTCCTATAGCCCTTACTTTACCTTCCTTATATAACTTTTCAAAAGCTCTCCAAGTCTCAATACTTATTTTTTCCCAATTATCTTTAAAAATTTTAGGCACAGGCCAATGAATCAAATATAAATCCAAATAATCTAAGCAAAGCTTTCTCAAAGATTCATCAAAAGCTTTGAGGGTGCTGTCATAACCTTGATCAGTGTTCCAGACCTTAGTTGTTACAAAAATATCTTCCCTTGGAATATTACTATTTTTAATTGCAATTCCAACACTTTCTTCATTAC
Source organism: Caproiciproducens sp. MSJ-32 (assembly GCF_018918055.1). Classification (GTDB taxonomy): domain Bacteria; phylum Bacillota; class Clostridia; order Clostridiales; family Clostridiaceae; genus Clostridium. The sequence continues at coordinate 2,307 of NZ_JAHLPS010000076.1, forward strand.
CATAAACAGCAGCAGTATCTATATGTCTATAACCAACTCTAATTGCTTCTTCTACCGAAGAAATTGCAATTTCACCGTCTGGAGTCTGCCAAGTACCAAAACCTAGACAAGGTATTTTTACATTATTTGATAATACATACGAATCTGATAAGCTTTTCATTTCAATCCCTTCCTTTCCACATTTAACATTTTAACATAATATTTTTTCTATTAATAGTTTAAAAATCCTATTATTATTGCTTATTATTTTAAAAAGCTATTATTTTATACTATTATATTAATATTGCTTTATTAACTTGGATTCGGCAAGTAATGCCGAAAGGCATTGAAATTAAAGGATTTTTTGTTCAAAAAAATTAAAAAGAAATCATCCCTTTTTAGTGTTAAAATATAATTACAAAAAACAAAACAC